>BTQL01000034.1:0-23370 GCA_036985855.1 Acidimicrobiia bacterium | reverse complement strand
GATTGGATGGCCAGTCGGTTACGGTCCCGACATGTGACCTGCAAGATCGGATCGAGTCCCGACTGCTTCAGCATGATGCACACGGCGAGACTCGACGTGTGCACTCTCGCCGATTGGTTATCCGTCACGTTGAAGGCGTCCGCATAGTCCTTCAGCAGGCCGATCTGTCGCTCCACTGCGGCACGGTTGGGTCCAACCGGTGGGGCGACTTCCAGCGTCAAGGCGAAATTGCCGTCCTCGAGAACTCGAGCTAGCCGGCTCCGCGAGGATTCGGTTGGATGAAGCTCGGTCGTCATGAGGAGATCACCTCTGAGGCATGATGGGGCCCCTTTCCGCTGCCGGTCGTGACCTTGTCGCGACCGATGGCGAACATCACCCAGGATGAGGTGTCGTGCAGTTGCCAGTCGACCGGGGGGTTGAGCCTGCCGATGTCGAGATGGTATCTGGTCCCGGCCGACCGCTCAACGGCTTGTACCCACACGCAATCCATCTCGGGTTTCACCTCACACTTTCCGTTCAACCGCACGCCTCCACATGGGCCATTTCGGAGTTGTTTGGGACAGGTCATCGGACAGGTCATCCCGGTCGAGTGGAGGATGCATTGACCGCACGTCCGACAATCGAAGATCGGCTTCTTGAAAAGGTCTTCGACCGGCTTCACCCACCGCGAAGCACGCTTGACCCCGATACGCTCGAAGATCCCCCCCATCCGCTCGAGAACTGTCTCGGCAACCTGCCACATCCACACAAGGGGCGTCGGGTGATCCTGGAGGAAGAACCGGAACCTTCTCCAGAGGCCGGTCTCCTTGCGATCGCCGAATCGAAGTGCTTCGGTGTGGCCCTGCTGAGTTTCAGACTGCGTCACGTTGATCTTGTTCCCGTTCGTCGTGTCTTTGTCAGGCAACCCGCTGCCGGCATGTGTCACGCAGCGTGCAGTAGTCACAGATGGCGCCCTTGGAAGCGATGTCGGCGCCGATCCCGATGACCACAGTAAGAGACTTGAGCGGTCTCATCATGAGAGTTGGGGACACGACGACTCCGAGGTGTTCCGAGTCGACGATCGAAAATATCTCCCGCTGGCCCGGATCCACGTCCCAGCCTTCCATGCCAGGGCTCAAAGGCAGGCTGGTCTGCAGACCAACGGCCGACGCCTCATGTTCAACTTGATTGCAGGCCGCTGCACTGAGCGAATGAGTCGCCGCGGAACCAACCGCGTCGAGGGCGAATCCGTAGCTCAGGTTTGTCTCACTCTCAGCGAGGGCTCTGGCTTCCAGCTTGTTGCCTATGGTGCATAACATCACAACAACGTCTTGAGCCCCGCCGAGGTGCTCCGTGATCAAAGGCCCCGTGAGATGACTTCCGTTGGCGAGGGTAACTCGATTGTGCTGAGCCTTTGTGACCGGCAGCCGTTTCATGAGCACTGCCGGCTCGATCAGTTCGTGGCCGTGTTCTAGGGCACGTTCAGAGATTTCGACCAACCTTGGTCTGCGAGCTCGAATAGACACCGGATCGGCGGACTGGCTGCGGATGACGTCATCGACGGTGTAGTCAAGTACCCAGTCCCTCCTGATCGTCATGGCTATCTCTCATCCTGTGGTGGGTGGGCCCGGAAGTACTTGATGTATCGCATACCGTGAGGGTCGCGACCGCGCAACAGGTCGGCAGCTCTGATCGTAGGAGCCATCTTGGCGACGTCGGTTATCGCGCATGAGGCCCCTGCCCCCATGGCCATGCCGAGGAAGGCCTGATTCACGGTATGTCGATCGGGGAGACCGAACGACACGTTACTTGCTCCTAGATTGATGTTGATGCCGTACTCGGCAGTCAGTAGCGCGATCGTTTCGAGAGTCACCTTGGCGGCGTCGCTATCTGCTCCCACGGTGAGGACAAGCGGGTCTATCACGATGCTCTCGAGAGGGATCCCATGAGATTCGGCTCGATCGATGATCTTCTTGGCGACTGCGAACCGTGCCTCAGCGGTCTCGGGTATTCCATCTTCATCGAGGGTGAGCCCAATCACCGCAGCGTCGTGTTTCTTGACGAGCGGCAAGATCGCGCTCATCGACCTCTCCTCGCCATTGACTGAGTTGACGAGCGGTCTTCCAGGGCACGCCTCGAGTCCGGCGGCGACGGACTCATGGTTTGGTGAGTCGATGCACAATGGGACATCGACTGCACTGCTGACTGCCGAGACCACTTCTCGCATCTTCTTGACCTCGTCGATGCCTGGCACGCCTACGTTGATGTCGAGGACATCGGCGCCGGCCTCGACCTGGCGTACCGCCAATTCGACGACATAGTCGAGATCCCCCTCTTTCAAGGTTGCTGCCAGGCGCTTGCGGCCAGTTGGGTTGATCTTCTCCCCGATTATCGTCAAAGGTCCATCGGTATCGATGTCGACACTCATGGCATCGCTGGAAAGCGTTGTCTTCATAACGGCCATTCCTCCAGTCTCGGCAAACGTACTGTGTCAGTGCTCATCGAGTGGGATACCGAGTTCGATACACTCCGCCTTGACCTTGCGGTACGTGGCCTCCCACTCAGGTGTCGGCTCGAGCGTGTCCATGTTGTATGCCTTCTGAAATGGTACTCCAAGGTCCGGCTCCTTGATGGAGTCCTCGTACTTGGGCAGCAATGCCTTCACAACTTCGTTGACTTTGCTGAGCTCCATCGCCGAGGCCGCGTGGCTGATCTCCGCCACAAATCGGCACTCGAGCGGTGTCACGAAGTCGGTGAGCTTTCCGCCGGCACTACGCGGGCCGGTCGTCAGAGAGGAACCGGAGGCTGCCAAGACTGAGACCCCTGCGGCGATCTCGCGCAACAGATTCTCAGTTCCGGGTCCTGAGACCTGGTTGGCGATTCCGTGGCACAACGTGTGGGTGTTGCGACTGAGGGCCTGGTACACGATGCTGAGCGCCCACAGACCCTCTCGGTTCACGTTCGAGAGATAGCGAACGTCGTAGATCTCCCCACCACCGACGTGATTCTGGAGGATCGCATACGACAACAGTGCGCAAGCGATGCTCGAAACTGCTGCTCCTTCGGCCGGTCCCGGCATGCCGCCTATCATGCCAGGGGAGTCACACTTCATGATCCCGCCCATGTTGAGCGTGTGGACCACCTTGTGCAGCGTGCGGTAATCGATCTTCATCTCTGACGGGAACAGGATCAAAGCAAGGTCGGTATTGCGGAACGCACCTGGCGTTCCGTATGCGCCGAACTGCCCGAACTCGGTGACTGCCGAGATGCATCCGATCGCTCCCATGCCCTCACGTCCGGCCTTGCGACGCGCCTCGCGGTGCATGACTCCGTGCTCGTATCCCATGAGCGTTTCGATCGGAGTTCCCGAGAGGACCTCCTGACCGCGAATGGTGGTGAGCGAACCGGCCTCGAGAATATCCACCTCAGGCTCCCTGGCGATCAGATAGGCCATCGTGGGATAGATATCCTCGGAGACGGTGATACCCAGCGATGTGGCCGCCATCATAGGGTAGGGATCCGACGGTGTCCGTGCCTTGATGACGGTCGCGTCCTTGCCTTCGCCGACGGTGATTTCGGAAGGCGCAAACTTCAGAGCGTTGTCGAGTTCTTCCTGGGAAACGCGGATGATGCGGTCGGTATCTGTGCACAGGTAACCGAGCTCCAGGGCGGCTTGGTAGCCGGCAGCAAAGAACTTGTCGGCAAGCTCCATGTCGGTGTTGACCGGATCGTCCAGGTCACATGTCTTTTGGAGTCCATGCTCCTTCAAGATACTCCGAATCGTGAGTGGGATCCGCTTCGTATCCCACTCCTTCTGAGTACAGTATTCGCCGGTTTGGGCTCTTCCCAGAATCTCGAGAATGTCTGGCTTGTTCTTCATGCAGGTTCCTCCGATTCTCTCAGCCTTGACCAAGTACGCCGACGGTGATCGGTTCGGCGAGTGGCGCGTGCTCTCCGGCGGCGAGACCTTGCAGCAGTTCTTGAACGACCACGGCTGCATCGCGGGCATCCCGTCCGTAGCCGTCTGCGCCAATCTGGGCAGTCCACTCGGGAGTGACCGGTCCACCGCCGACGATGACGAAGAACTTCTCACGTTCGCCGCGATCTGTGAGCGTGTTGATCACCTCGCGGTGATAGGGGAGAGAGGTCGTGATCAGCGAGGAGATCGCGATGATCTTGGCGTCCTCGGCTAGCGCAGCCTCGATGTACTTCTTGGCTGGAACATTGATGCCAAGATCGACGACCTTGATGCCATGGGCGGCGAGGATCGCGCTGACGATGTTCTTTCCGATGTCGTGGGCGTCACCGAATATCGTGCCGATGACGACGGTCCCTTGTACAGCGCCGTCGAGGTCATCTGCAGAAATGGTTGGGACGATTATGTCGAGGGCGGCCCGAGCCGCATCGCCTGCCAGAATGAGCTCGGGAAGAAAAGCGTTTCCATCCTCGAAATCCTGACCTACGACGTCCATCGCGACGTTGATCGCACCCTTGATGATGTCCATTGGCTTGAGCCCTGCATCAATCGCCTGTTCGGCGAACGACGCGGCGTCTTCCTCTTCCCCTTCAATTACGGCAGCCTTCAAGCCGTCGAGTATCTCTTGTGCCGCCATGGGACCTCTTTCCTTGGAAGAGCGGGATACATGACATTGATTGTATCAATAATGTGCGTCTATGGCAACTCGGCCGAAGGCAGCGATGTTGCTATGCAGTGACGAAGCTGCGGATAGCCGATATGTGCCGAGGCGTGGATCCGCAACAGGCACCGATGATGCGCGCTCCGGATTGAGCCGCGGATTCTGCATAGGAGCGCATCTCTTGCGGCCTGAGTGGATAGTCGAGTTCGCCTTCCACGAACACGGGTAGGCCGCAGTTTGCCTTGGCGATTGGAACAGCATCCGAATCGCTCGCCACTATCGCTTGTACCGCAGCAACGACGTCTTCTGGTCCGATTCCGCAGTTGGCGCCGACGGCGATTGGTGGCCGATCCTTGCTTTCCGCCCAGGAGGCTAGGTCACCCGGGGCGACGCCCATCATCGTCTTGCCGTGTGTGTCGAAGCTCATCGTCGTCACAACAGGCAGATCGAACACGGAGGCCGCGGTGAATGCCGCATCCAGTTCGTCGAGGCTCGACATCGTCTCGATCCACAGAATGTCTACGCCTGAGTCAGCCAGTGCACTGGCCTGCTCTGCGAACAGTTCGAGAGCACGGTCGGAATCGAGCGGACCCAATGGGACGAATAGTTCTCCTGTTGGCCCCATGCTCCCCGCGACCGCTACCGATCGTCCGGCCCCGTCGGAGACGGAACGGGCAAGATCGGCTCCCGCGGCGTTGAGCTCGGTCACACGGCTGTCGAGGTCGTAGTGAGTCAGTCGCGCCCGAGTGCCACCGAACGTATTGGTCAGGATGATGTCGGCGCCGGATTCGACGTAATCCTTGTGAATGCCAGCCACGATGTCGGGTCTCTCGACGTTGAGCAACTCGGGACATCCGCCCACCTCCAGCCCACGCTCAAACAGCAAGGTTCCCATACCACCATCGGCCACAAGAACGTCGTTCGTCGCGAGGAGTTGCGTAAATCGTGTAGTTGTTGTCATGGCAGTCACCAGAGATAGGGATCTGATGATCGTACCAATCGTTCACGTCGATGGCCAGGGCGCTTGTGCATGCTCCATCGCGACCGACTTGCCTGACCTATGGATCGTCGAATCGGAGGAAGATGCCCGCGCCCGCCTTCGGTGTGAACCAAGTCGATTTGGGTGGAAGCGTGCGTCCGGAATCCGATACGGCCATCAGCTCTTCCAGGGACGGCGGGTGCAGCAGAAAGGCAGCCTCGTAGATACCGGCGTTGATCCAATCTGCGATGGTTTCCGCCGAGTTCTGGGAAGTCACATACGCAAGCCTCGGGTCAGACCGCGGCTCCACGATTCCCAGCACCGGCTCGAGAACCCGATGTTGAAGAGTAATGACATCGATGTCCTCCCACGGCAGCTCGGATCGCAGGGCCGCCTTGAGGGAAATCTGGTGCCATCGCCCATGCAGGCACATCGAGATCACGCCTCGAGCAGGCGGGGGCGGTTCGTCTTCAACAGGGTGTGTCGTGACATCAAAGCTCTCCCTGAGCTTCTGAAGAATGTGGAGCGGCGTCATCGAACCGAGATCGCGGATGCAACGGTGGTATGCGACAAGATGCATCTGATTCGTGGGAAAGAGTGCAGCCATGAATGTATCGCGGGTACCGCTATGGGCCGCGGCGGCTACCCGATGGTGGCCGTCGGCTATGTAGGTGGTCGGGACATCACGGAACAGATCCACCAGTCTGCTGGTCAGCACCGTGTCTGCAATTTGCCACACCTCGTGCCGCGTTCCCGATGAGTCGACAAAGTTGAGCTCAGGCTGTGCGACCGTGGCACTCCCCACAATGTCGTCGATGGCAGGCACCTGTCGATACGTCAGACACACGGGCGAGGATCCGGCCTTGACAATGTCGATGTATCTGCCCAGATCCGATTGCTGTTCGATCCGGGTGTCTTCGTGACGGAGCACAAGACCGTGGTTGTATGCCGTGATCGGTATCTCGGCGACGACCGCGGTCTGCTGGTGGGCCCCGGCCGTCAAACGATGGATGAAGAATGCCGAACGCCCGACGCGACGAAAGACGCCCTTTCTTACCATCCCACGAAGTGCCGTGATTGAATCCTGGAGGTGTCGATCTGGTTCTCGATCATCATCGGCCGAGTAGTCCTCGGGGAGTCGAATAGCGTTGAGGAAGCTCAACGGGTTCTCAGAGAGGATCCGCTGCCTGTCTGCTGCAGATAGCTGATCGCATGCGGACACAACTACATGAGGCGCTAGCTTCTGATCCACCAGCATGAGATCGGCAGGACGAATTTCCACGGCGATTTACGCGACCTGGCGATGGAAGTTCACCATGAATTCGCTCAACGCCTCAGCCCCGGCCATCGGCATTGCGTTGTAGACCGATGCCCGACAACCGCCGACACTGCGATGACCCTTGAGTCCTGACATTCCAGCAGCAGTTGCCTCAGCAATGAACCGGGACTCGAGATCGTTCTCGGCGATACGAAAGACGACATTCATGTTCGAACGACTCGCGGGTTCGATCGGATTGGTGTAGAACCCCCCGCTTTCGTCGATAGACCTATAGATAAGGCCGGCTCTCTGCTTTGCAGCAGCTTCCATCGCAGCAAGTCCTCCCTGATCACGCATCCATCGCAGAACCTTCTCCATGACGTAGATCGGGAACACCGGGGGTGTGTTGTACATCGAGTCCTTGCTGGCATGGATGTCGTACCGGAAGTAGGAAGCCAGGTCGCGCCGCGTTTGTTCGAGAACGCTGTGGCGAACAAAGACGAGGGATGACCCCGCCGGGGCAAGGTTCTTTTGTACACCCCCGTAGACGAGATCGAATCTCTCCCAGGGAATGGGGCGGCTCATATAGTCTGAGGACATGTCGGCGACAAGTGGGACGCCCACGTCCGGCCACTCGTGAAATTGGACGCCTCCAATGGTCTCGTTGCTGGTCACGTGGAGATAGCGCGTGCTTTCCTGCAACGTCAGCTCGTCCGAGGTTGGAACGCGGGAATAGCTGATGTCTTGGCCGCTCCACGCCGTGTAGACATCGCCATGGTGGGCACCGTCGGCCTGAGCTTTGGAAGCCCAGATCCCGGTATCGATATACGCTCCTCTTGATCCGTCGGTCAGCAGATTCATAGCCAGCATCCCAAATTGCATCGTCGCGCCTCCCTGAACAAACAAGACTGCGAACTCGTCAGGAGTTCCGAAGAGGTCGCGCGCCAGCTGGGTAGCATTCTGATGAACCGCCTCATAGGGGGCTGACCTGTGGCTCATCTCCACCATGGACATGCCGGCGCCCCGATAGTCGACGAATTCCTCTTGAACTTCTTCGAGGACGGTGAGGGGGAGCGTGCAAGGTCCTGCGCTGAAGTTGAAGATTCTCATACAACGATTCTTCCATCTTTGTGTCTCGCGATGATCTGGATGATGTTGTCCAGGGCGGAAATTTGCAGTACCAAATCGGGGTTGACATCTCCGGAGACGTGAAGCGTCGCGCATGCAGCTTTGGCCCCTCTGAATACCTCGTTCTCCATCTGTTCAATGTTGACCCCGAAGTTCTTGAAGATCGCCAACACCGACGAGAGGACCCCAACACGGTCGCGATGGCGAACGACGATCGTGGTCGACCCGATTGGATGAGGCTCAATGTTCACCGCGTTGAGAACGTGGCCTTGATCGAATGACTCGAGGATCTCCACGACCTCGTCTGCAATCGCTTGCTGGGCTTGTTCTGTAGATGCGCCGATGTGGTGGGTCCCGTAGACCGCGGGATGCTGAGCAAGCACAGACGTGAAGTCCGTTTGAGTGTTGGAAGGCTCATCGGGGAATACATCAAGACCCGCCGCCATGCCGCGATGTTCAAGCGCATCGAGGAGGGCGGCTTCATCGATGATGTCACCACGGGAGGTATTGATGATCCACGCACCGTCGCGCATCTTCGCGAGGAAACGAGCGTCAACCATGTGGTGGGTTGAGTCGAGTAAGGGAACATGGATCGACACGATGTCGCTGATTGCGAGTAACTGGTCTGTGGTGTCGACGAATTCAACTCCAACATTCACAAGGCGCTTAGCGGTGTCGTCGGGTCGATCCTTGCGAACTGCGATGACTCGGAGCCCGAAGGACTTGGCTCGCATCGCAACCTCGATGCCAATCGCGCCCATCCCGATGATGCCGATCGTTCTCCCCAAAATGCCCTGGGCTTTGGCAAACTCCTTCTTGTCCCACCGACCATCGCGCAGCGCAATAACATTGTCGGGCAGCCGGCGGTCCATTGCTAGGAGGAACGCCATAGTGAGTTCGGCAACCGCGACTGCGTTCTTCCCCGGTGTATTACAGACATAGACTGCTCGATCCGCTGCGGTGGTCTTGTCAATGGTGTTCGTTCCGGCACCCGCGCGCACCACGATTCGTAGTGAGTCCGAGGACAGCAACGCTTCCGTGGTGACGTTGGTGCTGCGAACTACCAAGGCATCGATTCCAGTCAGCGATCCAGGAAGGTCATTCCCGTTGAGTGCGGGCTCATAGGCACACTCGTGTCCATGTGTTCGGAGCTTCTCGAGCGAGGCCTCGTCAAAGGAATCAGCGAAGAGGATGCGCATAGAGGCCACCTTTGTGTCGGATCGATTCGTGTCGTCTGGTGCATCGCGGTCAACCCGCAGGTTAGCTGCAGATTATTGATAGAAACAATGTTTTCTAAGAATCCGGTGAGGCGTTCTCTCGAGAAATCTATCGTGGCACACCATGCCGGTGCCAATAGTGTCAACGTCAATACGGGTATGAAGGTTCGTACGAGCAAACGTACCGTGGGCATGAAGCAAACGGTCCTTGGCACAGCCGGGGCATCGCGGCGATCGCGGTTTGCGGATGAAACGCACAAACCCATTGCATGAGACACCGAAATCGCTCGTGTCGAGAACAAGAGCGGTACCTTTGTCGGTCTCGCGTCAGAGCGTCATCTTCTCAAATGGCTCCCCGTAGATCTCCCCAAAGCCGAACTCTCGCATTCGTTCGTGTACCGTCGGTTCGTTGGTGATGATCCGGGCAGTCTCTACACGACGGCGTGAATCTGAATTCCTGAATCGTCCCGGGACGACGGTGGCGGGTCAGCCTTTCAACAACGGCGTCCGGGTCCGGACCATGCAGTGGCACCACGGTAGAGCAGACGTTTCTTGTGATCTAGTTCCACCACGGGATACCCCAATAGTCAATGGTCGCGACTGCAGTTACCAATACCGATATTTCGCCAAGTTGTTCAATAGCCCCCAGCACATCACCGGTGATCCCTCCCGTCTTCCGGGTTGCCCAACGGACCATGAGCACTGCTGCAATTGTCGCTATCAAGTATGCGATGACCCCTGGCGGTCCAAGAAGAAGGGCCCCGATCGCGAGTCCGAGGGTGCCGACCGCGATGGCGTGGAGTCGAGTGAATCCGGACATGAACGAACCGCCGAGGCCTGCCGCGGCCGGAGATGCAAAGCCCATGGTCGCGGCGGCGACACCCCGTCCCAGTCCGTGTGCCGCCATCACGGTGAAGAGACCGGCTGTTCCATCGAGGGCACCCAAGAAACTGACTCGCAGCAGGATCGAGAGGCCGAGCGCTGCGACCCCGAATGTACCGAGACTCGAGTCCTTGAAGATTCGGAGGACAGCGTCTCGATCGGAACCGCCTCCAAGCGCATCAAACGTGTCTGCGAGGCCATCCTCATGAAAGGCTCCTGTGATGAGCACCCCGAACCCGATGGCGATAACGGCGGCGGGAAACGCCGGTAGGAGTTGGATTGCCAGCCAGTAGACGCCGCCGACAAGGCCACCGATGACAAGGCCTGCAATCGGAAACCACAGAGCAATGGCTGACGCAGGGAGCGTCACAGGTTCTGATGGCGTCAGTGGTATCCGTGTTAGGAAGGCCAATGCCATACGGAGATTGCGCATCAGGCCAATCCAGCCTCGGCGAAGGTGGCCACATTGAGGACACCGGCAATTGCCAGGCGGACCAGGGGCAGCGCAGCCAATGCACCTGAACCCTCACCGAGACGGAGGCCGAGATCGATGAGCGGCTCCTTCTCCATGCGGTCGAGCAACCAGCGGTGCCCCGGTTCGGGAGACAGGTGACCGGCCAGCACATGATCGAGGGAACCGGGCGCAGCCTCGTGGAGTGGGAGCAGTGCCGCGGTGACGACGTAGCCGTCCAAAAGCACGGGGATCGATCGGAGCCTGGCTTCGATCGTGGCCCCTGCCATCGCGACCAATTCCGCTCCTCCGACCTGCCTGAGCACCTCCATCGGATCCGATACGGCAGCTATCCGATCGACGGCCTCGGTTACTACAGTCCGTTTGTGGCTGAGCTGGTCGCCAGCCACACCTGTACCTGGACCGGCCCATGTGGCGGGTTCACCGCCACAGATCGCTGCAGCGACTGCAGCTGCGGACGTCGTGTTGCCGATTCCCATTTCGCCGAGGATCAGTAGGTCCGCGTTGCCATCTGCAACTGAAGTACGTCCGACTTCAAAGGCGTCGATGAAGCGAGTCTCGTCCATCGCGGGCTCGAGCCTCAGGTTCCCGGTGGGATTCCCGACGCCGACGTCAAATAGGGAGACCGTCGCTCCGAGGTCCTTGGCGAATGCGGTAACCGTTGCCTGGCCCTGCTCCACGGCATGGCACATGGCAGCGGTGATCTCCGCGGGATAGGCGCTGACGCCATCGAGGGTCACGCCGTGGTCGGCGGCGAAGAGAAGAACCTCTGGTCTGTCAACCCTCGGTCGATCGGTGCGTTGCCAACCTGCTATCCAAGCGGCGACCTCGTCAAGACGGGCCAAAGCACCGCCGGGTCGCAACACGTTCTCAGCACGGTTCTTCACAGCCAACGCTGCGTCTGCATCGGGTTCTGGTGCCTCCGCCAGAAGGTTTGGTATGTCGACGGTCATGTGCTGGTTTCCTTCCAGTCAGAGATCTTGAGAAGAGGCATGACTCTTCCTGCAACGACAAAACCGGTTCGATTGGCGTGCTCAACCCACTCGCGGTTGACCAGTCCAGCGATATCGCGGAACAGGCGACCCATCGGCGTCGTTGGCACGACGCCGAGTCCCACCTCGTTGGTGACGGCAATGGTCTCGCCCGATCGCGCTGCAGCCACCACTGCTGCAGCATGACTCTCGGAAAGAATGCTGGATTCGCTTTCGTCGTTTCCCATCATGTTGCTGAGCCACAGCGTGAGGCAGTCAACGATGACCGTGTCACAATCAGCAATTTCGGCCAAGGCGTCTCTGAGCTTGATCGGTTCCTCGAGGGTCGTCCACTCCGGAGGTCGTTCGCTGCGATGTCTTGTTATGCGCGCTGCCATTTCTTCATCGCCGGGCGTGGCGGTCGCCAAGTAGGTGACGGGCCGGCCGAGCGCCGTGGCCAGTGTTTGGGCCTCAGCGCTCTTTCCTGAGCGTGCCCCACCCAGAAGTACGGTGAGAGCCATCAGAAGTCGATTCCCTTGATGGCCGAGATGCCCTGATCAAAGGCGTGTTTGACGTTGCGCATCTCGGTGACAGTGTCGGCAATCTGGATGATCTCGTCCGGGGCATCGCGGCCGGTCAAGACCACGTTCACTGTTGCAGGACGGTTGATGATCGCCTCGCCAACGTCGGCGGTCGGAATCCAACCGAACGTCATCGCGTACGTGATTTCGTCGAGGATGATCAGTTGGTGCTTTCCATCGGCGATGAGTTTGGCGGCGAGCGCCCACGCTTCGCGGCCGAGTCTCGAGCTGGTCTTGAGGTCCTCAGACTCCCAGGTAAAGCCGTCGCCGAGACTCCACCAGTCGATGTCGAGTTTTTCGGCCAGTCTTGCTTCCCCGGTCTTCCACTTGCCAGACTTGACAAACTGGATGACACCCACCCGCCAGCCGCGGGCTACTCCGCGTATCGCCATACCTATTGCGGCGGAGGTCTTTCCTTTGCCGTCACCGGTGTTGACGAGGACGATCGATTTGGGTCGCTGTCGGGTCATGAGATACCTACCAATTGGTCGATTGCAGTGATGTCCAGATGTTCCTCGACGACGTCCGCGACTCGGTCGATACCTGCATCAAGGGTCTCTTCTGCCCCAACATCGAAGAGCGCAGCCAGGACTGTCGGGCTCTCCATCAAACCGTGGGTCGCGATGCCGAGAACGTTGTCGGATACAAAACCGGCGTGATCCGAGAGGATCTCGGTCATTCCGTCCGGCATGGTTGACGATGGGAAGCTTCGGCCGTGCCTTATGTCGTAGCCGTCGAACTGCAAACCGGAAAGTGCTGTCCATGGACCGGGCACGTCAGAGAAGCGAAGTGGACTACTACCCACGAGCTTGTCGGATTCGAACACCGTGGTCAGCGGGAGTAGACCGAGTCCTTGTGCAGACCCATCAACTCCATGCGGATCCATGATCCGGCCCCCCAGGACTTGCATTCCTCCACAGATACCGATGATCGGCGTACCGCTCTTTGCAATCTGGACGAGGGGTGCCTCAAAACCCGAAGACCGGAACCATGCGAGATCCGACGACACGTGCTTCGACCCGGGTAGCACGATCATGTCTGCGGAGGTCAGCTGGCTCGGGTGCTCTGCCCATTCGATGTTGGCGACCTGACCGAGCTGAGCGAATTCGTCGAAGTTCGAGATCGTCGGCCAGCGGACGATGGCGACGGTGCTGCGATCGTGACGAGGGTCCCGTCCAACCAGGGACGCGTTGTCCTCGTCGGGAAGATCGTGGCTGATCCACGGAAGAGTTCCGATGTGAGCCACGCCTGTCATCTCGGCCAGCTCGCGCGGAGCCGGTTCGAGCAGAGCGGCATCGCCACGGAACTTGTTGAGGATGAAACCTGCGAGTCGATCCTTGTGACGATCCGGAAGTATCGCCCAAGTGCCATAGATGTGGGCGAAGGCGCCGCCTCGATCGATATCGGAAGCGAGAAGTACGGGTGCATCCGCCTCATCTGCGACGCGCATGTTAGCCACGTCGCAGTCCCACAGGTTGAATTCTGCCGGACTGCCGGCACCTTCGATAACCACCAGGTCGAAGTCGTCCATCAGTGAGTGGAGTGCATCTCGAACCGACGGCCACAAGCCGGCTGACCGGCCGCGCCAGTCTCGATTGCTCGCTTCGACGTCCACCACGCCGTTGCGGATCACCTGGCTGCCCTCATCCTCGGGCTTGATGAGCAATGGGTTCATTCGAGTATCTGGGGAGACACCCGCTGCTCGCGCCTGGAGCCACTGCGCGACACCAATTTCGCCCCCGGAGACAACACGGGCGTTGTTTGACATGTTCTGACCCTTGAACGGTGCGACTGTCAGGCCCCGTCTCGCATAGATCCGGGCCAGCGCAGCAACGATGAAACTCTTGCCGGCGGAACTCGTGCATCCTTGCACCATCAGCGCGGTCATGTGGCAACTATCTGAGATTGCCGAGGAGAGCGCAGCGGCACGACCGTGATGGCGCCGGTGGCGTCTTCGACCACTCTGACCTGGGCACCGTAGTGACGTTCGATTGCTGCTGTCGTGAGAACTTGGCGAGGTGACCCGTCTGCCTGAATCCGAGCGTCCGATAGAAGAAGGAGCCGATCGGCGTACTGGCCTGCAAGGGTCAGGTCATGCATGGTTGTCACGACAGTCAATCCCTCCGTTTGCCTGAGTCCATCTATCAGATTCATGACCTCCTGCTGGCGTGCGATATCGAGAGAGGATGTGGGTTCATCCAGCAAAAGGACCGGCGCCCGCTGGGTAACGGCGCGGGCGATGGCGGCCCGCTGTGCTTCGCCTCCCGAGACAGAGGTCACCGGGCGTGAAGCCAGCCGCTCGAGATTGAGCAGCGAAAGGACCTCACGGACGATGTTGAGATCTTGCCCGTTGCTCGTTCCGAGATAGGAACGGTGCGGTGTGCGCCCCAACATGACGTAGTCGAAGATTGACATTCCGGCAGGGTGCCGCGGTGTCTGAGCGACATATCCAAGCGTTCTAGCGAGTTCCCTGCGGCTCAACTGGTCAGCGGATCGACCCCGGATCGTTATCGACCCCTTGAATGGAGTCAGCCCGACCAGGGCGCGCAGCAATGTCGACTTGCCTGCGCCGTTCGGACCGATTACTGAAACCCAGGAACCCGTCTCGACGGCAAAGCTCAAGCCATCCAGAATGAGATCTGGTCCGTAGCTGACCGAAAGATCCTTGAATTCGAGTGAGTTCACGCGCTTGTCCTTTCAGAACGCAGCAGAATTGCAAGGAAGAATGGCGCTCCAATGAACGCAGTCACGACACCGATGGGGAGCTCGGCCGGCGAGATGATCGTGCGCCCAACGAGATCCGCGAACACGAGGAAGGTCGCCCCTGCCAGAAATGACAGGGGAACGAGTCGGACGTAACTGGTGCCGATGACGAGCCGCAGGGCGTGGGGAACGATGATTCCCACGAAGCCGATGAGTCCGCTGACGGCGACGACGGCAGCCGTGCCGAGGCTGGCCGCCACGAGCACGACGAGTCGCACAGTTGTCACCTTGATTCCAAGCGTCGTCGCCTCCTCGTCGCCAAGGGCAAGCACATCGAGCAATCTCCGATACAAGAAGATGACGATGCAACTGATGACCACCAGTGGCAGGATCGCTCGGACTTCCCGCCAGCCCGCGGTTGATATCCTCCCGAGCATCCAGCTGAAGACCTCGCGCAGGGAGTCGGTATTTCGCAACTGGACGTAGGTCTGAATCGCGGTGAGAAACGCGGCGACGGCAACGCCTGCGAGGATGAGCGTGATCGTGGTGGCTCTGCCGACTGTTCCCAATAAATATGATCCCAATGCCGCAATCAGGGCTCCGGCGAATGCGGCAGGTGCCACGATCGCGATTGAAGCTCCCCCTGTCTGCGGTCCGTAGACGATTGCGAGTGTCGCCCCAAGTCCTGCCCCAGCCGCAACACCAAGCAGATAGGGATCAGCCAGAGGGTTGCGAAAGATGCCCTGGTAGGACGTTCCGGCCAGAGCGAGCATTCCTCCAACCAGCGCCCCGAGCGCAATCCGTGGCAGTCGAACCTGCCACAGAACGCTTGAGTCGGTCCCGGACAAGCCCGATTCGATATCAATCCAGGGAAGACGATCCAGCATTTCGGCAACGATTCCATTGATCGAAAGTCCCGCTGCGCCAACGGACACCGACACGACTGCTGCAACCAGCAGTGCGATGACACCGATCACCAGCCAGCTGATCGGGAGTGCGGTGGGCCCAGGTGACGTATCAACCATCAGGCGTTGGCGTCTGTCAACACAGCTTCGGCGACAGCCTCGATGAAGTCCACGATCCGCGGTCCCCATCTCGACGCAATGTCGGCATCAACTTCGATGACCCGACCACCGAGAACTGCATCCATATTGTCCCAACCGGGTCGGGCACCGACCGAGTCGGAGGACTCGCCACAGCACCGGGCATCAGCGAGGAACACGAAATCGGGGTTGGTGCCGATGATGTACTCCTCGGAGAGTTGTGGGAACCCATAGCCGTCGGGATCAGCAGCGTCTGCGATGCTCTCGAGTCCGAGCAGACCATAGATTTGACCGATGAACGTTGACGACGTCACCGAGTAATACGTCGGATCGAGCTCGTGGTAGTACGTAAACGGGTTCTCTGTGGCTGAGGCTGCGGCAGCCACCGCTGCAACTCGGGTCTTCATGTCGGCGACGATGGATGCGGATTCATCAGGATGGCCCGTCGCGGTCCCGAGCTTCTCTATTTGGGCATACGCGTCGTCGAGTGTTGCTGCCGAGCCGTAAAGAAGCACCGGGACACCCACCGCTTCTATCGCTGCTTGCAGGTCATCCGGACTGCCGGAGATGACGAGCAGATCGGGCGCGTAGGAGATGATGGCTTCCACGTTCGGGGAGAAACCCGATAGATCGGTCACCGGCGCCTCCTCGGGGTAATAGGAGTACTCATCAACGGCGATCACCTGATCTCCGGCGCCAACAGCGAACAGCGTTTCGGTTGCTGTTGGTGAAAGCGAAACAATCCGTTGAGGCATGGCCTCGATGGTCACCGGTCCGCTGTCAGTCTCGACGGTCACCGGAAAGAGCGATTCGACTTTGGTGGTGGTACTCGCTGCGGCCGTAGTCGTCGTTGCCCGTGTGGCGGCGGTTGTGGCGACGGGATTCGTGGTTGCGGTCCCTGATGCGACCTGGGCGCATGCTGTCGCGAGCAACAGCATGGCCACGGCGATCGGAGCTACGTTTCGGATTCTCAAAACTCCTCCTTTACCTGGAGGAGCCGGATCCCGCGTGGTGGAAATGAACCTCTCCTCCGGAGGCTCTTCTCACCGTCACAGGGGAGGCGTCCTGGCTAGCCACTCGAAGCAGCATCACAGTTGCGGGACAGCGCCGGAATCTCACCGGACTTCGCTCTACCTATGACTACCGGACCATCAGTCCGGCATTGATGACAACAATACCACGATCATGACGTCACCTGTCAAGCTAATGTCGCCCAGATCGGCCGGGCGGAAGTTACATGGCCTAATGTTGGCGAAACCTTTGTCAGCGAGGTAGCGGGGCTCATCGACCGCCACAACCACGAGTGCTGCCACATCGGCTGCGAAATGAAACCGCTCGTCGTCTACAAACAGATCCTTGCCGACCGAGCCGCCCAGGACCAAGCCGCAGGAGAACCAGCCTCCCACAGCCGGCAGCTACGCCAGCGGAGCCCGCTCCGATTGTGCCACGGTGCCGACCTATGAGGAGATCAACCAACTATCAGAGACCCTCCACGATTCGAGGGAAAGTCCAGATCGCCAACACGAGGTGTGAAGAGTGGACAGACTCGGTGCCTTTTTCAAGCAACACTCGGCATGTATTCTGCTGACGGAGCCAGCAAAGAGAGTATCACCATGGCGCTCAGCACACGAGACCAGCAACTCCTCCGCAAGGCGATACGAGTATCGGAGCGATCGGTGGAGAACGGCAACCAACCGTTCGGCGGACTTCTCGCCGATCCCGCTGGGGAGGTGCTTCTGGAAGCGGAAAACTCCACAGTTACTGGAAGGGATCCGACCGCGCACGCTGAGACAAATCTCGTGAAGCTCGCTGTGAGGCAACTGTTACCAGACGAGATCGCGACATCCACGCTCTATACCAGCTGCGAACCGTGTGCGATGTGCGCGGGAACGATGTACTGGGGCGGTATTAACCGAATGGTGTACGCGATGAGTGAGGCCGATTTACTCGGAATCACCGGCGCCAACTCAGCGAATCCGACGATGACGGGAGTTGGCTGCCGCACAATACTTTCCAGCGGCCAGCGCGACATCGAGGTTCTCGGTCCCTACCTCATCGAGGAAGCAATGGAAATCCACCGGACCTATTGGTTGCAGTGAGACGACGAATTGACTGAGCTTGTTCGATGGAAGTCGCGTCGTTTTCAGTTGTGGATGACGTTCAACCACAACGTAGCCCCGCAGCGCTCTCATTTCGCGGGTTCCCTCCGTGCTATTCGAGTATCTCGAGCACACGATCGAGGACCTCGGAAGGGTCAAGGAACTCGACGACGTCTGGTGCTTCCGGCATGAGGGCTCGTGCTTTGTCCTGGAATTCTGCGTGCACTTGGATCAGCAGTGGAATGCCATACGTTTTGCAGATGTGGAATAGTCTCTGATAGGGAAGATTCAGTTTCTCTGGGTGATAGAGCTTGTGGACGTAGCCGATGAGGACGTCGTATTTCTCTTGGTCGTTGATCAGATATACAGACTTTCCGTGATGGTCGACTCCGTTTGACACTGGAAGCGTGTCCAGGTCTGAGCAGACGAGGCTCGTGAGCAGCGTCGAGTCTGTTCCTTCGAAGTATCCAACTAACTTCTTAGCCATTGCGCCTCCACCGTGCCCACACTATCGCAGACCGCTATGTCTTTGACTCTGCATGTTTAGACGACGCCCTGGGCGAGCATTGCATCGGCGACTTTGAGGAATCCCACGATGTTGGCGCCAATGACGTAGTTACCCGGGGCGCCGTGGTCCTCAGCTGCTTGGTGACAGCTCCTGTGAATATCAACCATGATGTTGCGCAGTTTCTTGTCGACCGTGTTGTAATCCCACGACGTGTGTCCGGCGTTCTGCGACATTTCGAGACCGCTGGTTGCGACGCCTCCGGCGTTGGCTGCCTTGCCGGGGCCGAACAGGATTCCTGCTTCTTGGAACAGCTTCACTCCGTCGGGTACTGTCGGCATGTTGGCACCCTCGGCCACAAGGGAAACGTTGTTACCGACAAGCCGTTTGGCATCTTCAAAAGAAATCTCGTTTTCGGTGGCACAGGGAAATGCACAGTCGGCCCCTTCAACCGCCCAGGGCCGTTCGCCCTCGTAGTAATCGACACCGAAGTGGTCGGCATATTCTGAAATCCTGCCGCGTCGGACGTTCTTCAGTTCCATCACCCATGCCAGCTTCTCTTCATCGATGCCGTCCCTGTCGTAGATATGCCCGTCAGAGTCGGACAGTGTCACGGCTCTACCACCGATGCGGTTGATGTTCTCCACCGCGAATTGGGCGACATTTCCTGAACCGGACACGAGACAGGTCTTCTGGTAGATGCTTTCATCCATGACGCGCAGCATCTCATCGGCGAAGTAGATGGTTCCGTAGCCGGTAGCTTCGGGCCGGATCAGGCTGCCACCCCAACCTTGGCCCTTACCCGTGAACACACCAGAGAATTCGTTGGCCAGCCTCTTGTATTGACCAAACAAGAACCCGATCTCACGGCCGCCGACTCCGATGTCTCCAGCAGGAATATCGGTTCTGGCGCCGATGTGCCGCCACAACTCATCCATGAAGGACTGGCAGAATCGCATGATCTCCATGTCGCTCTTTCCCTTGGGGTCAAAATCTGAGCCGCCCTTTGCGCCACCCAACGGCAACGTCGTCAGCGCGTTCTTGAAGACCTGCTCAAAACCAAGAAACTTCAGAATCCCCAGATTGACACTGGGATGGAAACGCAACCCACCCTTATATGGGCCGATCGCGCTATTCATTTCCACGCGAAAGCCCCGGTTCACTTGAACCTTGCCGGTATCGTCAACCCAAGGTACCCGGAATATGATCACTCTCTCTGGCTCGACCATCCGCTCCAAGATGTTGTTCTCACGGATCTCCGGATATTCTTCAAGGACCGGATAGATCGACTCGACGACCTCATGGACCGCCTGATGGAACTCCGGTTCACCGGGATTGCGTCGAGCTAGCATTCCAGTGAACGCCGCGATAGATTCAGTCACGTTCATGCCTTGCAACTTCACGGCCCCACAGAATCTCTGCGGCCATTCTCGTTTCCCTTCGTGGGGCAGACCCTCCCACCTTGACTATTGATGCAGTCAATATACATTTTGACATGGAATTGTATTGTTATCAAGCTGGACCTTCCCAGGATTCTCACTGGGTGGTGCAATGCGAATCGTCAGGGAGTGTGGAGCCGACGTCGGCATGAGATCGGGGAGCTACACGGAGATTCTGGCGAGGACTCGATCCGGCGTGAGGGGGAACGAGTCGAACCAGACGCCGGTGGCTTCATGGAGAGCTGCGACGACTGCCGGCGCGTACGGGATGAATGGCATCTCAGCCATCCCTCGTGCACCCCACGGGCCCAACGGATCCGCAACTTCGACGATCACCGTCTCGATGCGGTCGGGGACATCCTGGGTTCCGGGAACGAGATAACCGGAGAAGGTCGGGTTCGTGACCCTGCCATCGACCACCGAGAGCTTCTCAGACAACGTGTACCCGTGTGCCTGGACGATTGCTCCTTCGACCTGGCCGCGGATCAACCCGGGGTTGATCGCGCGCCCAACATCTACAGTGCACCAGACCGTTCCGACGCGCACATGCCCGGTCTCGGTATCGACGGCCACGTCGACGACCTCTGCCACGTATCCGAAGGCGAAGATCGGACTTCCAACGCCGGTGTCGGGATCGATGGCGTCCGTTGGGGGAGGGACGTACCGGAACTTCCCAACGGCGGGTCGATCGCCGTCGTTCCATGCCTTGACGGCCTCCTCGGTGGCTCCCTGGATGGAATTGCCTGCCATGAAGGTGAGCCTGGATGCGGATGCCGAGCCGGAGTCTCCCGAAGTTGCCGTGTCTGAGAAGGTTCCCGTGACATCCTCGATGGGAACTCCTACCGCTTCCGCGGTCATCTGGAGGAAAGCGGTGTGCGAGCCCTGTCCCACGTCGGCCCCTGCGTGGGCTATGTGTGCCGTGTCGATCTCCTCGTCACCGGTGAGCGTGACGGTCGCCTCACATCGCTCGGGGAATCCCATCGAGAAACCGACGTTCTTGAGCGCACAGGCCATACCGCGCCCAGTGCGTGTCGATGCTGAGGACGATCCGAGCGTCCTGACGGAGACGACGTCGGGAGGATCGCTGATCGGTTCCCCCCATTTCGCTGCATCTGCACACTCGCGGATCACCGTGTCGATGCTGACACCGTCCGGCATGGTTCGCTGGGTGATGTAGTCGTCTCCGTCGTGAAGCACATTCGCGAGTCGGATCGCAACGGGATCCATCCCGAGAGCCTCGGCCACCTTGTTCATCTGCATTTCAGCGACGAACGAGCCCTGTGGTCCGCCGAACCCGCGGAAGGCACCACCGGGAACCGATGTCGTATAGACCGCCCGGGAATCGATTCGAGCGTTCGGAATGTCGTACGGTCCCGTGAGGGACAGGTGCAGATTCGAGAGAACTTTGTTCGATGTGTAGTTGTACGCGCCGGCATCGAGAGCGGCGTCGGCCTCGACGACGACGATCCTTCCTTCGCTCGTGGCTCCCCAGCGCGCTGTCACCTCGCAGCGATGTCGCTTGTGATGTCCGACAATGCTCTCTTCGCGATTCCAAACACAACGGATTGGTCGGTCGATGCCCCGTCTGTGGAGCTTGACAGATGCGGCTGCCATGACGATCTGGAGGCTCATGTCCTCCCTGCCGCCGAACGCCCCACCGATCGCGCGATAAATCACGCGGACGTCCTCAGCCGGCATGTCGAGTGCGTGAGCGATCTGCTCCCGATCCTCGTGGGTCCACTGGCCCGCGATCTCCACGGTGACGCGCCCCTCGCCATCGATGTAGGACACCGCGGCTTCCGGTTGGAGATAGGCGTGCTCTTGGTGGGGGAGCGTGTACGTTCCCTCGACAACGACATCAGCAAGATCCCAACCCTGTTCTATGTCACCCTTCCTGATCTTGTACCGATGGTACGTATTGGTATCGAGCCCATTCTCGGGGTGGACGAGAACGGCGCCCATATCGGCTGTTGTTATGTCGGGTGCGAGGGGGAGTGCCTCCCACGTGATGTCGAGCGCTTTGGCACCGGCCAGAGCTGCAGCATCCGTCTCGGCCACTACGACGGCTACATGGTCGGCTTCCCAACGTGAGACGTCGGATGGAACGGTTGAAACACCAGTGGCGTCAACGCCGATCAACACTGGCTGGTCGAACTTCGTCAGCCCGTACTCGTTCAGCGGAATATCGGCCGCCGTCACAACCTCAACCACGCCCGCGGTTGCAAAGGCGTCGGATACGTCCATGGACACCATACGTGCGTGTGGTTCGCCCGTGAACACGACTTTGGCGCTGAGCGTATCGACCATATCGATATCGCTCGGGTAGATCGCTGTTCCCTGCACCTTCGCGCTGGCGTCGCGTTTGACGACGGTGGTGCCGATACTCATCTTGCGGCCCCTGTGTCAACGGCTACCAATGCCTCGACGATCGACTCGTAGCCGGTGCAGCGGCAGATGTTTCCGCTCAGGCCATCGCGAATCTCTGCCGTTGCAAGGGCGTCGTGTTCCGAGAGGAGCGACGATGCGCTCATCACGAATCCGGGAGTACAGAAGCCGCATTGAACGGCTCCACTCGCAACGAGCGAGTCCTGGAGCTGGATGTCGGATGCTGCGGAGAGTCCCTCGACGGTCGTCACCGAGCGCCCCTGTGCCGCTGCGGCTGGAACGAGGCAGGCGAGAACTGCTTGGCCGTCCATGTGAACGGTGCATGCGCCGCATTCACCTTCTGCACAGCCCTCCTTGGTACCTGTGAGAAGGTCGCCGTCTTCGGATCGCGCATTGGTACGGATCCAGTCGAGAAGCGTTTCGTCGGTGCCGTGGCTTCCGACGACTTCGTTGCTGTTGACCGAGACGGTGAACTCGTCGTGGGCATCGATGGAGAGTGAGGGAGGGATTGTTGAAGGCCGACCGTCAGATAGCGTTATCACTCGGTCCGGCCAAGCTGTGGACTCCGTACCCGCTTTGATCGCTCCAAGCATCCTCGCGACCAGAACACGCACGATTTGGGACCGGTACTCAGCCGAAGCCCTCCCATCCGTGATCGGGTTGACCTCTTCGGATGCCGCCTGAGAGCATCGGCGGATGACGTCGTCTGTCAAGGTGTGTCCGATCAGATGGGCGGAGGTGTCGGCGAGAATCACGGTTGGGGCCACGCTTCCGAGAGCGATTCGAGCGTTGGTGATCACGTCCTCAGATCGCGATACGACTATTGCTGCGTGGACGACCGAGATCGCTTGCGCGGATCGAAGTCCCACTTTTGCGAAGAGACCTGTGTCGCCGGCCGTCAAGGCGGGAAATGCGATCCGCGTCATCATCTCATTCGGCCGCATCACCGTTCGGCGAACACCGATGTAGAAGTCCTGCAGTGCCACGGTGCGCGTGCCGTCGACCGATACGAGGTCAACGCTCGCGTCCAGCGCGAGGAGCGCAGAGATCGTATCGTTCGCAGGACTCGCCGTGATGAGATTGCCTGCGACG
>BTQL01000033.1:0-24037 GCA_036985855.1 Acidimicrobiia bacterium | reverse complement strand
GCTACAGCTTCGTTGTTGCCAACATCGGCAACGTGACGCTGTACAACGTCGATATCACCGATCTCGTTGGTGGGATAACCGTCATTGGTGACCCGATCGCATCGCTCGTGCCGACCGAGACGGACATCTCGACCTTCACCGCCACCTACACGATCACCCAGGCAGATATCGACTCAGGGTCGTTCTACAACAATGCACAAGCCTGCGGGTTCGATGGTCAGTTCGGTGATTCAGTCGCGCTCGATATTCAAGTAGGTAGCGTCTGTGACGAAGGCGATGCCTTGGTGGAACTCCCACAGAACGTTTCGCTTGTTGTCGACAAGAACGTTGACAAGCCGGCGATCACGGTACAGGACACTGTCACGTTCAGCATCACTGTCACCAATGACGGGAACGTGACGCTCTTCGGCGTGACACTCGACGACGTTATGGACTGGGCGAAATCCTCCGGTTACACCGATGGATCAGCCAACCTTGCGACATGCGAGTCCCTGTACACCGACCAAGGCCTCACGAGTGCGTACGACGATGGTGATCTGGCGCCGGGTGACTCGCTCTACGCGGGTTGCACGACAGACCTGGACTACGTAACCCACGGTAACGGTGTCCTCAACACGGTCGACGTTCACGCATACGATCAGGACGAGGAAGACGTGGACGGCAGCGATACCGCAACGGTGGATATCGAATCGCCTGCGATCGTACTCGAGATCGACAAGCTGGCTGGGCCGCTCGGAACTGTCGAGGGCAGCGACGACTTCGTTCAGGAGTTCTTCGTTTCCATCGGATATCTGGGTGACGTTACCTGGCAGGTGACGATCCAGAACAACACCGGCTACAAGGTGTTCAACCTGCTCATCGACGACGCGGTAGCACCGAATGCGATCGCAGCATTCGAGGCAACCACCGGAGGCCCGAATGGAACGACAGCGCTGGACATCGGAGCTGAAGTCACGTTCGTCTTCGACGGGCCGGGCGCACCGGGCACGGTCAACGTCGCAGGTGCCCAGGGTGTTGACAACTGGAACGCTCCAGTCGATCGGGTCACCGACGACGCTCGAGTGTCTGCTCTTGGCGCCTCGGCAACGATCGGTGACACGGTGTGGAACGACGAGAATGAGAACGGTGTACAGGACAACGGCGAGAAGGGCATCGCCGGCGCAACGGTCAAGCTCACGCTTCCCGATAGCACCACCGTCCAAGCCGTCACCAACGCCAACGGGTTGTACCTGTTCTCGGCGCTGGTACCCGGCGAGTACAAGGTCGAACTCATTCTGAGTTCGATTCCAGACCCGTCTGAGGGTTCGTTGAAGCTCACAACGGCAGGATCGTTCACGATTCAGCTCGCTGACGGCGAGAGTTACCTCGATGCCGACTTCGGTGTCGTGGCTGCTCTGCCAAAGACCGGCATTTCAGCCGACAACCTTGCGTTGATCGCACTGGCACTGCTGCTCGCAGGTGGAATCGCCGTCCTGGCAACCCGCAAGCGGAAAGACATGGGAGAAGGCGACATCGCCGCCTAGACGCCCGCCACCTCCAACGCGATTTGGGGCGCCCACCGGGCGCCCCAAATCGCGTACCCAGGGTTCCAGACCGCACTCACTCCGGTCACCAGCCCACAGAACCGATTTCGGCAAACCCAGGGTTCTAGACCGCACTCACTCCGGTCGTGGGCCCACAGAACCGCTACAGAGCGGCTTCGATCGCTTCGGGCAGCGTGAATCGGCCTTCGTACAGCGCCCGGCCGACGATGACTGCCTCAAAGGAGAGATCGGAGTCTGAGAGCGCACGAATGTCCTCGATCGATCCCACTCCCCCGGAGGCGATCAACGCAAGATCAGGTGAAGCATCTCGAACCTGTGCAAGGAGCTCCCAGGCGGGTCCCTCCATAGTTCCGTCGGTCTCGATTCCGGTAACCAATGCTCGCTCGATACCGAGATCAGCAATCGTCACAAGCACATCAGCCAAGGGCACGCCTTCATCCAGCCATCCTGAACCCCGTGCTCTACCCCTGCGAACATCGATGGCTGCAACCACGGCATGCGGCCCGACGGCGTCGACGATCTCTCGAGGTACCTCGCCTCCAGCCAGGAGGGCAGAACCGACGACGACGCGTTCCGCACCGGCTTCGAGACTCTCGCGAGCCGCTACCGCAGTCCGAATTCCTCCGCCGACCTCAAACGGAACACCCGAGGCTCCGAATGACCGAAGCACATCCAGGGATCGCTCTCTTCCCCTCGCGGCGTCCAGGTCAACCACATGCACGAGTGTCGCACCGCCTGTAACGAATCGTCTAGCAACCGCACCAGGGTCGCTGTCGTACTCGCTGACCCTGCCGTAATCACCCTGCATCAGCCGAACCGCTCGTCCGCCGAGCACGTCGACCGCCGGAATCACCTGCATTTGTCGTGTCGTTTTGCGTTAGTCTGTGTTAGCATGCTATAACACTAGGACACACGGAGGCACAGTGACAAACCGGTCGGCCCAGACGGATGAATGGCGAAACGACAGCACCGCATCCCTGATGGACGCGATCATCGCGATCGAAGACAGGGACGATGCAGCGCGCTTCTTTCGTGACCTCTGCACCCGCAGGGAACTGGAGGAGATGTCCGCACGGTGGCAGGTTGTCAGGAGCCTCGCAGAAGGTCACCCGTATCGCGAGATCCACGACATCACGGGCGTATCCACAGCAACGATCACCCGAATCGCCCAATGGGTTCGCCACGGCACGGGGGGCTATGTGGAAGCCCTTGAACGTTCCGGCTTTTCAACCGAGAAGATCTGACATGATGGACATCCTGCGGATCGCCCTTCCGAACAAGGGCCGCCTCGAGAAACCGGCGACGGACCTGCTGCGCCAGGCAGGGTTCCGGTTCGAGCGCACAGAGCGAAGTCTTGCGGTACCCGTTCGGGACGCGCCCATCGAGCTGTTGTTCGTCCGGGCCAAAGACGTATCTGAACTCGTCGCCGATGGTGTCGCAGGTCTCGGCGTCACCGGAGTCGATCTCACTCGAGAAGAGGAAGCACCCGTCACCACCGTCGCTGAACTCGGGTTCGGTCGATGCAGGCTCGTAGCTGCTGTACCGGACGGATCCCATATCACAGCGCTAGAAGACTTCGCTGGTCTGCGGGTTGCCACCTCGCATCCCAACATTGTCGCCCGCTTCTTCAACGACAAGGACATACCCATCACGACCGTGCCCCTCAGCGGATCGGTAGAAGTCGCTCCGAAGCTCGACATCGCAGATGCAGTTGTCGATCTCGTCTCCAGCGGATCAACGATGCTCATCAACGGCCTGACACCGGTCACGACCCTGCTCGAGTCCCAGGCGATCCTGATCGAACGGATGGAATCCGAGCGTTCCCCGACCGCGATCCGGGTTGTGACCATGATCAAGGCGGCCATGGTGGCTCGAAACCGCCGGTATGTGGTCATGAACGCCCCCCGGAGCGCGGTGGCCTCGATCGAAGCGATCATCCCCGGCATCGAAGCGCCGACCGTTGTGCCGCTGACACACGACGACATGGTTGCTGTGCACTCGGTGGTTGAATCCTCCGAAGTCTGGCATGTTCTCCCGCGTCTCAAAGACGCCGGCGCGTCGGGAATTCTCGTGCTCCCCGTCGAGCAGGTGATTCCGTGACCATCGCCATGACCTGGCTCGACCTCACAACAGCCGAGAAACCCGCGATATCCAGATCGACGAATCGGTCGGCGCTTCCGGATCCGAACGTGAGACGCCAAGCAGCGGCGATCGTCGACGACGTGAAAAACCGTGGCGACGCGGCGGTGATCGACTACAGCAAGCGATTCGGCGGAGCACTCTCGCGCTGCGCCATTGCAGTGTCGACCAAAACCATTGAGAACGCCGGAGCCGATCTCGGCAAAGACGTTTCGTCCGCGATGGAAATGGCGATCTGGAACGTGCGTGCATGTCACCAACCACAGCTACCGGCGTCGACAACAACGACCCAGGGAGCCGGTGTCACGGTCGATCGTGTCTGGTCCCCCCTTGGCCGTGTCGGCGTCTACGTTCCAGGCGGCCGCGCTGCCTATCCGTCATCTCTGATCATGGGTGTCGTCCCAGCACTGGTTGCCGGTGTCCCGGAGATATGTGTCGTCACGCCTGCAAGACCAGATGGAACGATCGATCCGAACGTCCTCGGAGCCGCGTCAATGCTGGGGGTCACGGAGATGTATGCGATCGGGGGTGCACAGGCCATCGGAGCACTCGCCTACGGCACAGAGACCGTTGGCCGAGTCGACAAGATCGTTGGTCCCGGAGGGCCGTGGGTCACAGCGGGCAAGCTTGCCGTGTACGGGGAATGTGGTGTCGATCTCCCAGCCGGTCCGAGCGAAGCGGCCGTCGTCGTTGATGGCACCGTCGATCCAGCTGCCGCAGCCGCCGACGTCTTGTGCCAGGCAGAGCACGGCGAGGAGTCCTCGGTTGTTTTGATCGCGACGAGCAGAGGGGCAGCAGTCGCCGTCCGTGACGAAATCGACCGCCAGCTCGCAACCCTCGAACGCTCAGATATCATCGCCAAGGCGCTGGAGAACCACGGAACCATCGTGATAGCGCCCTCGACTCCCGACGCACTTTCATATGCGAACGCATGGGCACCCGAACACCTGAGCCTGCACACAGTCGAGGCTCGCAGCGATGCTGCTGCCGTACCCAACGCTGGCTCTGTGTTCATCGGCGAATGGACGCCAGAGGCAGCCGGAGATTATGCGACGGGCGCAAACCATGTCCTTCCAACAGGGGGCCTCGCTCGTGCGTATGGTCCACTATCAGTCGACGACTTCGGCTCCTGGCGACAGATTCAAACCATGACGCGGCAAGGTCTCGAATCGCTAGCGCCAACGATCATGGCACTGGCGAATGCAGAAGGTCTCACCGCTCACGCCAACTCTGTGAGGGTCAGATTGGAGACGAAGTCATGACTGAACCACAGTATCAATGGCAACCGACGACAGCTGAAATCGCGGAACGTTTCAACCTCGATGTCCGCGATGTCATTCGCTTTGACCACAACACATCGCCCTTCTCCACGGACTGGGCACCCTCGATCGTCGCTCCAATGGCCAGACGGCTCAACGAGTATCCCGGTGCCTCATACACGGGGATCCGCACCGCGGCGGCCCGATACTTGGGTGTTGACGACGATGCGGTCGTCCCTGGGGCAGGTGTCGACGAGATCATCGGTCTTGTGGGCAGCGCATTCCTGGCCAAGGGTCTTCGGGCAACCGCCGTTACTCCAACATATCCGCTGTATGAAATCGTGTCTGCGCAGCGTCAGTCAGAGTTCATTGCTGTGAGTTACGGCCAAGGCTTCGAGTATCCGTCCGAGGCATTCGGTGAGGCGGCACAGACGTCCGATGTCACGTGGCTCTGTGTCCCGAACAATCCCACGGGCGACCGGATCCCGGACGAAACCATCTCCTCGATCATCGACCAGGCAAGAGGCGTCGTCGTAGTCGATGCAGCATATGCCGAGTTCTCCGGTGATGAGTGGGCGCCATGGATCGAGCGATACGACAACTTGATCATTGCCTACACGATGTCGAAAGCATTCGGCCTCGCCGGGCTCAGAGTGGGATTCTCGATCAGCGCGCCGAAGCTCGCTGATCGGCTCGACTCCGTTCGACCGCCCGGCAGCATCTCGTCGATGTCCGCAGAGATCGCCGCGGTGGCCCTGGCGGAGCCCCAACGTATGCGGCGACGTGTTGAGAGACTCACGAAGGAACGGACGCGCCTTGCCGACTCTCTTTCGAATCTCGGCATCAAACCTCGGCGGTCCGCGACGAACTTTCTGCTCTGTGACATCGGCTCCCAAGCGCCCCAGATCGCCGAGGTGTTGCTGACGGAAGGGCTCGTCGTGCGTCGTTTCCCCGATGATCATCCTCTCGTGAACTTTCTGCGGTTCACGGTCAGGGCCCCCTACGAAAATGACAGACTGATCGATGCCCTCTGGAGGCAGCTCCCATGACAAGAACCGCTCGTATCGAACGCACGACGAATGAGACGAAGGTCATCGTGGAGGTGAACCTCGACGGACACGGTCGCGCCGCGATATCCACTGGCGTCGGCATGTTCGACCATCTGCTCACAGCGTTTGCCCACCACTCCCTCATCGATCTGATCGTGTCAACGGAGGGTGACCTCGAGGTCGATGATCACCACACCGTCGAAGACACGATGCTTGTTCTCGGATCCGCAATCGACGAAGCCCTCGGTGACCGCGATGGAATCACGCGGTACGGCGACGCGATGATCCCCATGGACGAGGCTGTTGCGACTGTGGCAATCGACTACGGCGGCCGACCGTACGCCGTAGTCGAGGTGCCGTTCCGAGCGGATCGTATCGGTGAATTGTCGACGCAATTGATCGAGCACGCAATCGAGGCGTTCGTCCGCACCGCTCGCGCAACGTTGAACGTGACCGCCTCGGGCCGCAATGATCACCATGTCGCGGAAGCCACGTTCAAGGCTCTCGCTCGCGCCACGCGTATGGCGGTCGAACTCGATCCGCGCAGGCGAGGCGTGCCTTCCACGAAGGGATCTTTGTGACCTCCGTTGCGGTGATCGATCACGGAGCCGGCAACCTCGTATCCATGATGCGGGCGCTCGAAACCGTCGGGGCCGACCCGACCCTCGTCCGATCTGGCGCGCTCGGTGAATTCGATCGTGTCGTTCTGCCGGGTGTCGGTGCCACAGGACCAGCGATGCGGACGCTCAATCAGACGGGCCTCAGCGACGAGCTTCGAAACTACCGAAGTCCGCTGCTCGGCGTATGCGTCGGTATGCAGTTGCTCTTCGAATACTCGACGGAAGACGACACGGAATGCCTCGGGCTCATTCGTGGAGATGTTCGGCGGATGGACGCCTCTCCGCTTCCGCACATTGGCTGGAACTCAGTCGAGCAAACGAGCAACGCCATCTTCACCGGTCTAGGCAGCAGCCCGCTCTTCTACTTCGTTCACAGTTTCGCAGCACACCCGTCCGATCCCCGCCTGGTCGCGGGCCGGACATCGTATGGAGAGAACGTATTCGTTTCTGCCGTGGAATCTGGATCCACGACGGGTCTCCAGTTCCATCCCGAACGATCCGGAGCTGCCGGCCTACGCGTACTCGCCAACTTCCTCGATGACTCTCGCGAGGTACGCGATGTTGCGTAGACGCGTCATTCCTTGTCTCGATGTCAAGAACGGAAGGGTCGTCAAGGGCACCCGATTCGTCGACCTCACCGATGAGGGCGACCCCGTCGAGCTCGCGATGCGGTATGCCGATGAAGGCGCGGACGAGATCTGCTTCCTGGACATCGGCGCGACACCTGAGGGACGCACGACGATGCTCAAGACGATTCGAGAGACCGCCGTGAACGTGTTCATTCCCCTCACGGTGGGCGGCGGCGTCCGCTCCGTTTCCGACATGCGGGCGGTGCTGCGAGCAGGCGCAGACAAGGTCGCGATCAATTCAGCAGCCGTGCAGCAACCGCGCTTGATTCAGGAGTGTGCACAGGCCTTCGGAGCGCAGTGTGTCGTCGTTGCCATCGACGCGAAGACGGTTTCCACCGGTTGGTCTGTGTACACCCGCGGAGGGCGAGTCGATACGGGACTCTGCGCCCTTGATTGGGCAGGGCGGGCCCAGAGACTCGGTGCGGGCGAGTTGCTTGTCACGTCGATGGATCGCGACGGAACCCACGAGGGTTACGACGTCGAACTCCTTCGTGCGCTTCGAAGGCGCGTCTCGATTCCGATCATCGCTTCGGGAGGAGCAGGGAACCCTGCGGATCTCACCGCGGCCATCGTTGAGGGTCGGGCCGACGCCGTGTTGGCCGCATCGATATTCCACCGTTCGATCCACTCGATTGCCGACGTGAAAGCCGACCTTGCCCTCGCCGGCGTGCCGGTGAGGGAGATCGTATGAGCACTCGACCTGCGTTCGACGCGATCCGAAGCGACCGACATGGTCTCGTTCCATGCATCGTCCAGGACGCGACTACCCACGAGGTGCTGATGGTGGGGTACCAGGACGATGAAGCCTGGGACAAGACCGTCGATACCGGGCTCGTGCACTTCCACAGCCGCTCACGGGGTGCATTGTGGTTCAAAGGCGAAACAAGCGGAAACACCCTATCGGTGGTGTCCATCCGTCTCGACTGTGACGACGATGCCGTGCTCATCAACGCTCGGCCGGCTGGCCCCACGTGCCATACGGGCACGACCTCATGCTTCGGTTCCTCACAACAGGTCACACTGGGGTCGGCTCTTGACGTGCTCGTGGCGACGATCGACGAAAGAGCCAGTGCCGCTCCCTCAGAGTCCTATACGGCCCGGCTGCTCGATGATGGTGATCTCGTCGCCCGCAAGACGCTCGAAGAGGCTGGTGAGCTCGCGTTCGCTGCAAAGGACACTGCCACCGGTGCACCCGATCAGCGGGTTGTCGAGGAGGCTGCCGACTTGTTCTACCACGCCCTCGTGCTCCTGGCACAGCAGGGAGTCGATCCGAAGCGGGTGGCGAGCGAACTCATGAGCCGAGCCCGTTGAGCAGACCCGCGCCTACCCTCGGGGGTATGCAGAAGCGCGTTCTCCCACTCATCGTCGGAATCGCGCTCGTGGCTGCAGCCTGTTCCGCAGCGTCCGGCACAACACCTGGTGACGCACCAGAACCCATCACCTATGACGAACTCACGGCAGAGATCGCCGCAAGCGGCCGACCCACGATCGTCAATGTGTGGGCGTCATGGTGCCTGCCCTGCCGATCCGAGGCACCACTGCTCGCCACAGCGGCTGCCACGAGGAGGAACGTCGATTTCATCGCCCTCAACATTCGCGACAATCCTGGAGCGGCAGCAACCTTCATAACCGAGTACTACGACAAGGCACCAATGATCCACTATGCGAACCGTGCCGGCACCATTCCTGTCGAGATGGGCGGCGGTCGGGGCGTGCCCATCACGTTCTTCTACGACGCGGACGCAGCCCTGATTCAGATCCATCGTGGCATCATCGACGAACCAACACTCGCTTTCTACCTCGACGAGATCCAGCGCTGATGGAATTCACCCTGCTGGCCTCAGCAGCAGTTGCCGTCGGCGCGTTCTGGCTGATGCTGCGGTGGGAAGCCAAACGAGGAAACGCCGCTGGGTGTGCACTCGACCTATGGGATGCAGGCCTCACCGCAGGCGCAGTCGGCCTTCTCGTCGGACGCCTGACGTCAATGGTGCTCGTCGGTATCAACCCGCTCACCGATCCGACCCAGATCATTCTCGTTCGCAGCGGTGTGTCGACAGCAGGTGCATCGATCGGAGCGGTCCTGGCATTCGCATTCCTGGCCCGCAAGGCACTGTTCGAAGCCTCCGATGCGATCGCTCCGGCCGTCCTCAGCGGACTGGCAGGCTGGCACGCGGGAACTCTCATCACCGGCTCGTGGCTCGGCACCGTTTCTGATCTGCCTTGGGCACAGGCCGTAAAGGGAAGCGACATCACCCGACATCCGGTCGAACTGTATGCAGCGGGACTCTATCTCGTCGCGGCGATGGGCATTGCCCTCTGGAAGCAGAGAGGACGTCCACCGCTCGGGGCGCCGGCAAGCCTCGCTCTGGCAGCGGCAGGAGGCGTTCGGGTGATAACCGAACCGATGCGGATCTCCCTGTTCGGAGGTCCCGTCTGGCTCTATGTAGGTTCCATCGTCCTCGGTGTTGGCGTTGCCACGTACCAGATCCTCCGTTCAGCGAGGATCCGGTAAGACTGGTGGCTCGCCTACGAGCTGAGCGCGACCAGATTGTCGAGTCGCTTCCGCATCTCTGGTTCGGCCAGCTGGCCGAACCACACATCGACGATCACCCCGTCCGTGACCAAAACAGACGCCGGCTGGCCGGGAACGCCATAGAGCTCCCAGATGCTGTCGTCGAGACCCCACAAGACGTTGTCGGAGAACAACGTTTCCGCACGTTCGCGGGCAGCATCAAGACCACCTCTTCCCGCAATGGCGACGAACGTCACCTCATCGAGGTAGTCGTTGGCCACCTTGTCAACGACGGGCAACTCCCGTCGGCAAACGCTTCACCACTCGGCCCAAAAGATCATGTAGACGGGTTTGGCCTCCTGGCTGAGCACGAATTCACCGCTTGGCTCGAGTGCAAGAACGAAGTCCGGCGCAGTTCGCCCCTCCGGCTTCGAGTTGGACGCGGTCGTTGCTTCCACGGTGTCGGAATTCGAGTTCTCCACCGCCGGCGCGTCCGATTCATCGACACTAGAACCGCTACAGGCCGAGGCGACCAAACCGAGCGCTGCGACAACCAACAGGATGCGTTTCATGGCCGCACGGTACAAGAGGACTCGGTCTACCGAGACGATCCGGCCGAAGCTCGACTGAACGCAAGGGAGTCCTCGAGAGCCCTCGCTGCACGGCCACTGTCGATTGCCTCAGCAGCGATATCCATCGCATCGTCGAATCCTGTCGCGAGCTCTGCCAGAACGATGGCTGGTGCCGCGTTGACGAGAGCGATGTCCCTCCGCGCGCCTTCGGTCCCTTCGAGCACCGCTCTTGTGATCGCCATGTTCTCTTCGGCATCACCACCCACGAGATCACTCATGGAAGCTCGCGAGACACCGAAGTCCTCGGGTGTGAATTCAGCCTCCGTGATCTCGCCTTCGGCGAGGCGGAAGATCCGTGTCGGAGCCGTCGTGGTTACTTCGTCAAGTCCATCCTCGCCATACACAACGAACGCACGGTCAACGCCGCGGGCTGCGAGCACATCGACCATCAACCTCGCCATTTCGGGATCTGATGTGCCGATCGACATACGGGCGCCGGCAGGATTGCACAAGGGGCCAAGGAAGTTGAAGACGGTTCGTATGCCGAGCTCTCTGCGAACAGGAGCGACATGGCGCATCGCGGGGTGATACCGTGGAGCAAAGAAGAAGCCAAACCCGCTCTCATCGATCATCGCCGCCACCTGATCCGGCCCAAGTTCGAGATCGAATCCGAAGGATTCCAGCAGGTCCGCTGAACCGGTCTTTGAGGAGGCAGCGCGATTCCCATGTTTCGCTACCTTCGCCCCCGCTCCGGCTGCGATGAACGAGGCTGTCGTTGAGATGTTGAAGGTCCCGAATCCGTCGCCTCCCGTTCCGACGATGTCGACGACGATTCCTGGAACGTCCACGGTGATCGCGACATCCATCATCGCGTCGACCATCCCGGCCATCTCCTCGGCAGACTCGCGTTTGGTTCGCATCGCGGCGACAAAGGCCGCTATCTGGGATGGACTGGCTGCGCCGGCCATGATCTCACCCACAGCTGCACCTGCCTGGTCCCGACCGATGTCTTCACAGTTCGTGAGTGGACCAAGCACCGTCTGCCATTGGAAGTCGCTCATAGACGAACACATTAGACCCCAAAGCGACCTGGTCCCATCATGAGACGAATCCACGGGACCGAACAGAAACCGTGCGCGTCCACGTCAGTAGAATTGACGTCTACGGACGGAATCGGAATCGAGGCCAAAGTGAACGAGCCGCTCATCGTTGCCGAAGAGCTGACCAAGATCTACGGCGAGGGCGTCACGGCAACGAGAGCGCTCGACGGCGTCTCTTTCACCATCGACTCGGGCGAGTTCGTTGTCCTCCTCGGTCCTTCAGGATCAGGCAAGACGACGCTCCTCAATCAGATCGGAGCCCTCGAACCTGCAACCTCCGGAAGCCTCCAGGTCGATGGCGAGGAGATCGCCGGAATGTCCGACAAGGAACGGACCGAGTACCGAAGGTCAACGGTCGGATTCGTCTTCCAGTTCTACAACCTCGTTCCTACGCTCACCGCCCACGAGAACGTAGCCCTCATCGCTGAGATCACCGGGGCGAATCCAGAACAACGCTCAGAGACAGTACTTGCGAACGTCGGCCTGACAGACCGGGTAGGACACTTCCCTGGCGAGATGTCCGGCGGTCAACAGCAGCGCGTCGCGATAGCGCGCGGCATCGTGAAGAATCCTCCGCTGCTCCTCTGCGACGAGCCCACGGGATCCCTCGACCTCGAGACCGGTCGGACGATTCTCGAGCTACTGAAGACAACTACCGAAGGCGAGGACCGCACCGTGTTCCTCGTCACGCACAACTCGACGATCGCAGAAATGGCGGATCGGGTCATCAAGCTCAGAGACGGAAAGATCGTCAGTGACGAAATCAACCGGAGTCCCACCCCCGCCGCGGAGTTGAGGTGGTGAGTCACCTCTCTCGCAAGCGACGCAGGGACATGAAGCAGCAGCGGTGGCAGTTCCTTGCGGTCGGAGCAACCGTCGTCATCGGCGTCATGATGTTCGCTGCCACGTACGACTCATACCGAAACCTCACGGCCAGCTACGAGCAAACCTACGATCGGCTTGCGTTCGCAGACATGACGATCAGCGGCGGCGACGAGGATCTCACCAGCACGCTCCGTGCGATCTCTGGTGTTCAAACGATCACCGTCAGGCACAGCGCGGATCTGCCGATAACCATCGGGCCCAACACGCTCAGAGGCAGACTGATCGGCATGCCGGCTGGAAACCAGCCCGACGTGAACCGAATCGACGTTCAGGAAGGTGAGTACCTCGGCCCAGACGGCAGCTTCGAGGCCGTTGCCGAGGTGCATATTGCCCGGACATTCGAGCTCGGAGTGGACGACAAACTCACCGTTGTTGTCGGTTCCGGTCAGGACTTCACACTCACCGGAATCGCGGCCTCTGCCGAGTACATCTGGCCGGCGCCCAGCACACAGGAGATCTTCGCGGATCCAGAGCAGTTCGGTGTGTTCTTCGTCGATGAAGATGCCGTCGCCCAGCTTCCACCGTCGGTATCGATTCGCGAAACGCTTGTGCTGTATGACGAAGACGTCGTGACGGAGAACATCGACGCACTGGTCCATGAGGCAGCGACAGACGCCGGTGCGACGAGCATCGTCACTCAGGCGGATCAGCCATCCAACTCCACGCTCCAACTCGACGTTGAGGGTTTCGGTCAGATGGCAGTCTTTTTCCCGATCCTCTTCCTCACCGCTGCAGGGATGGCTGTCTACGTGCTGCTCACACGGGTCGTGTTCTCGCAGCGATCGATCATCGGGACGCTCCGAGCATCCGGCATGACGGCCCGTGAGCTGCGGAGGCACTATCTCGGCTTTGGTCTGTGGATCGGTGCGGTCGGTGCAATCATCGGTGTGCTGCTCGGTGTCGTCTCCGGCGCCCTGATGACAAGCCTGTACACGGGGGAACTCGACATTCCCGACACAGTCGTCGTGATCCGGCCGTTCACCATCGTCGTGGGTCTTCTCTTCGGAGTGGGTGCCGGAATCGTGTCCTCACTCGTTCCGGCGCGCGCCGCGTACAAGATCGCTCCGGCCGAAGCGATGCGAGGTGCGGCCCCTTTGATGTCCGGCGGCGCGAGCTTGCTCGAGAGGGCCTTCCCACCCGTCTCAAATCTGTCCGTGCGAACGCGGATGACACTCCGCGGTATCGGCCGATCCAAACGACGAAGTTTGTCGACGATTCTTGGCATCGTGCTCGCGCTGATCCTGGTCCTCGCTTCAGGAGGAATGATCGACACCATCGTCAGTCTCATCGACAGCCAGTTCAACGAGATCGCCCTGCAAGATGCCTCAGTGATCCCGTCAGAATCTTTGACCACAGACCTGCTCGCCGACATCAGTGCCGTCAGAGGCGTAACACGCGCCGAGCCCGTTGCCGGCTTCAGCGCGTCAATCACCAGAAACGGCGACACGCTCTCCACAACACTCCAGGGGTTCGAGCAGAACACGCAGATGCACGGCTGGACCAACCCGTCGGGCACGCTCCCGTCGACAGGCATACTCGCCGGGCGGGCACTCGGGGACAAACTTGGCGTAGAAGAAGGAGACCTTCTCCGGATCGATCTGCCAACTCACGACGTGACAATCGTGCTCGAACTCGTCGAATTCGTGGACGAGCCGCTCGGGATCCCTCTGTACGCGAGGTACGGCGTCATCACAGACGCATTGCGCGACGCAGGGATCGACGACCCCGAACGCCTCATGGCGGCGCCAACGGTGACCTCGGCCATGGCGTTGTTCGACTCGACCTCGAGCCGAACAACAACGATCACGACCATCGAGAGCATCCCGGGTGTCCTCGGGGTCCAGGATGCACGAACGCTCTACGAGCTGACCCAACAGTTCCTCGGCCTGTTCTATGCCTTCGTCGGGATCATGCTCATTTTCGGCGGTCTGATGGCGTTCTCGCTCATGTTCAACACGATCTCGGTGAATATCGCGGAGCGGTCAACTGAGTTTGCAACACTCAAAGCGAGCGGGATGGCCGATCGCACGATTGCTTGGATGATCGTCGGTGAGAATCTACTCCTCACCTCTCTTGGGATCATCCCCGGCGTACTGCTCGGGATCTGGATATCGGGGCTGTTCATGACGTCGTACAACAACGATTCTTTCACTTTCGCGCTCGCGATCCGCCCCGTGACGATCGCGGTCGCCGCGCTCTCGATGTTGGCCGTTGCGATGCTCTCGCTCATACCGGGAGTCAGATCGGTCAAACGCCTCGACATCGGAGCGGTGGTACGGGAGCGGGGAGTGTGAAACCCGTTGACAGTTGAGAACTCGGTCTGCTGTCCACCGTCAGCGAGTGCCAGCGAGCGTACCGTCTACCGAAGCCTTGCCAGCTTTCGCCGTTCCTTTTCGGTGGTGGCACCCCACACGCCGTATCGCTCGTTGGTCTCGAGTGCGTTGTCGAGGCAGTCCTCACGAACGGGACAGATTCTGCAGATGGCGAGCGCCTTCATTTCCTCTTCTTTGGACTGGGGAAAGAACGTCATGCTCTTCTCGTCCTTACACGCTGCGAAAACAGCCCAAGGGCGCTCGTCCAGGATCGGGACATCGAATATGTTGAATTCCAGGGTGTCGTCCATCGTGTTCATGACGGGCGTACCTCACTTCTTGTCGTCGTATGCATGTATGACGCTCCGGGCAGTCGATCGGTTCCCGACAGCCCTGTTGGTGCGACGTCATCGACTCTCTACCATTGCCGGCTGAAAGGCCGGGAACTCAGGGAGGATACTGTGCTCTACTTCGCATACACAGCGCGAATCGCTCCTGAACACATGGCCGAGGTCGCCCCGAATGCCACGTTCGAATACATAGCGCATCTTCCGGAGTGGGGGCTGTTCTTCCCGATCACAGGACGCAGCTGGAACGGTGGCCTTCCGACAGCTGCGCCCGATCCCGGGAGCACGGTCTGGGGTGTTGTGTACCGTGTCGCGGACGGAGACATGTCCGCGATCGACACGGTTGAAGCAGAGGAAGGGCGATCGCAGACGAACATCGATGCCATCGATCGCTCAGGAAAGAGGCACTGCGTGACCACCCATCTTGCGGATCTGGAAACCGAGGTGAGTCTCGCGCCATCCCACGAATATCTCTCGATCATGGTCAGCGGATCCAAACACTGGGGTCTACCGGCGGGTTGGGTGGTAGGACTACAGGATCATCTGGCGTAGGAACGGTGACTCGGTGCTGAGAGAGCTACATTGGGCAGGGATCGTGTTCGGAGCCGCAAGCGGATTGGTGGCTTCATTCGTATTGTTCGCGTTCAGTGGTTCGCTTGGTGGGAATCTCGTAACCCAGATCATCATCCAATCGCTCGGTTTCGTCGTCGCCGGGTACGTTGCCGGCCGCTTCTCGCTCATCCACGGGATCACAGCGGGAGGGGTCGCTGCCCTGTCCCTGTTCTTCATCATCGCGGCAGCGACGATCGCCGCAGGGGCGGGTGCGAACATCTTCGGACTTGTACTGCTCGGTTTCCTAGCGATCTTCGGTGGCTCAGCGGGTGCGGAACTCGCTGAACGAAGGCGACACAGATGACCGGAACGGGCGCTCGTCCGCTAGGTTTCTTTCTGCGAGTCGGCAAGACGATTGCGGCCGCTTCGGCGGCCGAGGAAAGTCCGGACTCCACAGGGCATGATGCTGGGTAACACCCAGGCGGGGCGACCCGATGGATAGTGCAACAGAGAGCAGACCGCCGATGGCGCGGGCTTCTGCGAAGCCCGTTGGCAGAACCTCCGGTTCTGCTGCGGGTTGACAAGGGGTCGGCGCACAGGCAAGGGTGAAACGGTGGGGTAAGAGCCCACCAGCAACTCGGGTGACCGAGCTGGCTATGCAAACCCCGTCAGGAGCAAGACCAAGCAGGGACAGGGCTGCCCGTCCGATACGTCCCGGGTGGGTCGCTAGAGGCCGTGCGGTAACGCCGGTCCCAGATAGATGATCGTCCACGACAGGATCCGGCTTATCAGCCGACTCGCGTTTGTCACGTATCGGGTATCAGGCGTCAGGTATCGGTTACAACGAAGGAGGGCCGGAGATTCCGGCCCTCCTTTCTTTGCGGTCTCTTCGGCCTACTCGGAGCCCGATTCTCCTACCAGATAGTCTTCCACGACGTCCTCTGCGTCTAGTTCCGGGGCCTCTTCGGTGTGTTCTTCTGCGTCGAGAACCGTGACCCTGTAGGCGCCCCAACCAACAATCCCACCGAGCAGTGGGCCGACGAGATAGATCCAGACTTGAGAGAGATCGCCACCGGCGACAGCGGAGCCGATCGACCGTCCGGGGTTGAACGATCCACCGGTGAATCCACCGAACGCAATAGCGAGCGCTGCAAGTGTGAGACCGATACCGAGGAACGCAGTCGAGCCGACCATGTCGCTCTTGGTAACCCGCAGGATCACGCCAACCAGGAGCGCGGTTCCCAGGGCCTCCAGCAAGATCGTGTCGATGTCCGAGACTCCAGCAGCCGCGTTCGGCAGAGTCATCGTCAAAGCCGCTGCTTGCTCTCCGAAGGCCCAAGCGATCGTATAGCCAGCCAGTACGAATCCGATGATTTGGGCGACCACGTACGCCCCGAACGTCACCACGTCGATTCGACCGTCGAGCAACGCTCCAAGGCTCACAGCCGGGTTGTAGTGCCCGCCGGATATCTCACCGAACATGTACAGGCCGATCATCAAACCAAGACCGAAGCCGAGCGGAATCACCACGGATCCGTCAATGCCGAGTGCGGTGGATACGATCGCAAATCCACCGATTGCCAACAGAATGTAGGAACCGAAAAGCTCGGCGAGCAGTTTCTTGGTATCTGGCATGTCTTCCTCCCATGTTGCCTTCTCGCAGGTATGACTATGACAGCGGGATAGAGGTTTCCCAAGCTCTTTGAAGAACCGTCATCCGCTGTCGCTCTGCCGTCTACCGTCTACCGTCTACGATCTACGGAGGTCCTTTGACCGAATTCGCGTACTTTGCCGGGCATGAGCAGTTCCAGCCTGAAGTGCTCGTTGAGCATGCCGTGCTAGCGGAGAGGGCGGGTTTCGACATGGTCCTGGTATCTGAACATTTTCACCCTTGGGTGGACGATCTCGGAGCCTCAGGTTTTGCCTTTGCAACGATCGCGGCGATGGCACAGGCAACATCGACAATCCACTTCACGACCGGCGTAACGACTCCCCTCTGGCGATACCACCCTGCTGTGGTCGCCCAGGCTGCCGCGACGCTTGACCGTATCAGCGGTGGCCGATTCAATCTAGGCGTCGGCACAGGCGAGAACCTCAACGAAGGGCCACTGGGATACGACTTTCCAAACTACGCCGAACGCGCCTCACGAATGGATGAAGCGCTTGACATCATGCGCGCACTGCTCGACGGAGACAAGCTCACCTATGAAGGGCAGTGGTACCGGACCGACCGTGCAAAGCTCTACAGCCCACCGGTCCACGACCTGCCCATCTTCCTGGCTGCGGGCGGTCCAAAATCCGCCGCGCTCGCGGCCCGTAAGGCGGACGGCATCATCACATCGGTCAAGGACCCGACGGTTGCGTTCGAGCGAGTCATCGATCCGGCAAGAAAGTCCGCCGCTGAGGCGGGTCGCCCGACCCCAACGATCCTCGCGACGCGTTGGTCGATCCGAGCAAAGACTACAGACGAGGCATGGCAGACCCTTGGAGCGTGGCGAGGGTTGAGGGCTCCCGGTCGGCTCGAGGCCGTCGACCCGATGGATCTGAGAAAGCGGGCTGACGAAATGGATCGGCATGAGATCCTCGCCATGTACTCGACTGTTGATTCAGTGGACGACTACGTGGATGTCTACGCACCGCTGATCAATGACGTACACGCAGACATCGTCGCGATCCAGACGACATCTGTGAATCAACAGGACACGATCGCGATGTTAGGCGCAGAGGTTCTGCCCGCGTTGCGGAACTTGTAGACGGGAGACCGTTCGGTCTACGGTCTCCCGTCGACGGAGTCGATGATCGCCAACGCTGTTCTCGTGAAGTCGTCGCCAAAGCTGCCGTCCGTCATGGCAGCCCACAGCGATGGCACAACCGTGGTCACGTATGCCAACCGAACACGATCGCCGTCTTCGTCATCGGGTAGTTCGTCGTATCCGCTGGCAAGGAGCTGTGCGAACCCGTCTCCAAGGGATGCGACAAGATCGACCTCCCACGATCCGTCCGCCTGCATGCGGGTGATCACGACGGAACCCAGGCCGGCACCCCCTGCGATGGGAACGCTTGCGAATTCGACACCCTCGGAAGTGAATCGTGTCGATTCCCCCACCGTGAGCGTTGAGAGTGGCCTCGATGCGAACTCGACGAATCCATCCGCAAAGGAACCCCAATACGCTGCCTGTACATCCAGGGGAACGCCTTCGTTGAGGTATCCGGCTACAACACCAGCATCGAGACCATTCTCGATTCCGAGTATCAAGGCCAGCGACTCGCCATGGATGGCGCCCGATGCATCGATCGCGCTGTCGCCATCGACGGCCTCGAACCAAGCGACCACCGCGCCTTCAGGGTTCTCGTGGCCAGCAGGCTCAACCGGCGCGGAGGAACAAGCCGCGGCAACGACTGCAACAATCACCAGGGGGAGCGCTTTCTTGAGCACATGGTGAGGTTACCGATGGAGTTCGGCAACCGGATGACACTACGGTAGCGACGTGGAATCCCCCTGGCTCAAAGCGGCACTCGTTGGCGTTGTTGCCGGTTTTCTCTCCGGCCTCCTCGGCATTGGAGGTGGAGTGATTGTTGTTCCAGGCCTCGTCCTTCTCGTGGGACTGAACCAATACTCCGCTGCTGCCACATCCGTTGCCACGATCGTCGCATCATCTGCAGCTGCCCTAACTGCCTTCTCCGGCAACGGCAGCGTCGACTGGTCCACGGCAGCGGTCGTATTCGCCGGCGCAGCAGTAGGCGCGTGGGCAGGAGCCCGCTGGATGGACAAGGTGCCTGAGCACTGGTTGGCAGGCACATTCGCATCCGTGTTGGCCATAGCGGCAATCAGGATGTGGTTCTAGTGGGAATCGGAGAGATCGTCGCACTGCTCGCACTTGGACTCTTTGCGGGCACCCTTGCTGCCACGCTCGGTGTCGGTGGCGGCATCATCTTTGTGCCTGTGCTCGTAGCGGTGCTCGGATTCAGCCAGCTCGCGGCCCAGGGAACTTCTCTTGCGATCATCCTGCCCACCGCGCTGATAGGGACAGTCATCCACGCACGAGCCGGCAGGGTCGTGTGGAAGGTTGCGCTGGTCACCGGAGGAGTGGGAATCGTCGCGGCCCTCATAGGTGCTCGCCTCGCCCTCTCGATGAACGAGGAGCTGCTGAAAAAGGTATTCGCAGCGGTGCTTGCTGTACTGGCGATACGGATGGCTCACAGAGCCTGGAGGCTCCGCAGGGACCTAGATTCGATCGATCGGGGCGGAGACGCGACCGGTCGATAGGAGCATCCGACGGGCTCCGCTCTGTCCGAGTTCTGCTTTGCCCCACAGGTACGCGAGATATGCAAGGCCAACGGCCTCGCCGGCCCACATCCACGAGCCCTGAAGCACTGCTGCCGCATACTCCGCGAACGTCGCGAAATTCGACTTCGTGAACTCCCAGCCGAGGAAAGGCCACCACAACGTCTGCGGATCAGCCCACATGGCGTCGAGCGCAAGATGCATCAGCACTCCGGTCGAAAGCAACATCCATCGCTTACGAGACACGCCGCGGCTCGTAACCACCAGAACCGCAACCATCATGACCGAACCGAATACCAGACTGTGGGACCACAGACGCGGTGCCCGCCAGGTTCCCCACATCAGGGCACCGATCGGCGCGTCGATCAGATTGGGGAGGATGGCACCCAGGGCAAGGAAACGGAGGTCCATCGCCTCGTCACGGAAGGCGTATCGTATGAACGCGACCGTCGCCCCGATATGCCAAAAGAACACGGGTCAGCCGACCAAGATGGCTCGACAGTGGATGCAGCGAGGCGGGTCCTGCTTCAGTGCCCTGATCACTTCTGCTGCGGACAGCTTCAGGTGACACGCTCCGCAGGTGTCCTCTGCAAGACGGCCAACGACTCGACCTTTCTCCGTCCCTCGCAGGTCGTCGTAGATCTCGAGCAGGTAGTCATCAACAAGTCCAATCGTAGCCTTCTTCCGATCCTCGACCACAGCGAGCTCCTTGTCGATCAGTCCCCACTGGTTGGTGATGGCAGTGCCGAGATTGTCTTTGTCCTCTGTTGCATGGTTGAGTTCATCACCAAGACGTGCGACATCCGCCTCAGCGAGCTCCTTCGCTTCGATGTATTCGAGAACTTGATCCTCCATCTTGGAGACTTTCCCGTACAGCAGCTCGACTTCTCGCCTGAGATAGTCGGCATCTCTCGCAGACAATCCGCCCGCGTAGAGCCTGTTCTGCTCAGAAGCCGCTTTCTCGGCCGCGATCTCAAGCTCACCGTTTGTCTTGTCGAGACCTCGATCGGCCTCTTTCAGAGCCGACCTGGCAGCTTCATTCGCGCCAGCGATCCTTTCCACCTCTTCATGAGCAGTCTTGTACTCGGCGAGCTCTGGAAGTGAACTCCTCTTGTCAAGGAGTTTGTCGATCCTGAGGTCGATTTCCATGAGGTCGAGCAGATCCTCGAGACTCTTCAGGTCTTCCAAAAAACGTCCTCCCATGGATGGGAATCACTGGCTATGAACAAGGCTTTGGGCGCGAGAGCGCGAACCGAATCGTACAGGTGATTGACGCCGGGCCGTTCGGTCTGAATGTGCCCCGCGTCGATCACCACAAGACCGAGTTGCACCGCGGCCTGAGCGCTGTGATGACCGACATCGCCGGTCACAAGCACGTCTGCGATATCGGCCGCTTCACTCGTGGACGAGGAACCAGAGCCGGGCAAGACACAAACCGATCGAATCGTCTTGTTCAAGTCGCCCGAAACTCGAACCGAGGTTTCGAGCCTCTCTGAGACTGTCAAGGCAAACGACTGTGCTGTCGTTGCGCCGTCCAGGGAGCCGTGCCTGCCGATCCAGTACCCCGAACCGTCTTCTGTCTCTGCGAAGAAGCCTGCTGCAGACACTCCAAGCGCTTCAAGGAGGAGATCCCCTGTACCTCTTGGCGCGACGTCCATGGCCGTATGAACGACGATGAGGCTCACACCACGGCGAAGAAGTTGCAACGCTCGTCCTGCCGCCGTCGGTCCTGCAATCACCGCAGTAGTGGGTTCGAAGAGCAGCGGGTGGTAACTCACGAGTGTCGCGATGCCCATTTCGACACACCGCTCGACCACACCGTCGGTTACCTCGTGGCAAACCGCGATCCTGCCTGAGTCTGCGCCGGGTTCGCCGAGCTGGAGACCGACGGGATCCCAAGCGGCGGCGTGCTCGAACGAGAATCGATCGTCAAGGAAAGCATGAATGTCCGCAACCAGCACAAGGGGATGCTACTGGGTCACGAAATGGGTTTGGTCACGCGAACGAGACCGTCCTCGAGACGTCGATCGCCATAACCAAGGCTCTCGAGCAGTGCAGCGATTACTCGATTTCCCGGCAGGAATAGTGCCTCGAACTCGGTGATGCCGGCGTCGCGTGCAGGTGCCTCGAGAGCAGTCACGAGAGTCCGCCCGACACTACGACTACGCCACTCCGGGTCAACAACTATCGCGATTTCGGCAGAGCCGAGGCCTTCGACTCCCTCGTATCGTGCGATTCCGATGCTATTGCCATCCATGTCAATGGCGACCAAGGCGAGCCTCATCACGTAGTCAATCTCGACGAGATAGTGAAGATGGTCTTCACCGGATGGGGGCGCGCCGGTGAAGAACCTGCCGCGAATGGTTTCGACATCGCCCACAGCGAACGCATGGCGAACCCTTTCGATGTCTGCTGGAACGATCGGTCGAACGCGGATGGGGGTTCCATCTGGGAGAATCTCCGCCCTGTTGAGACCGGCGGGATATGCAGCGGGCGGATCGAGCGGTGTCACCGGCGACAGATGAGCATCACCTTCCATCGGACTCGCCCCATCCCCTGCCATCGCGCGGTCTGATCGTCGCCGTAGACATCGATGCCTCCATCGTGAACGGTAACCCACCGCCACATCATGCACGCGCAGTCTCGCATACGTGCCACACTGTGGATCAGGAGGATGAGATGTCAGACATTATTGAGATCGCACGCTACTCGAGCGAGTTCGCAGGACGAACCGCTCTCGCTCATCTTCAGTCAGAGGGCATTACCGCTCAGATGTTGACCGACGATGCCGGTGGTGCGATTCCGTCGCTCACCATGCTCACCGGCGGAGTCCGAGTCGTCGTCCGCGCAGAAGATGCCGAAGCGGCCACCCTGGCACTGAATGTGCTTGACGCCGACTAGCAGACTATTGATCGATACATGTCGGCCGTCGGTATCTATCAACACTCTCCTAAGCGTTGACGACGCTGTCGGCGCTCCCGTTCCACATACTGGCGACTGCATCACCGAACAGAACGACTGAGGCAAAGGCGACCATTGCGATCAATGCGATCAGAAGCCCGTACTCCACAATGCTAGCGCCGCTCTCGCCGAGGAGCACACAGCGAGTAGCAGTCGTTCCACGCAGATATAGCTGACCCAATCGATCCATCATGTAACGATGATACGAACCCGTCTGCCAACGAACCATAGGTCGTACGGCTCATTTCGACCACCCACTGCAGTAGATCCACCGCTTACCGTATTGTATACGATAGGTCGAAGACATCCCGAACCCTGCTGTCGCCTGTCGCCTGTCGCCTCAGGTTTGCTGTGCATCGGCGATCGCCAGCTCGTATGCTCGAAAACGTGAAAAACCGAAGCAATCTCCTCATCGCCGCAGCACTGGTCGCATTCCCACTCGTCTGGTCGATGTTGGTCGTGAGTCAAGCCACGTACTACGGGCCGATGCGTGGCCTATTCACGAAGATCACTCGGCGCTATCTCGATGACCTTCCTTTCGGCTGGGCCCTGTTTGACGTCCTGTTCTATCTTCTGCCGGCAATTGCATTCGTACTGCTCGCCATCGGACTCGGAGTGAGAGAGGACAGGAAGCTCTCCCACCCGTTCACTGCTGTGATCGTGGCTGTGATCGTCGTTGTTGTGATCAGACGTTGGGGTCCTGGGTACCTATGAAGAAACGACATTCCCGCCAATATGCCGACACATTTGGGCCAGGTCTTGACGGAACGATAGATTCCGATCGTATCGTCAGAATCCCAGCCAGTAGGCGATCTCGTCGGCAAAGTCGGTGTGCTCAGGACAAGCAGTTCGAGGCGCCGCGACCAGGGTGTCGCCATAGGCAGCCAATTCACTCGAGGAGACGGTTTTCAGGTCGGTTTCGGCCAACGAGACCGAAGCCCTACCGGCCGGGACTCCGGCTGAGCTGAGGAGATCGAGCGTTCTGCACATCGCAGCAATAGTCTCCTCTTCAGCCTCGTCAACATCTGACGATTGGCTCGAGGTCGTGTCGTCTGTCGCCGGTGCGATCGAGTCCGTCACGGTGGATGAGAGATCCGTCTCCGGAGTTGACGAAGTACACGAGGCGGCCAGCAATAGGACCACCACCGATACCGCGAGAAGATTTCTCAGGTTTGCCTTGTGCCCCATGCACGAAAGGTAGGGCACCGCCGAAACAATTCTCGCGTGGGCGTTACTGGACTCGAACCAGTGACCCCCGCCTTGTAAGGGCG
>BTQL01000032.1:0-24577 GCA_036985855.1 Acidimicrobiia bacterium | reverse complement strand
TCCGCTCAGCCAAAACCTTCGTAATAGCAGCAGTCAAGGTCGTCTTCCCATGATCAATATGACCCATCGTCCCAATATTCATATGCGGCTTCGACCGCTCAAACTTCTCTTTCGCCATTTGGGTCCTCCCGAACCGAGATTGAGGCTCTTCCAACGTATGCGTAGCGGCGGGCAGACTTGAACTGCCGACCTCTCGATTATGAGTCGAGCGCTCTTACCGACTGAGCTACGCCGCCGTATACCAGTGCAGCTTACGCGACACAATGCCAGACGTGCGTCCGACCCAGAACCCGTCACCCATTCACAGCAAGACCACTGATCCGAGGAGATAGGAACTGGCGGGAATTATATCTGCGGGCAATCAGTACCACAATCAGAAGACCGAGCGGCTGGCTGTCGCAAGGAACGGCCGAACGCTGCGGCTGGGACACCGCTATCCTCGCCAACGCTTCCACGATGCTGGGGGCAACCCCTGCCGGGATGCCCGAGTGGCCAAAGGGAGCAGACTGTAAATCTGCCGGCTATCGCCTACGGAGGTTCAAATCCTTCTCCCGGCACGAAGCGAATCGAGATTCGCTCGTATGCCTCCTTAGCTCAGTGGCAGAGCACCTCCATGGTAAGGAGGGGGTCCCGGGTTCAAATCCCGGAGGAGGCTCCACTGATCATCTTCAGAGGCCGTATGCCATCTTCTCGAGACGCTCGATGCGATCTTCCACCGGGGGATGCGTCGAGAACATCTTGCCCATCTGGCCGCGACGTCCCTTCGATCCGAACGCCTTCAACGGATCTGCGATGAAGAGCTGGGACACGGCCGGGTTCACATCCATCGGCACACGGGACACTCCAACCGATATCTTTTGGAGGGCACTTGCAAGGGCCAGGGGCGATCCGGTCACTTCCGCACCATCGTGGTCGGCCTCGAATTCCCTACTACGGCTGATGGCCATCTGAATCACCGCCGCAGCGATCGGTGCAATGATCATCGCGACAAGTCCGACGATTGCTGTCAACGCGTTGCCGTCGCGTCTCCTCCCGCTGAGACCCGACCAGAACGCAATCCGGGCGAGAAACGTGAGCGCGGCAGCAATCGTTGCTGCGATCGTCGCGATCAAAACATCGCGGTTCTTGACATGTGAAAGCTCGTGTGCGAGAACACCCTCCAACTCGCGATGGTCGAGAAGCTCGAGGATTCCCGTCGTTACGGCAACGGCAGCCTTCTTCGGGCTCCGCCCCGTCGCGAAGGCGTTGGGTTGTGGCGAGTCGATGACGTAGAGGTTCGGCATCGGCATTCCCTCCCTTTGCGCAAGTGACGCCACGGTCGACCTCACGTTCGGCAGGTCGCCCGGCGCGATCGGCTTCGCCTTCGCAGACTTGAGGGCGATGCGGTCAGAAAAGAAGTAGATACCGAAGTTGAGCACAACAGCGAACCCGAGGGCAAACAAGCCACCCTGCGGTCCACTGAGCAGGAAGCCGACACCGACGAACAGTGCACCAAGGAACGCAAGAAGCGCCGCGGTCTTTACGTTGTTCATGCCCTGAGCGTATCGCACCAATCGATTCCCTGGTGCGCGCTTCAAGTCTTGTTCAGGAGCGACGAAGGTAGGACCGCCGCGGCGCCCGCGAACATCATCCTCTTCATATCCCTCTCCTCACGGTCGGCGTTGGACGTATCAACGACCGTGCGTTGATCCCCACTCGACGAGGATCACGTTGAAGGCACCGAAACCAAGCGGGTCGATGAGGGCCTCCATGTCGAGGCGGTCGGAGCGGTTCTCGAGCTGCGTCATGATCTCGCCCGACGACGCAGCGAGCCGCTCGCTGTACTTCGTGTCCGCGATGAGTTCGCCGAGACCTTGCTCGAGGCAGAAGTCGCGCTGGCTCATCAGCCTGGCCTTCCGTCCGGCGCGAGCGATCGCCTTGACGACACCGGTGAAGTTCACATCAACCGTGATGTCGGTGTATCCCGGATGCTGCAACCAGTCGAGACCGTCCTGATGTCTCCGGTACGTTCTGACAACGGACGAGGGGTGCCTCCCGGCAAGCTCCGCTGACTTCCCGCCGTAATCGATGAGGCACATCGTCACCGCGCCGAAGTGGTTGAAGACTCGCTCGATCCAATCTGCGATCGCGAGCTGGACCGACACTGTCGTGCCCGGTTCGACATCACCGAATGTCTCGTCGCACCACTCGACCACATCATCTCGAGCCGGTATCTCGACGAGCGACAACTCATCACTCTCGAGTCGAACAGCTATCTCGACCCATCCGTCGTCCGTGCGTCGTGCGAGGGCAGCAGGCATGTTGTCGAGAACTTCGTTCGCGACGATGACCGCGTCGATCCCTGCGGGGACCTCATCGAGTGACTCTACGACCGTGGCGTCGGGATAGCGCTCTGCGAGCAGCCGCCTCGCCTCGATGGATCGTTCGACGGCGAACACGCCGTAACCACCGGCAAACCACAGGTCCGCGACCTCCCCGAGCAGCGATCCAGCCCCCGCACCGACCTCGACGAGTACGGCTTCGGCGCTCGGGACGTTCGCGTCCACCCACTCCCCGACGGGGACTCCTAAGGCCCACGAGATCTCTGGACTCGTGACGAAATCGCCCTTCCTGCCTGAACGAACGGGGCCTGCGGCGAAGAACCCATCGTCGGGGTCGTAGAGGCACATCTCCATGTACTCGTCGAAGGGCATCGGTCCGTCGGATTTTATCCGCGCAATGATCCGCTCTCTCATGCGCGGAAGTGTAGATTCAGGACATGACCGGTTCCGATTGCGTGCTGTGTGCAGGCAAGGACATGGATGAGGCCCTCCTCGTCACCGAAGTTTGGAGTGATGAGAACTGGCGCCTGACGACAACGACCGTTGGGGAAATCGCCGGCTACTCCTATTTGAGTACTCGCAGACACATTCCGGACATCAGCGAGCTCGATGGAGAGGAGCGGGAATCCCTGGGCGAGGTCGTCACGCGAACATGCTCAGCGATCAAGCGCGCAACCGGCGCGGACCACATCTATGTATACGTATTGGGAGACGGAGTGGACCACCTCCATCTGCACCTTGCACCGTGCAGGGGCTCGGCGAGTCCTCTGGTCGACGATCCAATCAAGGGAGCGCGTCACAGGGTGATACTCGAAACGGGTGAGGAGGTCTGGGTATCAGACCGCTACCCACTCGAACCTCGAAAAATCATGAACGCGGCTATCGCCGACATACGAGAGCACCTCGCTGGTGACGACTCACCGACTGCACAAACTTGACCTGCGAACGAATACGAAAGCGATGTGTGACGCGGATCAGGGATCTATCCGACGGACCTCGTCCTGAGCGCGCCCATAGCGCCGCGTAACGCGCTTGTAGTCCTCGGGTGTATTGACATCGACCGGCCGCGGGGATTCAACCCGCAGAACGAACCGGTCGTCGTCAGGGAGCGATGAAAGATGCGGCCACAGTGGCTTTGAGCCGCGGAGTGTCCGCACATCATCGAATGTCCCTCTGCCGAGCGCTATCGGATGCCCGCGTCCGTCGGTGTACTCGACCCAGCCACCCAGACTCTTCGAGTGGACGATGCCGCGCGCGAGAGCAGACACGACGCCACTGTCCACCTCGGGCATGTCTGCCAGCATCACGATTGCAGCAACAACGTCTCCAACGGCATCGAGACCGACGAGGAGCGATGACAGGTTCCCCGACTCTGCCCGAGGATTGTGTACAACGCGAGAGGATCCGCCCACCACCCCAGACACCACATCTTCATCGAAACCCGTCACAACCACGACGGGGTCGAGTCCAGCGGCTTCCGCTGTACCAGCAACAGCTTCGATCATCGTTGCTGATCCGTACGGCAGCACACACTTCGGCGATCCCATCCGCGTCGATGCACCCGCTGCGAGCACGATGGCCGCGACCATCTGTGACGATCGTTCAGATTCTGGTTGGTCGGCTATCCGAGCACACCCTCGAGCGCCCGCTTCACAAAGACGCTCGCAAGATGTGTGCGGTACTCGACGCTGCCATACAGATCCTCTAGAACGACGACATCATCTGTTGCATGGGAAGCTGCCGATGCGATTGCATCACCCGAGCCGTCTGTACCGACAACAGCTTGCGCAGAAGCCACCGCGAGATATGGCTTGGAACTCACGCCCGTCACCGCGATGCGAGCGTCCGCGACTGTGCCATCGGAAGCATCAACCCACACGGCTGCAGCTGCGATCGGATAGTCCGAGTCGCCGCCCCGCCTCCCGAGCTTTGCGTAAGCTGATTTACCACCTTTGGGGACCCTGAGCTCGACAAGGATCTCATCGTCCTCGAGTGCGGACGTCAACGTGTCGACGAAGAAGTCTGCGGCGGCTATCTCCCTTTCACCCCGGACCGACGCAGCCACCATCGTGGCGCCAAGGGCCAGCGCAGCGGCCGGCTGGTCTGCCGCCAGATCGGCGTGAGCGATCGAGCCACAGGTTGTTCCCTGGTTCCTCACCTGGATGTCTGCGGTTGTGCCCGCAGCCTGCGCGAGGGCGGTGGCATGCTTGCCCACGAGTTCGCTCGAGGCTGTGTCTGCGTGCTTGACGAGGGCGCCGATCGCGATGTGGTCGCCCTCATCTGTGATGGTGTCCAACCCGGGGATCCGGGAGATGTCGACCACTGTGGTCGGGCGAACGAGACGCATCTTCATGAGAGGAAGGAGACTCATGCCTCCACTCAGAAGCTTTGCGTTCTCACTCCCGGACAACGCAGCGAGCGCTTCGTCGAGTGAGGTGGGTGCAACATAGTCAAAGTTTGATGGATACATTGCTAGTTCCTCGCATCCTCGATCGCTTGCCACACACGTTTCGGTCTCAGGGGCATGTCGATGTGTTTGACACCGAGATGACTCACCGCATCAACCACGGCATTGACGATGGTCTGGGCAGCACCGATCGTGCCTGCTTCACCGATGCCCTTGACTCCAAGCGGGTTGACATCGCTTGGCGTGACGGTTCGATCCAACGAGAACATCGGTAGGTTCCCCGCTGCAGGAAGCGGGTAGTCGACCAACGAGGCCGTGAGCAGGTTGCCCATCTCGTCGTATATCGCTTCTTCGAACAGCGCCTGTGCGACTCCCTGCGCGATGCCGCCGTGCAGCTGACCGTCAACGATCATGGGGTTTATCACGTTCCCGCAGTCATCTGTTGCCCAATACTCGAGAAGATCGACATCGCCCGTTTCCGGGTCGACCTCTACGAGTGCCAGGTGGGAACCGAATGGCCACGTTGCGTTCGGGGGCGAGAACACAACCGATGATTCAAGTCCGCCCTCCATGCCTTCGGGCAACGTGTGGGGTTGATACGCCGATTCGGCGATCTGAGCCCAAGCAACCGTGCGATCCGGCGAACCGGCCACATGCGCGCTGCCGTCTTCGAAACGGATGTCTTCGGGTGCTGCCTCGAGAAGATGACCTGCGATCGTGGCTGCCTTCTCCCTAACCCGGTTCGTTGCCTCGTACGTTGCGGTTCCATCGACCGCAATGGACCGCGAACCGAACGTGCCGACACCCATCGGCGAATCCAGGGAATCGCCATGTTGAACCTCGATGTTCTCCATCGGGATACCGAGACCGTCCGCCACGATCTGAGCCCAGGTTGTCTCGTGACTCTGGCCGCTTGGACCGGTACCGATCGTGACCGTACAGGTCCCGTCCGGCTGGACGCGGACCACACCGGAACCGTTGAAGGACGTCGGTAACCCATATCCACCCCACGAGAACCCGAGGCCGGCGAGAGCGGAGGGTCCGAACCCGCACACCTCGACGTATGAGCTCAATCCCACACCCAGCAGTCTCCCCTCGGATCTGGCGGCATCGCGCCTTGCTTTCAGTTCCTCGTACCCGGCCCTGTCGAGCAGAGCGTCAAGGTTCGCCTCGTAGTCGCCGCTGTCCATCGTCATCCCGACCGCCGTCGTCACAGGGAACTGATCCGACTTCCAGTAGTTGGCCTTCCGAACGTCGGCGGGGTCCATCCCGATCTCCCTGGCGTACGCGTCGATGATCCGTTCGAGGTAATAGGCGGCCTCTGGCCTACCTGCTCCCCTATACGCATCCGTCGTCGGCGTATTCGTGACGACGCAATGCAGCGCATAAGACGTCGGAATATCGTATTGGCCGGGTGCTACGAACAACCCAAGCAGCGGGATAGCAACGGTGAAGTTTTGCGAGTACGCACCCATGTCGCAGATCGCGTCGAGCTCGTAACCAAGGATCTTGCCTTCCTTGGTACCTGTGATCGTCGCGGTACCGATCCAGCCTCGTCCCTGAATCGATGCGAAACCAGCTTCGCGGCGGGTCTCGGTCCATCGAACGGGTCGACCAAGTTGCTTCGACGCGAAACATACCAGCGTCTCATCTGGATAGACATTGAGCTTCAGGCCGAATCCGCCACCAACTTCCGGCGCGACGACGCGCACCTTGTTCGAGGGGATTCCGAAGATCACCCCAATAGCTCCTGCAAGGGCATGGGGGATTTGGGAACTCGACCACAATTCGACCGAGCCATAGCCGCTGTTCCAATCGGCAAGCACGGCCCGCGGTTCGATTGCTGTCGGGATGAGTCGCTGGTTCACCATCTCGAGGCTGACCACAACGGTGTCATCGCGCTCTTTGGCCTCCTGGATGCCAGGAGATGGGTCTGGCAACTCAACGACGCCTTCCCACCAGGCGTGCCCGCTCCACGTCAGCAGTGTGTTGGACTCACCATCGTGCACCTGAGAGGCGTCGGCGAAGGCCTCCTTGAGATCCACGACCGCGTCGCCTGGTTCGTAGTCGACGTATACAAGATCTGCAGCGTCCTGAGCGACGTAGCGGTTGTCGGCCACGACCATCGCTACGGCCTCACCGACATGGTAGACAACGCCGTCCGCGAGGAACGGACGCAGCGTTCCAACGGCTACCTGAGCAGGGTTCAACCCGAGATGTCGCACGTCTTCGGCTGTGTACACGGCGTGAACACCGTCTAGTTCGAGTGCAGCCGAAGTGTCAATGCTGCTGACCGTCGCCGCGGCAAACGGACTGCGAACGAAGGCTGCCGCGAGCTCACCACGGCGTTTGATGTCATCGACGTAGTTGCCCTTGCCTTGAATCAGGGATGGGTCTTCCTTACGCCTGACGATGCCGCCCATCACACTTGTCGTGCTCATGACGTCACCTCCTGTGATGCCCCCTGGGGTTCTTCGCCGCGCATCTTGGCGCCGGCGTACTGGACCGATCGGACGATGTTGTGATAACCCGTGCACCGGCAGAGGTTGCCCTCGATTCCGTGGCGAATCTCGTCCTCACTCGGGTTGTCGTTCTTCTCGAGAAGTGCGATCGAACTCATGATCATGCCGGGCGTGCAGAATCCGCATTGGAGTCCGTGGCGCTCCCAGAATCCTTCCTGTACCGGATGGAGTTCCTCCCCGTTCGCCACACCCTCGATCGTCTGCACTGCTCGACCGTCTGCCTGGACGGCGAGCATGGTGCATGATTTGACGGTTCGGCCATCGACGATGACCGTGCAAGCACCGCAGTAACCCGTATCACATCCGACGTGTGTGCCGGTGAGACCGAGGTTCTCCCGAAGGTAGTGCACGAGCAACGTACGCGGTTCGACGTTGCTGCGGCGATCCGTTCCATTGACAGAGATACTGATTTCCAAGGCACGGCCCTCCCGTCGACTGAATTCGCGGGCGGACCCAAGAAGCCGCCCTGTTCACACAATAGACAACGCGACGGCAGGTTGCCGAAGAAAGCCACCGATACGTCCATTGGTGAATTTCTTCGTGGCATTCGAATGACTTTCGGTCTTGTCCGTCCGTCCCGTCAGCCGCAAACAGATGGCGTTCTTTCTGCACTCCTCAGGGATCACCCGTCAGATCGGGAGAGAAGTCGCCTCCACCAGCCGACGAGTGCTCCCCACGTACTGGCGAGAAACAGCGAGAAACCCCGCACTTCAGACGCAGTGATCGCCGCAGCCTCCTCCTCGGTCTGTGCATCGAGCTTTGCTTGAAGGCACTTCGAGAAATCATCGATCAGTCGCCTCGACACCTCGTTGACGAGACCTGTTCTGCCGAACTGGGCGATCGGACCTGCCAGCGTGACCTTCGCATCGATGGTTACATCGGTGTGGACCCCATCGACGTCAAGCAACCGCACGTCTACCTGTACCCGACCCTGGCTACCCCCGGAACGATCGACACCGCGCCCGTTGATGGCGGACGTGTATGTCTCCTGGTCGAACTGTACGGTTGCAGTTCCGTCGAACGATGAAGAGATTGGGCCGAGCTTCACGGACACACGTCCGTCGTAGGTCCCGTCACCGTTGTCACGGATGAGCTCTGCCCCCGGGAGACAACGGGCCAGCTCCGGCACATCTTGGAACAAGGCCCACACCGCTGCGACTGGACGCGTGACCCTGAACTGCTCGGCGATATCGATGGAAACTCCTATGGCAGATGTATAGCTACCTCGGTGCCGCGAAGCGGTTCCGCGGAACCTGCACCGTACCGAACCTGTACGACTTCTGCGAGGATGGCGATCGCCGTCTCCGCCGGCAACTTCGCCTTCAGGTCGAGCCCGATTGGGCCGTGAATCGCGTCGGTCTCCTCAGTCGTCCATCCCTCATCTCTGAGGCGATCGACTCGCATTCGGTGGGTTCGTCGAGAACCCATCGCTCCCAGATACCTGATCGGCTTGCCATGCACGGCCCTGAACACAGGTATCTCGAAGCGGCTGTCGTGGCTCAGAAGGACAACGTACATTCGTCGGTCGGGGACGATGTGGTCGAACACTGCGTCTGGCCAGGCAACGATCAGCTCATCAACGTCGGGAAACCGCTCCTTGGTCGCCCAGGTGGCTCTGGCATCGGCAACGACGACACGGAATCCGAGTTCGCGTGCAAACAGTGACAGCGGCTGTGCGATGTGCCCGGCACCGAAGATCAGCATGACCGGCGAAGGCGCGATCGTATCTATGAAGATCCTTCGTTCTCCATATCCCAAAGATCTGCTCTGCTCACGATCCATGAGTCCGTGAGCGTCTGTCAGGACGTCTTCGTCGAACCACAGTGCCTCGTCACCGGCCAAACGACCATCCGACCGATCGATTATCACGACCGAACCGGTGTCGGGTCCATCGATGACGGTGATCATCGCACCGAGTCGCTCCTCCTTCTTGAGCCTGGCAACTGCGTCGATGATTCCGTTCACCATGGTGCGATGTATACCTCGATCGTGCCACCACAGGTCAGACCGACCTCGAACGCCTCATCGTCGGCAATGCCATAGGTGACCAGTCGGGGTGTTCCGGACGAGAGCACAGCGGCCGCGTGTTCGCGAACATCGTTCTCGACACATCCGCCGCTGACGCTTCCCTCCATCTCCCCTTCAGACGAGATCACCATCTTGGCCCCAACTTCGCGAGGCGCAGACCCCTTCACGCCGACGACGGTGGCCACTGCAACGGCCTTGCCCTGCCTCGTCCACCGATCGTAGACCTCGAGTACTTCTCTCATTGCGCAGCGATACTCCTTCTTCCCGGTTGGGATGACTGCAAAAGATCGATCAGATCGACCAGATTACGAGCGGTGCCTCCGGCCAACAAATCGTCAACGTATGGCAGGGCCGCAGCCATTCCGCGGGCCTCGGGTGCGAACTCCTCATGGCCGGCGAGCGGGTTGAGCCAGATGATCCCGTGCATTGACCGTCCGAGTCGTCGCATTTCGAGTGCAAGGTAGTTCGGATCACCGGTGTCCCATCCATCTGAGACGATGAGAGCGATGGGTCCTCCTCCGCAGACTCGGCGCGACCAGTCTCGGTTGAAGGTTCCAATGGCATCGCCTATCCGGGTACCACCGGACCAGTCCGGCACGCTTCTGGCAACCTCTCTGAGAGCATCACTCGGATTCCTCCGACGAAGCTGCCTCGTAACCCTTGTGAGGCGGGTTGCGAACACGAACGTTTCGACGGTATTGAACTTGTACTGAGCACCGTGAACGAAGTGGAGCAGCATCTCGGTGTACCGCTCCATCGATCCGGAGACGTCCGCGATCACAATGAGCGGACGTTGTCTGGGTCTCCGAGAGGAGAACGCCAACGGCATGAGGTCACCGCGCGGGCCGGTGAGCATTCGTAGCGTTCTCCGTAGATCCGGGGTCTGCCCATTCGAGGCAGGCCGCCACCGCCGGGAGAGGAAGGACGACGGACTCCACGTCATGGTCGCAAGAAGTGCTGCGACCGAGGCTGCCTCTTCGTCATTCAGATCGGCAAAGTCGATATCCATGAGCCGCTCCGTCGGCGAGCCTCCGACGACATCGTCGACGTCGTCGGTACCATCCTGATCTCCCGCGTGACCGCTCTCCATCACCCCGACTCTCGGTACACGTCGCATCGGTTTGCGCTCGACCAGCCGCTCCACGACATCATCGAGACTCATCACGAATTCCCCTGTGAAGAACCGATCGAAGATCTCGTCGAAAACCCTGTCCTGGCTGCGTCGCGTGACAACGACTGCTCTGAACGCTTCCCTGACGTCCTCGCCACGATGCAAGCCGACAAGCTCTGCCGCCTCGACGAGATGCCGGGTCGTCGTGGTCGTGACCGAGAATCCACTCGATCGAAGCGATCGTACGAACATGACGAGATTGCCAGACGCGACGTCACCGGTCGAAGTCATACAAACAACGTGGTTTCGGTCGAACGAACCGTCTGCATATCTTCCTCGTACTTGACGATGACTCCGAGGGTCGCATCGATGACATCGGACGACAGCTCCACCTCGCCCAATACCTGGAGGGCTCTTGCCCAGTCGATCGTTTCGGCAACTCCCGGTGCCTTGAAGAGATCGAGAGATCGAAGCTTGTTCATCGCGACCGCGAGTTCCACAGTGAGGGCTTGAGATGTTCCGGGCGCTTTTTTGTGCAGGATCTCGATCTCTCGTTCAACAGTTGGATAGTCGATCCAGTGGTAGATGCATCTCCGTTTGACCGCGTCGTGGATTTCTCGCGTCCTGTTCGACGTGATGACCACCACCGGCGGCTTGGTCGCCTTAACGGTGCCGATCTCGGGAATCGTGATCTGGAAGTCCGAAAGAAGCTCGAGCAGGTACGCCTCGAATTCCTCATCGGCACGATCGAGCTCGTCGATGAGGAGAACGGTCGGCAGGCCCTCGGAGGAGCGCCGGATGGCCTGGAGCAGCGGTCGGGCGATCAGATACTCCTCGCTCATGATGTCCTGGACGTCAACATCATCTCCCCGCGCTTCGAGCAGGCGAATCGCAAGCATCTGGCGTGCATAATCCCATTCGTACAGCGCGTGCGATGCGTCGAGACCCTCGTAGCACTGGAGCCTGATCAACTCTCCGCCGCTCATTTCAGCGAGCACCTTGGCGATTTCGGTCTTCCCGACACCAGGTTCACCCTCTACAAACAGAGGGCGACCCATCTGGATCGCGAGATGGATCGCAACGGAGAGTCCGCGCTCTGGAATGTAGTCACGATCGATGAGGGCCGCCTCGAGGGCATCAACCGTTGTGGGGAAACTCATGGGGTGACGATAGCGATGAACCGATGACCGATTCTCTTCTTTCGCCAGTCGGCCGACAGACGTCGGCGGAGCCTGACCTACCCGCCCAGCGCGGCGACTACCTGGGCGCTGTACTCGCCAAGGTTCGCTGCGATACCCGGGAAGACACCGAGCAGGATCACGCCGAATGCGGTGAGGCCGAGAGCGAACCCGATCGGGCTGGGGACGGCTTCTGCCTCGAGCGCCTCGATGTCGATGCCTTCTGGAACCGGGTCCATGAACGCAACCTTGATGACCTTCGAGTAGTACACAAAGGCGATCACAGCGTTGACAGCCGCGGCGATCGCGATGCTGTAGCCCCACCAGTTCCCAACGCCGATCGTGGCCTGGAACATTGCGAATTTCGCGAACCATCCTGCAAGAGGCGGTACACCCGCGAGAGACATGAAGAACACTGCAAGGGCCAGAGCCAAACCAGGAGACCAGCGGTTGAGACCCGCCCAATCCTTGAGCTCGTACGAACCGACCCGAGAACCGATGACAATGGCAACCGCGAACGCACCAAGGTTCATCACCGCGTATATCACCAGGTAGGTGACCGTCGCATAGAAAGCCTGGTCGAGGTTGTCAGCGTTCGATGCCGCCGCGGCGCCGAATGGGGCGAGCATGAACCCGGCCTGGGCGATCGACGAGTACCCCATCATCCTGATGATGTTCGTCTGTTTGATCGCAACGATGTTTCCAACCGTCATCGATAGAAACGCCACAAGCCAGAGCGGGGGACCCCAGATGCTGGTCGCCGCCGGAAGAGCGAGGTACGCGACTGATAACAACCCGACGAAACCCGCTGCCTTCGACCCAACAGATAGCCAAGCGGTCACAGGCGTTGGTGCACCTTCGTAGGTGTCTGGAGTCCAGAAGTGGAACGGGACGGCCGAGACTTTGAAGCCGAAGCCGAGAATCACGAAGATCACTCCAAGAGTGAAAAGTGGTACGTCCGCCACCGCGACAGACGCAATGGCAAGCTGGTCGAACTGTTGCGTGCCGGTGAGACCGTAGAGCAATGACACGCCGAACAGCAGAAGAGCGAGCGCGATGACACCGGTGATGAAGAACTTCAACGAAGCCTCGTTCGATCGCGGATCACCCTTGCGCCATCCAGCGAGAAGGAACGCTGGGCCGGAAACCAGTTCGAGCGCCACGACCATCGTCACGAAGTCCCGAGACGAAGCCATCACAACCGCACCGAGGGCAGAAGCGATGAGGAGGAAGTAGTACTCACCCTCGTAGTACCGATCTGACGCGAGATACCCGACCGAAAGCAGCAGCACGATGAAGGCGGCGAAGATGAACACCCCCTTCAGGACAAGCGCATATCCGTCGACGACGTAGGACCCTCCGAAGAGGACTCTGTCCGCCCCCGCAGCGGTGCAGAAATCGAGGCCGTCGCAGAAGGCAAGGGTCACTACGGGAACGATCGCAGCGAACATGCCAACCATCGCGGTCACCGCAACGAGATATTTCTTCCTCGTCGTTATGTCGACGACCAGCGTCACCATCACCGTTATAGCGAGGATGATCTCCGGTAGGAGCGCGTGGTAGTCGATAGAGGACACGTCAGCCTCCGAAAGCCTTCTGGACGAGACCAACGACAGCATCGTTGGTTGCACCGAACACGATCTTGGGGAAGATTCCGATTGCGATGGTTCCGATCACGAGCGGAGCCCAGGCAAGCCATTCGTACGAGTCCACATCTTCGAACTTGTGGTCTGCCCACTCTTGTGAAGGCTCACCGAAGTTCACGTTGCGCAGCATGTAGAGCATGTAGCCGGCCGTAAGCACCGTGCCGATGGCGCCGAGCACCATGAGCACGCGGAACATCGATGTCGCTTCGATCGCTTCGAGAGGGTTGAACGATGCCAAGAGCGCCATGAACTCGCCCCAGAACCCTGCGAGGGCGGGGAGCCCCAGAGATGCCATTGCTGCGAAACCGAGCAACACGCCCATCTTCGGCATCAACACCATGTTTCCGCCGAGACGGGTCATGTCACGAGTGTGATAGCGATGCGCCATCGAACCTGCAATGAAGAACAGCAGCCCGGTGATGAGACCGTGGGCAACCATACCGATGATCGCAGCGTTGATCCCGATGTCGGTCATCGTCGCGATACCGAGCATCACGAAACCCATATGCCCGACAGACGAGTATGCGATCAGCCGTTTCATGTCGGTCTGCGCGAGGCACGCGAGCGATCCATAGATGATTCCGATCACCGCCAGGATTCCGATGAATGGCGCCCACGCGATCGCCTGACCCGGAAGGATCGGGATGGCGATCCTGATGAAGGCGTACGTACCGAGTTTCAGGAGGACCGCGGCAAGGATCACCGAGCCGATGGTCGGTGCGGCGGTGTGCGCGTCTGGGAGCCACGTGTGGAGCGGCCACATCGGAACCTTGACCGCGAATCCGAGGAACAGCCCCGCAAACACCAGGAATGCGAATGTTCCAGTGAAAGCGCCCGCGGCACCAATGTCTGACAGCTCGATCATCGAGAAACTGCGGTAACCAAGCGCTTCTTCGGACTTGAAGTACAGCGCAATGAAGCCGAGCAGCATGAAGGCAGAGCCGAACAGGGTGAACACGAAGAACTTCAGCGATGCATAGAGTCGCATCTCGATCTTCCAGTTGACGATCGGGACCTCCGTGATCCCGCGATCACCCCATATGCCGATCATGAAATACATCGGGAGCAGCACGACCTCGAAGAACACGAAGAACAGCACCAGGTCGAGGGCAACGAACGTCCCGCTCATGCCGGTCGCGAGGATGAGCACAAACGCCAGGAGGAGCTTCGGGTTGTGCGGCTCGGGCCAGTGATTGAAGGAGTAGATGATGACCAGGACCGTGATGAACGCGGCAAGCACCACCATCGGCAGTGAGATGCCGTCCACACCTATGTGGAAGTTCGCGTTGATAGCGCTTATCCATGTCGTGTCCATTGCCGTACCAAACTGGTACGTGTCGGCAGCCGAATAGTCGAACTGCACAGCCAGCGTGATCGTCAGACCCAGCGTGACCAGCGAGAAGGCAAGAGCAGTCCACTTGATCAGTGACTCCTTCGCCTTCGGTATGGCCAGGACGACTAGCGCGCCGATGACAGGCAAGAACACGATGAGGCTCAGACCCCAACCGTTCTCGAACCAATCCATGTCGTTGCTCCTCCTAGAGAATGATGAATAAGACGGCGATGACGACCACGCCGACGAAACTGAATGCTGCGTATTGCTGGACACGCCCGGTGAACGACTTTCTCATGCCGCTTCCGAGCTCATCGACGCCGGCGCCGATCTCGTTGTAGAAACCGTCGACCACGTTCTGATCGAACACCCTGACCGCCTTGGCGACACCAAGCGAACCAAGGCCAACACCATTTACGATGCCATCGACCACGTTTCTGTCCCACCACAGAACGACGTTCGCAATCGGACCCATGGTGGGTCGTACGATGCCGTTCATGTAGAAATCATCGATGTAATACAGGTTCTCGAACAGCGGCCACAGCACAGGGATGCGGAAGGTGTCCCGCGCTGCTTGAGATTTCTTGTCCTTGCCGTAGAGCCACCAGCCGATAGCCACGCCTATCAATACGACGGGCGTGACGATGAGTACGAGAGACCAGTCAAGACCCTCGGCGTGGTGATCCCCCATGCCCGTCAAAGGAACCCGTGTGGCGAGCCACGTCGTGAAACCTGTGTAAACGCCAGGGAAGTTGATCCAACCTGCAGTTACGGCGAAGAATGCCAGACCGATGAGAGGATAGGACATCATCTTGGGCGATTCATGCGGCGTCGCATGACCTTTGTACGTACCGAAGAACGTGAGAGCGACCAGCCTTGTCATGTAGAAGGCCGTGATGAATGCACCGGCGATACCGAGGATCAGAATGAAGTTGGCGACATCCTGACCGTTCTCCCCGGCGAACTTCATCGAGGCGAGGATCTCGTCCTTGGAGAAGAATCCGGCGAACGGGAAGATTCCAATCAACGCAAGAGTGCCCGCGATGAATGTCCAGAACGTGATCGGCATCTTCTTGCGGAGCCCGCCCATGTCGGACATGTTGTTCGAATGGACCGCATGGATGACAGATCCTGCGCCCAGGAACAACAAACCCTTGAAAAAGGCATGGGTGAACAGGTGGAACAGTCCTGCTGTGTACGCGCCTGCACCCATCGCGGCAACCATGTAACCGAGCTGCGAGACGGTTGAATACGCAAGAACCTTCTTGATGTCGTTCTGAACGATTGCAAGGAGCCCCGCGAGGAAAAGCGTGAGACCGCCGATGACGATGATGATGTTCCGAACATCGCCCGCGAAGATGCCTGCTTCATCGATGTAGAACGGGAAGAGGCGACCGAGCAGGAAGACGCCGGCGGTGACCATCGTTGCAGCGTGCATCAGCGCCGATACCGGCGTCGGGCCCGCCATGGCGTCTGGCAGCCACACATGGAGTGGGAATTGCGCAGATTTACCCATCGCACCGATGAATATGAGCAGGCCGGCCCAGAAGGCGTACTGGCTCAGCATGCCCTCTTCGCCCTTCACCACAACGTCGATCACGTCGTTGAAGCTGAAGGAGCCGACCGAAACCGCCATGATGATGGCGCCGAGGAAGAGCGCGGCGTCTGCAACCTTGTTGACCATGAACGCCTTGTTACCGGCGTCAACGTTTGCGTAGTCCTCCCAGTAGTGAGCGATCAAGAGGTACGACGAGACGCCAACGAGTTCCCAACCGACAATCAGCTGGATGAGGTTCGGTGCTGAGACAAGCACGAGCATGCCCCCGGCGAAAAGAGAGAAGGAGGCGAAGAACCAGGTGAAGCGGATATCACCCTTCATGTAACCCTTGGCATACGTGAAGACGAGGAATCCGACCACGCCTATGAGGAAGTACATCATGATCGACAAACCATCGACCATCCATCCCCACTCGAGTGTGAAGTCACCGATCTCGGCTATCTCGACCGTGCCTTCATAGAGGATGCCCTGGGACGCGTTGAGGACGAACAACACAGTGCCGTAGAGGCCAACGAATCCGATCGCTCCCCAAGCGGCCTCCCAGCCCTTGAATGGCATCTTCTTTCCCCAGAACGCGATGACGAAAGCAGCAACGATCGGTACAACGACGATGAGCCACGCCCATTCGACGAGTACCCCGCTTGTGATGCCCGGAACGATGGCTTCAGAGCCGCCCTCTTTCACCTGCTCGCCCTCGTCGCCTGCAGCGAGGACGATCTGTGAAGCGAGGGCAAGAAACTGATACATCTTCAGCCCTTCATCAGGTTGAGCTCGTCGACATCAGCGGACTGACGATTGCGATAGATCATCAACACGATCGCGATACCTATTCCGACCTCGGCGGCGGCGAGCGCGATGATGAACAGCGAGAAGATCTGCCCACTGTTGAGCTGATCCTGAAGATACGCGTCGAACGACACAAGATTGATGTTCACTGCCGCGAGCATCAGCTCAACAGATGCGAGCACCAGCACAGCGTTTCTGCGAGTGATCACGCCGTACAGACCCATGGAGAAAAGCGCAGCTCCGACGAGGAGGAACTGGATGATGGTCATCGGTTACCTCCCTCATCGTCCTTGCGTGCAATGGCAATGCCACCAATCAATGCAGCGAGCAATACGAACGAGACCACCTCGAACGGGAGCACGAAACGGTCAAAGAGGGTGTTCGCAAGGTCAGACGTCAGGGTCGGCTCGAACGGCTGGATCATGTACATCCCGAACGCGTCGACCATCGCCCAAGCGATCACCGCGAACAACACGACACTGAGGAGAGCTGCCGGCACCTTGACGTCGCGACCGTGGCTGAGCTCGGCCTCCATACCGAGAGGAGCCCTCGTGATCATGATGCCGATGAGGAAGAGAATGACCACTGCACCTATGTAGACGAGTACAACCGTCAACCCGACGAACGCTGCACCGAGCATCAGGAACATCGCTGCCGTGCCTGCAAGAGACACAACGAGGTAGAGCACGGCCCGAACGATGTTGTTCGACGTCACCGTCCGCCACGCACCGAAAAGCGTCGGAAGTGCGATCAGGATGAAGGCCCAATTGGCTGCCTCCTTGAACCAGTCGGCGAATGACACGGTTTCCATCAGGACTCCAACGCCGGCCGCTCGGGGACAGTCTCAAGCCACTCTCCGAGCCGCTCCTTGTTGTGGAGCAGATCCGCGATCTTCGGCTCGGAATACTCGTACTCCGGGCTCCAGAAGAGAGCATTGAACGGGCAAACCTCGACACAGATCCCGCAGTACATGCAGAGGCCGTAGTCGATGTCGAAGCGGTCGAGCTCGTTCTTCGTCTTGATGCGACCGCCGGGTTTTGCAGGTTCCTGCGCTTCCTTGTGACCTTCGATGTAGATACACCAGTCGGGGCACTCCCTTGCGCACAGCATGCAGACGGTGCATGCGTCTGCGTCGAGGGAGATGACGCCGCGAGCCCGAGGCACAGGGATCTCCTGAACATCGGGATACATCGTTACCGGCGCCTTCTTGAGCATCGTCCTGAGGGTGAGGGCCATACCTTTGAACAGTCCAGGGAAGGGGAACGTGATGTTCTTGGACATCAGAGCACGACCTTGAAAATCGAAACAACTGCGATGTTCACCAGCGCGAGGGGAATCAGCCAGCGCCACGCCATGGACTGGAGCTGATCCTCACGCAGGCGTGGCCATGTGAACCGGATCCAGATGATGAAGAAGACGAGCGCTGCAACTTTCACGAAAAGGATGCCTGGACCTGCCAGGTTCGCGATCGTTTCTGGCAGGAACGGTGCGCCGTAACCACCGAGGTACAGTGTCGCGGCGATGGCGCTGAGGCCAACCATCGACGCATATTCCCCGAGGAAGAACATAGTGAACCGGATACCCGAGTACTCGGTCAGATACCCCATGGTCAGCTCGGATTCAGCGATCGGCATGTCGAAGGGAATACGGGAGAGTTCCGCAACGGCGGCGATCATGAAGATGACGAACCCGATGATCTGACCCGTGAGCAGATAGGGCAGCGCCACGTTGAAGCCGCCAACCGTGAACAGTGTCGTCTGCTGAGCTTCGACGATGCCGGTAAGGGACATCGTCCCGGCCTGGACGACGACGGCCACAACAGCGAGTACAAGCGGGAGCTCGTAGGCGATCAACTGGGCTGCGGCTCGCAATCCACCGATGAGGGAGTACTTGTTTGCAGACGACCATCCGGCCATCAGGATGCCGAGAACCGACAGTGACGAGATCGCGAGGACGAAGTACACACCGAGATCGAGCTTCGTCGCAACGAGATCCGACCCGAGTGGGATGACAGCGAAGATCGCGAGAGTCGACATCATCACCACATACGGTGCAAAGCCGTACACCGTCCTGTCGGCGTTCGCAGGTGCGAGATCCTCCTTCTGGAGGAACTTCGCGCCGTCGGCAAGGGGCTGAGCCCACCCCCAGCGCCCACCCGCGTAATAGGGACCGATCCTGGCCTGCATGTGCGAGCCGGCCTTGAGCTCGACATAGATGGTCACGAGCGCTGCAGTGAGCACGAGGCCCAGCATGAGCACGAGCTTGATGACGAGTTCGAGCCAGAAAGTCATCGGTCGACGTCCCCAAGCACGAAGTCGAGCGAACCCAGAATGGCAACGAGGTCGGGTATGAGTTGGCCTTCGAGAATCCAAGGCAGGATCGTCAGGTTCGAGAACGACGTGGACCTGATCTTGAGCCGGTACGGCATCTTGCCGCCCTCAGACACGATGTAGTAACCGAACTCACCTTTCGGGTTCTCAGCTCTCGAGTACACCTGACCCCTTGGCACCTTGAGCACTCGTGGCACCTTTGCCTGAAGCGGGCCTGAAGGGATGATGTCGACGGCCTGGCGGATGATCTTGACCGACTCGCCGATCTCATCGAGACGGACGACATACCGGTCGTAGCAATCCCCGCTCGTACGGCTGATAACGTCGAATTCGACCTGGTCATACGGAAGGTAGTTGTCGACCTTTCGCAGGTCGTAAGCGACACCTGATGCTCTGAGGTTCGGTCCTGAGACACCGTATTCGATCGCCTTGTCCGCGGGTATCACACCGACATCGACGGTGCGGGCCTTGAACAGCTCGTTGCCTGCGACCAGCGTGTCGATGTCGTCACGGATCTGGTCCATGCGATCCATCGCCTCGAGTGTCCGCTTGAAGAAGCCGGCGGGCAGATCCATCGACTGTTTCTTCGTTTGGGATCCGCCGCCATATGCCGGCTTGACACCTCCGACACGGCTGAAGTTGGGATGGAACCTTCCGCCGGTGACGTCCTCGATGAGCTCGAGGATGAACTCGCGCTCGCGCAAAACGTGCATGAGCGGTGTCGACGCACCAAGCTCGAGCGGGTAGGAGGACATGAAAACGAGGTGGGACGAGATACGGAAGAGTTCAGTGAGGATCAACCTGATCCATTGGGCGCGCTCGGGAGCCTCGACACCCATGAGCTTCTCGACTCCAAGGATGAATGGAACCTCGCTTGCGAAACCCGAAACCCAGTCGATGCGGTTGACGAGGGATGTCATCTGGGCGTAGGTGCGAACTTCTGCGAGTTTCTCGTACCCACGGTGCATGTACCCGATGACAGGCTCGACCGTCTCGATCCGTTCGCCGTGGATCTTGGCGATGAGGCGCAACACACCGTGCGTCGCAGGGTGCTGTGGACCGATGTTGAGGGTCATGTCCGGAGTCTCGAGTTCAACCGACACTGCGACCTCGGAACGGTGCATCATCTCACGCGAGGTCACGAAGCGTCCCCTTCTTCGTCGCCATCCTGATCAGAGACGAGGCCCTCGACATCGACCTCACCAGGCCAAGGTTTCACCTCGCGTGCGATGAGCGGGAAGGACTTCAGCAGTGGGTTGCCGATGAACTCATCCGGGAGATACAGGGGAACGAGGTTGTTATTCCCTTCGAACATGATCCCGAACATCTCGTGCGCCTCACGCTCGTGCCACTCCGCACCCCCGATCGAACCAGTCAGCGATTCGATCGTGGGATCGTCCTTCGGGACCGTCGCGAAGAACTGGATCGCTTTGTCATCAGTGACAGACGACAAGCGGCACATCACCTCGAAGCGCTCTTCGAGTTCGTCAGGCTCGGCCACGCCCTCACCGACCTCAGTCTCTCTCGACCAGTCGATGGCCGACAACCAGGAGAAGAACGGCAACTCCTTGCGAGCTTCGTTGATGGTGTCGACCCACTTTTCCCTCGCAACGAAGACACGCGCCGTGTCGAAGTCAACGGCGAAGCCCTCGGCACCGAGCCGCTCGGCCATGTCGCCAACGTAATCCGCAAGCGGATTCGCATCGGCTTCGAGCGCGGCGTCAGGCTTGTCGCTCATCAGTCCCACTCCACTTCTGCTGCACGTCTTCGTTCATGATCTGGTTCTGAAGCAGGATGATGCCATCGAGCAGGGCTTCGGGTCTTGGAGGACAGCCTGGCACGTACACATCGACCGGCACGATCTGGTCTACCCCTTTGGTGACCGAATACGAATCCCAGTACGGCCCACCAGAGTTCGAGCACGATCCCATCGAGATCACGTACTTGGGTTCAGGCATCTGCTCAAAGAGACGCCTGACGGCTGGAGCCATCTTGTCCGTCACCGTTCCGGCGACGATCATCAGGTCTGCCTGTCTCGGCGATGCCGGAAGGGGCACGATCCCGAACCGCATGAAGTCATATCGGGGTCCCGCCACAGCCATGACCTCGATGGCACAGCAGGCAAGGCCGAACTGGAAGTACCAGAGCGAGTACTTGCGCGACCAGTTCAGCAACCAGGACAACGGCTTTGGCGCGCCGAACTTCTCAATCACTCCCACTTGAGGACACCCTTGCGAATCGCATAGATGAGTCCGAGCAGCAAGATCGCGATGAACACGAACATCTCAATCAGAGCGAACAGACCCATTCCGATCGAGTCGAAATACCCGACCTGGATCGCCCACGGGAACATGAACACGGCCTCTACGTCGAAGATCAGGAAGAGGAGGGCGAAGATGTAATAGCGAATGTGGCTCTGGTTCCAACCCGTGCCGATCGGCTCGATGCCTGATTCGTACGCGACGTCCTTGAAACCACCAGGAGCCTTCGGTGCGATCATCTTGCTCGTTCCGACCGCACCGCCAACGAGGACAGCACCAATGATGATGAAAACCGCGACCGTTAGGTAGTCGCCGTAATACTGATTGAGCACCGGGAGGGACCCTTCGGGTTCGGTTCGGCCTTTTGCCGCCAGTGGGGCGGGATTGTACTTAGCCCGATGTTGCAATTCCAAGCTCTTTTGGTGTCGGGTGCCACGGGTCCGGTACAAGGGAAGAAGGAATGCAGTCGGCGGTTAAGTTTCGTACATGCAGGAGATCGTTGTTCCCGACTACTCAGGCGGAAGTCTCGTCAACCTTGTTGCTGAGTTGGAATATCGGCTAACCGGTGTGTCGGCATCGCCAAGGCTGAAACAGGAGTCACGCCGCAACATCCCTGATGCCGATACGTATGTCCTCGTGGTGTTCGACGGGCTGGGTAGCCACCAGCTCGGTCATCCCGCAGCAGTCGATCTCGCACGTTCACACTCTGGTGATATCGACGCTCCTTTTCCTTACACAACCACGGTGAGTCTTGCATCCGTCGCAACCGGTAAACCGCCAGGCCAGCACGGAATCCTCGCGTATCAACTCTGGATGGAACAGGTGCAACAGGTGGTCAACACGATCCACATGACAACACTGTGGGGCGATTCTCTCGATCTCGACTATGAGTCGATCCTGCCAAGTCCGAATCTGTGGGAACGACTGAGGGGAGCTGGTAAGGAGCCGATCACCGTCCAGCCGGGCCATTTCGACCGTACACCCCTGACGCGAACGTTGTACCGCGGTGCACAGTTCCAGCCGTACTGGTCGGAACGGGACGCTGTCGACCTCACTGCGAAAGCGGCATCCGAACCAGGACGCTTGGTTTTCCTATACATCCCCCACGTCGATTTCGCTGCTCATGTTGGTGGTCAGAACTCATCCGAATACACCGAGGCCATGAAGACAGTGAACACCGTGTGGAAACTACTGACGGAACGGCTGCCGGACGCCGTGACTCTCGTTGGAACAGCAGATCATGGACACGTGGACATTCCCGATCGCCACAAGATTCGTCTCCAAGGAAGCGCAGGTCAGGACCTCATCCTCTACGGAGTGGAGCGTGCCATGTTCGTCAAAGGTGACGGGGAACGTCTCTCAGACGGGGTCCAAGCCGAGTGGGTCGCTCGGAGGGATCTCCCCGATCTATGGGGACCAGGCCCGATGCACGATACGTTCGAATCACGAGTCCCGGATGGAATCCTGTTTGCCGACGACGGATATGGCGTCTTCCACAAGCACTCCAACGACCGCCTCGTCGGCTACCACGGCGGACTGATGCCCGAAGAACGCGAGATACCTCTCCTGGTAAGAACAGGTAACTAGTCCAGGTGCTATATAGAATCTGGTTACCTAATTTGGGGAAATCCCTGTAACACTTGAGTGTTCGGTTCGTCTTGAAGGGTACACATGGGGCACCAATCGGACGACGCTCGGAAGGCACTTCGTGCGTATGCACGTGATCTTCACGCCACCGCAAATCTCGGTGGTTTCAGTTCGTCCGTCGGTACCTCCAAGCAAGGCGACGCGCCGATTCAGTCTTCTGGCTCCGGTGCCCCTCACCAGCTAGCCATTGCAGCTGCCATCGTGAGCGTCGTCTTGCTTGGAGGCATCGGAATCGCTTCCGCCGCCAATTCTGTGCCAGATGCAGATAGTCAGCACGCGACTCCCCTGTCTGCGCAGCCGGCATCAGTGACTGCAGTGTTTGCCCGTACCGGGAGCGTCCCAACCAACCAAGCGATCCAGGCGTTCATCGACCTCGGCATGACGCGGTCGATGAACGCTCTCATAGCCGCTGCCGGTACGGGCATCGACTCTTCAGCAGCCGTGCAACTGGCGTTGGCCGGCGTTCTGGCCGTGACCAGCGAAAAGCTCACGGCGCATGGGACCGTGACCGAATCCGATCTGGATGTCGCGTTGGCAGTCACCACACTCGAGCAGGCGGTCCGCCCACCGGGTCTCGACCCGAATCGTCTCCCGCCGGGTCTCGGAGGTACTCCTCCGGGCCAAGACGATGACTTTGTGCCGCCAGGCCGGAACGATCTCTTTGTGCCGCCGGGCCAAGACAATGACTTCGTGCCGCCGGGCCAGGACGAACTCTTCGTACCACAAGGCCAGGACCCGAACCTCGTGCCGCCAGGCCAGAACGAGGACAAGGAGAACCCTGGAGGCAGAGAGAACGCGCCAGGCCAGAACAAGGAAGAGCCTGGGCGAGGAAGTGGGAAGCCATGACGTCTCCCGACTCTCATCCCGAGGACTTCCAGATCACCGAGTTGCTGGTCGCTGCTGCCCAGAGAGGCGACCACGAGTCAATCGGCGTTCTGGGTTCTGACGCATTCCGCAGAACGGTGGCGTTCTACAGATATGTGGGATTGTCTCCGGATCACGCCGAGGACGTCGCGGCAGACGCCGTCGAGCACATCATCTCGAAGCTCCCCACGCTCAAGAAACCGTCTGCATACGACGCCTGGATGTGGACGATCGCTCGTAACCTGCTGCGATCGTGGTGGCGGTCCCAAAAGATCCGGGATGCGCAAGAACCGATCTCACCCGAACCAGCGATGCCAGACGAGATTGCCGTGCTCCGTGAGGAGCACGAGCAGATCGTTCAGGCTCTCGAGACGCTCAGCTTGAGGGACCGAGAGCTTCTCTGGCTTCGAGAGGTGCTCGATCTCGACTATCGATCGATCGCACAGCGCCTGGAGTCGAACGCCGGAACTGTCAGGGTGGCGTGTTACCGAGCCCGACAGCGGCTGGAAGTTGCATACCGAGCAGCCGAGGGGGAAGAGTCATGAAGGCATTGAGATCCCGCTCCCAACGAGGAGCGGCGCTCGT
>BTQL01000031.1:0-24876 GCA_036985855.1 Acidimicrobiia bacterium | reverse complement strand
GCGGGTTTGCGGGCCCGAGGTTGTGGAACTTCCGTAACCTCACTACATGCAATTCCGCGAGGCCCTTCCCGGTGACGTTCCTGAGATCGTCGCGTTCACCACGGACACTTTCGACTGGGGTGACTACGTCCCGGAGATGATCGGTGACTGGATCGACGATGATGCGGGCGTCGTCATGATCGCTCTCGACGGATCAGAGATCGTGGCTGTGGCGCGTGTCGTGCTGCTCTCGGACACAGAGGCATGGTCTCACGCAGCCCGGGTTCGACCAGATCATCGTGGTCGGGGAATCGCAGGCGAACTCGGGGATGTGCTCCTCGATTGGATCCGGGAACGTGGCGCACACGTTGTCAGACTGCTCATTGAGGATGACAACGAATCATCCATCAGGAATGTGACAAAGAACGGCTTCCGAAGGGTCACTACCGCGATCAGAGCTAGGCGAGCGATCGGAGACGCCACACCCAATCCCGACGGCAATGGAGGCCGAAGGACTTCGCCAGGAATCACTGCACGCCCGGTCAAGGCGGCGGATGCTCCTATGCTCGCCGCAGCGTGGTCCTCATCTCAATGTGGTCGACCGCTGAGGGGTCTTGTCGCCGAGGGCTGGAGTTTCCACACGCTCACGAAGTCAGACCTCGTCGACGCTGCTCACCATGGTGGCCTCTGGGAGATCGGTTCGTCATGGGCGGTCACACGGCAGGATGACGCGTCATTCGAAGTCTCTCTTGTCGACACGAACCCAGACGAAGCACTCGCGACTATCCGATCCCTCATCGACGTAGCCAATGAGCGCGGATCAGAAGCGTTCTGGATGTGGCTCACAGACAACGACTGGCTCGTTCAAGCCGCAAGACGCGCCGGATGCGAAGTGTCCTCTTTTGGCATCTGGGTGTATTCGTTCTAGGGCAGGGGTAGGTCATCAGGTCCCAGACGGTCCGCGTACAGTTCGATCGGGTGTCTGACCTCGTATCCAGCGCCGAGGAAACGGCGGAGTTGCATCTCGCAGCCCGCGTTGGCTGAAGCCACCAGGTTCGCACCGGTCGCAGCAACCGAAGCGGCTTTTCTCCGTCCCAGTTCGGCACTCGTTTTGGGATGATCGAAGAGGTAGGTTCCGGCCGCACCACAGCAGAGGCCACCGGGATCCGCGTCAACTACCTCATAACCCGCTGCTGCCAGCACGACTCGCGGCTGATCGATGATTCCTTGTCCGTGTTCGAGATGGCATGGATCCTGGATCGCGACCCGTTCACCGTTACTCGGCATCATCGGGAGCCTCCCGTCCGCGATGGCGGTGGCCGCGATTTCAGTGATGTCACGCACCCGATCGCCGATCTCAGGGTCGGATTTAAGATGAGCTCCACAGCCCGCAACATTCACAACGATCACGTCCGCATCACGAAGGACCGAACGGTTCGTCCCGGCCATTGCATGCGATTCAACGACGTACCCATCGTGGGCTGCCAATGCTCCACAACACGTTTGACTCGACGGTGAGTCAACCCGGTATCCGGCAGCGACGAGTACCCGGATCGTCGCCTTGTGGATGTCAGAGAACCACGCATCAGCCACGCAACCGACGAAGAGGGTCGCCGTGGGCGCACCGGCAGGACCCCAACTCCCACCACGTGCGGATGGCTGAGGAAGCGGGATCGTTCGAAGACCCCGATCCGGTATCCCGATTCGCTGAGCTATCCCGATAGCGATCGAGCCCGCTCGTAGGAGCGACGGTGTCGCCAGCACAGTCGTAAGGGCGAAACGGCGAAGGCGGGCGCCGGAGGACGGCATCTGAGCCGTCACCTCGGCCGTCGCGCTCTCGATGATCTGTCCAAACGGCACCAGTGAGGGGCAGGCCGTCTCACACGCACGGCATTGCAGGCAGAAGTCGACGATCTCACCGAAACGGCTATCGACGTCGGCAACGCCCTTGTCCACCGCATCGATGGCCGCGAGACGGCCACGCGGCGAGGCAGTTTCGTCGCCCGTTAGCCGATACGTCGGGCAAACCGGCAGACATAGGCCACAGGTAACACAAGTATCGAGGTCGATGCGTTCGGGAGGATGCGTTGTGACCCAGCCCATCACACGCCTCCAGGAAGCACGCCGGGGTTGCAAACTCGATCCGGGTCGAAGAGCTCCTTGAGACGAAGCTGAATATCGACGGAGCCGGGAGTTCTCCCCCACCTCGACAGTGACCCGTCGAGCGGGCCGCGCCTACGGATCACAAGCGATCCGCCGCACAACTCCGCCCACTTCCTGAGGCCGACGATCCGAGCCTCGTCGATCTCCTTCCAACCGACATCCACGACACCGACACCATGTTGTGCGATGAACCGTGTCGCACCGATGTCACGCACATGACTGACTGCTTCAACCACAAGACGCGGGGGAACGTTCGCGCTGACCACGACAGGCTCGTCGATCGGGTCTGGCCAATCGAAGCCCTCAGAGACAGACCAATCAAGGGGCGGATGCTGCACATGGGACACATACACGAAACCACCACTCTCGGTCTCCAGCGCTGCGGTCGGCTGATACAGCTGGGACCCGAGCACGGCGGGATCAACGGCACTCAAGGTTCTCGGGATCGAATCGTCGGGCCAGAGCTTGAGGGAGATCTCCGCTATGAAACCGAGCGCACCGTGCGAGCCCGTTACCAACCGCGGGATGTCGTAGCCTGTGACGTTCTTCACCAGTTGTCCACCAGCGTGCACCACCTCCCCATAACCTGTGACGATCATCGCACCGATCACCCTGTCCCTGGTTGGTCCATACCGGCGTCTCCGATATCCCGAAGCACCAGCCGCGATGACCCCACCAACGGTTCGGTTGGGAGCCGTCTCCGGGAGAACGGCGGTCTGCCGATGCTCCCCCAAGATGTCGTCCAGTTCCCCAAGGGTGGTACCGGCTCGCACGACAACCGTCAGGTCGTCCGGTCGGTAGTCCACGATGCCTGTCAGCAGCTCAGTCGACACAACGGTGTGACCGCCGGGAGTAGAGATGGAGCCTGAGCCCGCGAACCAGAGCGATTGCCCGTTCTTTCTCGCATCCCCGATCAGGGAGGCGACCTCGGCGATAGACGAAGGAGTGGCCTTGTTCATAGCCGTACACCATTCGCATCGAAGCAGCGGGAGCCCTCCGGCAGCACGGTGGATGGGTTCATCATGCCCGCATCGTCGAATGCATCGCGCACCCGCGCCTGAGCATCCAGGTCGATATCCGAGAACACAAGATGCATGAGGTCTCTCTTCTCGAGACCGATGCCATGTTCTCCCGAGAGGGACCCGCCGGCGTCGACGGACACCTCGACCATCTCGCGCGCCGCGGCCTGTACTCGGTCGAGCATGCCTGGCTCCTTTGCGTCAAACGCAATGAGGGGATGCAGGTTGCCATCACCGGCGTGGAACACGTTGAGCATCATCAGGTCGTATCGGTCACCGATCTCGTAGATTTTCGCCATGACATCGACGAGTGCGGTTCGCGGCACCACTGTGTCGTGGAGGTAGTAGTCGGGCGCTGTCTGGGCGACGGCTCCGAACGCCGCCTTGCGTCCCTTCCACAGCAGAGCGCGCTCCGATTCGTCGGTCGCAACACGAGCGAACATTGCGTCATGGCGGTTGGCAACCGAACGGATCACATTTGTGCCTTCTTCGACCGAAGCTGCGGTACCCGTGACCTCGGCAAGTAGCACGGCGCCGGCGTCGGTCGGATACCCAGCATGAACGAAGTTCTCAACGGCTTCGACCATGGGGTGATCCATGATCTCGAGCGCTGCTGGAATGAGACCAGACGCAATGATACCGGACACGGTTGCGGCGGCTCCTTCGATGCTCGGGAACCCGATGAGGATGGTTGCAACGTCCGGAGCGTTCTCGGTGAGACGTACCAACACCTTGGTGACGATGCCGAGCGTTCCTTCCGATCCAACGACAACGGCACGCAGGTCAAGACCCGGCTGGTCCGGTGCTTCGCCTCCAACGGTGATGATGTCTCCCTCGGCAGTCACGAGCTCGGCCGCAAGGACGTGAGCCACTGTGGTGCCGTCTGCAAGACAGTGTGGACCACCCGCGTTCGTCGCAACATTGCCACCGATCGTGCAGGCCTGCTGGGACGACGGGTCAGGGGCGAAGTGCAGCCCGAGCGGTTCAAGCTGTTTCGACAAGTCGAGATTGATCACTCCGGGCCCAACCCACGCGGTACGTGCTATCTCATCCACCTCATGGACCTGATTCAGCCTTGTGAGCATGACGAGCAAGCCGGGTACGGCCGGAACTGCTCCACCGGCAAGCCCAGTACCAGCACCGCGTGGAACGATCGGGGTGTCATATCGTCGAGCAATCCGAACAATCGCAGCTACTTCCCTGGCCGTCTCCGGCAGAACCGCCGCGACTACTTCACCCTTCTTGACACCCGAGTCCTTCGCGAACACGACAAGATCGAGCGGGTGGTTGCGCACTCGCTCTGGACCAAGCAGTGCAATGAGCTCCTCAATCACAGTCACAGGGCGAGGCTAGGAGAACGTTCATCAATACAAGTCGGCGATCTCGACGACGATGCATCAATCAATACTCCTGGTCAGATGCCGAGCGGTCTGATTTCTAGTGTCGGACCCCACTTGCGGCAAAAACGCGGTGTGGCACTGTGAAATCGTCCGGGAACTCGGTGGTGAGCAGGTCGGCCAACGCAGCATCGAATCGCTCAACTTCCTCGTTACTCAATGCCGACCCGACACCGTTACAAGTGCGAACGCGACCTCGCCAAGCCTCGTGCGAGAAAGGCACGTCGACCACGTAACTGAAGCTCTCGACACTGAGGAACCCACCACGATCGAGTGCCTCCAGATGTTCGGGGTGAACACCCCGCCAACCGGCCATGGACCAACCTGGGTTGTGCTCGAGGATGAGATCCTCGGTCCGTCCAGCGACATTGCCGGCAAGCGGGAGGTAGCTGAAGCTGCAAATGACCAGACGCCCGCCCTTGGCCAGTACTCGAGTGATCTCCTCCAGTGCTGCCTCCGGGTCGAACCACCACCAGCACTGGCCGGCACTCACGAGGTCGAAGCTGGATTCATCCTGACCTGTCGCCTCCGCGGATCCCTCCACAAAACGAGCGTTCAGGCCTCGGGCACCGGCTGCCAGCCTGGCAACATCGAGCAACTCCGAAGCGATGTCGAGACCGGTGACATCGAGACCGCGTGCTGCGAACCCCAGAGCGAGCGTGCCGGTGCCTGTTCCCACGTCGAGAACGCGTTGACCCTCCTGATCCAACCTTCTTCGAGCAGTCGGTCGAAGAAGCTCTCAGGAAACCCGGGTCGGAAACGCTCGTAGTCCGCAGCGGTGCGCCCGAAGTCGATCGTTCGACCCTCGTGATCGATGTTCTCGCCGCTGTCGCCCATGTACGAAACTTAGTAACGCGTCGCAAAAAGCTGAAAGTTACGGGGCACCCCAGCCTCCGCCACCCGGCGTGAGGACGAGCAGTTCGTCTCCGGGTTGAACCTCGACGGTGCACTTTGAAGGCAGGCGGTCTCGGCCGCCGCCGGAGCGGATCAGCCAATCCTCGCCGACTGCGCCATCGTGTCCTCCTGAGAGGCCCCAGGGCGCGGTGATGCGACGTTCGCCCATGAGAGACAGAGTTGCTGCTTCCTCGAAGCGGATGCCACGCTCGATGCCGTCGCCACCGGAGAACCGGCCGGCACCACCACTTCCTGTCCGGAGCTTGTATCGGGTGACCGTGAACGGATAGTGCGTTTCGAGGGAGGTGATCGGAGTGTTCTTGGTATTGGTCATGCCTGTCTGGATGCCTGACTGACCGTCGCGCTCGGGCCGAGCACCCTGGCCCCCGGCAACAGTCTCGTAGTAAGCGAAGCTGTCGTTGCCGATCAGCACGTTGTTCATCGTGCCTTGTCCCGCAGCGGGTACGCGTGCCGGAGCGAACGTTGCCAATGCACCGAGGATCGTGTCGGAAATCCGTTGGGAGGTTTCGACGTTTCCAGCAGCTACCGCAACGGGCGCGGCTGCGTCAACGATCGAGCCGGACCGGGTCACCAGGTGCAGAGGCCGGTGGGCTCCGCCCGTAGCAGGGATGGTCGGGTCGGTCGCAACCCGGACCGCGTAGGAGAGACAGGAGCCGGTAACTGAACGAACCGCATTGATGTTTCCCTGCACCTGGTCGGAAGAAGCGGACAGGTCGGCGGTGAGCTCTTCGCCATCGACCGTGACTCTGGCGACGATCGGGATCAGCTCACCTTTCCATTCCATGTGGTCGGTGAAGGATGAAGATCCGTCCGGTAACGCGGCGATCGCAGCACGCATGCGTCGTTCGCCGTACTTCATGAGCGATACCGATATCGCCCTGTGCGTGTCGGTCCCATACCGCTCAATGAGCTCCCGAAGACGAATGGCGCCTGCCTCGTTCGCTCCGAGCTGGGCCGCCAGATCGCCGCGACGCTCCACCGGTGTTCGGGTCGCTGCGAGGAACGGCTCTATGAACTCCTCGGTCCAAGTCGATTCACGCACCGCCACCATCGGAGACACGACGATTCCCTCCTGGTCGACACGCGTCGCATGGGCTGGCATCGATCCCGGAGCTTCTCCTCCCACATCGGCGTGATGGGCCCTGTTGCCGACCCACGCCACGAGCCGCCTCTCGATGTGGACCGGCCGCACAAGGGTGAGGTCGTTGAGGTGTGTTCCCCCACGGAATGGGTCGTTGACCGCGTACTGGACGCCGGGCTCCGGCTCAGTTCCGAAGTGTTCGATCACGGCGGTGACCGAGTCGGGCATCGAACCGAGGTGGACGGGGATGTGTTCGGCCTGGGCGAGCATTTCGCCTTCCGGGGTGAACACCGCAGCGGAGCAGTCGACCCGTTCTTTGATGTTCGGCGAGAATGCGGTCATTCGCAGAACGACGCCCATGTCTTCCGCGATGCTCGACATCTGGTTTCGCATCACCTCGAGTGCAATCTGGTCGATGGTCACCATGTCACCTCGATCGCGCCGGAGTCGTGCACCACGGCGATCTCGCGTGTGGCGAGGAACGTGGTCGACTCGACTTCTTCGATGATCGCAGGGCCCTCGATCACGTCGCCCTCAGCGAGTGCAGCCCGATTCACGACTCGAGCGGACACCTTCGCATCTCCGGTCGTGACATCGCGGCGTTTGTCGGACCGTTCGGCAGTGGGCTGCCAGTGTGAGACATCTTCGATCGTCAGTGCAGGTGTTGCGAGGCCAATCCCTCGCACCGCAACGATCTCGACGGCGTCATCCGGCCTGTCAAATCCATTTCGCATCCGGTGAATGCCATCGAATCTGCCACGTATGACTTCGAGATTCTCGCCGTGGCTCCAGGGAACCGAGATCTCGTGCGCCTGCCCGAGGTATCGGACATCGACAGAGAACGACACCGTCGCATCGTCGAAGCCTGCCCTTGTCAGGGCAGCACGTGTCTCAACGTTCAGTTCATCGGCTGCTTCGACGATTCGCCCGAAGTTGTCGTCACTCACAAGAACCGCTCGTGCAGCATCAGACCGAGGTGGTGCGAGAAGCAGACCGACTGCCGATAGTACGCCGCCAAAGGGAGGGATGACCACCCCGGACATTCCAAGCGAACGGGCAAGGGAGGTCGCGTGCAAACCACCTGCACCGCCGAAAGCAACAAGATGGGCGCCGCGCGGATCGCTCCCCTTCTCCACCGATACCGTCCTGATGGCCCCAGCCATCACCTCCTCTGTGATCTGCACGATCCCGAGCGCCGTGCCAACGACCGAGAGTCCGAGCCGACCGGCGAGCGCCCCGACGGCGGCTTCGGCCTTCGCCAGATCAAGGACGAGGCGACCTCCGAGTTTCGCGTCAGCAGCGATGCGCCCAAGGACGATGTTCGCGTCGGTCACCGTTGGCTTAGTGCCGCCACGTCCGTAGCAGGCTGGACCCGGGTCCGCTCCCGCGCTTCGGGGTCCGACACGCAGAGAACCACCGGGATCGATCCAAGCGATCGAGCCACCACCAGCGCCAACGGTGTGCACGCCCACAGAGGGAAGACGGCATACGTAACCGTCGATACTCCGTTCATAGGACACCTCGATGACACCATCCTCGATCCGGCAGACATCGGTGGACGTCCCGCCCATATCGAACGAAACCACCCGGTCGTGTCCGAGTTTCCCAGCAAATGCCGCCGCAGCGACGACGCCGCCGGCCGGTCCGGAGAGCAGCACGGCCGCGGGAAGTTTCGAGGCGTCGGCAACATCCATCAACCCTCCCGATGACCGCATCACACCGAGGCTTCCGACCGTGCCCGATTGCACGAACTGATGATCGAGTGCTTCGAGGTAGGTCGCGGTGATGGGGGTCAAGTATGCGTTGAGCACCGTTGTAGAAATGCGTTCGAACTCCCGAAACTCGCCTGCAACGACAGAAGACAGGCTCACTGGAATGTGGGGCTGTTGTGCGGAGATCGCGGAGGCAAGTTTCTGTTCTCTGGCTCTATCGACGTGTCCGTTGACAAGAGCAACAGCGATCGCCTCAGCTCCCGGGATCGTTGGTAGTGACTCACCATCCACACCGATCCGCATCGAACGATCAACGAGAGGCGTCGGCCGGTCGGCGTACGGGTCATAGAGCGAAGGTCGGTCCTGTCTCGCGATCTCAATGATGTCTTCGAAACCCGAGTCGGTTACGAGAACCGTTCGCGCACCCTTCCGTTCCAACAAGGCATTCGTCGCAACAGTCGTTCCGTGTACGAAGACATCCACGGTCGATCCGTCAGTGAGCTCATCGATGCCGGCGGCGATAACGCCCTCCTGGTGCTGCGTGGTCGGAAGCTTTGCCGTGACGACCTTGCCGCCCACGACGAGCACGAGGTCGGTGAAGGTACCACCGACATCGGCACCGAGCATCATGGTCGGTCCCCGCTACGATTCGGCTCAAGCGATGGAAGGACCGAAATGGGCATCACGGTTGAGACAACGCCAAACCCGCGAGCGATGAAGTTCAACGTTGGTTCACCCGTTGGTGGAACCGCGACCGCGACGGGCGCGGACGGTTCGGACGAGCGAATCGCACCCTTGTTCGATATCGATGGTGTCATGTCGGTCTTCATGACAGCAGATTTCGTAACCGTGACGCGAACTGACGAAGCATCCTGGGACGGAATCGTGCCTGCAGTGAGCGAAGTACTCAGCCGAACGTTCGGCTGATGCAGTTCTCAATCCACAGCAGTCCGCCGAACTCGCGTCGCTGTCTGTACCGATCGTCAGTCGTCTGTCTTCGGGAGAGAGACAACCGTCACGCGGTCCCCGGTTCTCACGAGGGATACAACGACGGTGGCGACCGGGTCGCGCACGAAACCCTCTTTGGTCTCTCTGATCGCTCGATAGACGATGGTCACGTCGACACCGTTCGGCGTGACCTCAGACCCGATCGTCTTCGCCCACTCGACGAAGGTCACCGGTTCACCTTCCGTCTCGTGAGGAATCGCATCGAGAACGACGGCGTTGGATAGCGCTGCCTTGATCGATCGGACGGTCTCGTCAGAGCCATCTCGCGTGAACCAGTCGGTGACGAACCACTCTGCGGTGATCTCGACGAGTCGGTCAGCAGAGTCCATGACGCTCGTATCGTCGGCGCGAAGGTCGGCCTCTGCGATCACCATCGAAGTTGAAGGGGTTGACTCAACCATCGTGGGTTGAGGGAGCTCAGCGGTGACCGGGAGTGATGGCAAGGGTTGAGAACTTCCACCGAGAAGTCGCATCCCGAACGCGGCGATGAGCAGTGCCCCGACGATTGCGGCGGCGATGTAGACCCTCTTGTCGATGCCATCGGTTTGCTCCGCGACGAGATTCGCCCACGGAATCTGCTCGAACTCTTCGGATTCCATGTTCACCTCGCTGGTAGTTGGAACACCTGACCTGGGAGAATCAGATTTGGATCATCACCAATGAGGTCATAGTTCAGGTCGTAGATGGATCGCCAGAGGTCTGAAATGTCCCTGCCTGTGGGATTTTCTCCGTCACTCGACAGGAGTTCTCGAGCGATTTCCCAGAGCGAGTCACCCGGTTTCACTGTGTAGGTGGCACGCCTTGAGGTCATCATTGGGCGATGACCTACCGTGAGCACGCTTGGAGTATCGACAACCGAAGTGTCCACCACCATCTGCACCATCCGGTTGCTGGGAGGACCAACACCGCCCTGGGCGGTACCTGCTCTCGCGACTCCAGCAACCAGAACGAGCGAGACGGCAAGAGCAGCAAAACGTCTGCCAACAGGGAGCAGTATCCCGACCCGTGAGACGGCAGAGAGCACCGGATGCACGGAAGTACCGATTAACCGGAGGCAGAGGGCACCGACGACATAGAGCAGAAACACAGTTGCGGGATCCATGAAGTCACCGTGTCAGATTGGAGATCGTGATTCAAGAGGGCTGAAACAGACGACGGACACAGCGCCAATGTTCCTGGAACCTGTCGTCTCAAAGGGAGCGGAGCGACCGATCGGTCGTGGGTGGACGAGCCGAAGGGTCCAACGGTCGTCGTACGGCGTGCGACTATCCGCCTATGTAGCTCATCTCGACTTTGGGAGTATCGAGCGGAATACCGCCGCGGAGTTCGGAGTAGCGGTCTTCACGGTCCGTCCAGGTCCTCTTCATCAGGGCTCGAATCTCGTTGTCAGATGCGTCCGACCGAAGTGGGGTTCGTAGATCAGCTCCCTTCGAACCGAAGAGGCACGTGTACAGCTTCCCTTCCGCTGAAAGGCGCAGGCGCGTGCAGTCGCCGCAGAACGGCGCAGACACCGAGGAAATGAAACCCACTTCGCCGCCACCATCGGTGAATCGATACCTCGAGGCTACCTCGCCCGGATAATCCGCTTCGAGAGGTTCGATGTCCCACTTCTGAGAGACGATATCGATGAGCTCCGCGGACGGAACTACTTCGTCGAGCTTCCAGGAATTCGTTGTACCTACATCCATGAACTCAATGAATCGGACGATGTGGCCGGTACCACGGAAGTGATCGACGAGCCGGACAACCTCGTCCTCGTTCCACCCGCGCCGCACCACCGTGTTGATCTTGATCGGACCAAGGCCTACATCCCCGGCGACATCGATCGCTTCGAGCACTGTCGCTACGGGGACATCGGTGTCGATCATCTTCCGGAACAGATCGTCGTCGATCGCATCGAGACTCACGGTAACCCGGTCAAGGCCGACTTCCTTCAGTCGTTCGGCTTCCCTGGCGAGCAAGAGGGCGTTCGTTGTCATCGCAAGGTCCTCTACCTCATCGAGGGATGAGAGCATCTCTACAAGACGATGCACCTTGGACCGCAACAGTGGCTCGCCACCGGTGAGTCGAACCTTGCGCACACCAAGATCGGTCGCGAGACGCGTGATCCGCCTGATCTCGCCGTAGCTGAGAATCGAGGACCGGTCGAGATACTCGTGATCGTCGTACATCTCACGTGGCATGCAGTAACCACACCGGAAGCTGCAACGGTCCGTAACCGAGATTCGAAGGTCGCGCATGGGGCGCTTGCGCTTGTCAATGACCATTCGTGAACGGTACTCCCAATCGAACCGTTCGGTCAGGTAACAAGCGAGAGAAACTCGCTTCTCGTGCGCGCATCAGAACGGAAGGTGCCCCGCATTGCGCTCGTGACCATGTTGGACTCCTGCTTCTGGACACCTCGCATCATCATGCAGAGGTGCTTCCCTTCCATCACCACAGCGACACCGTACGGATCAAGAATCTCCTCCATGGCGTCGGCAACCTGGTTGGTCAGCCGTTCCTGCACCTGCAGCCTGCGAGCGAATACATCGACGATCCTCGCGATCTTCGACAGCCCGATGATCTTGCCCTTCGGCAGGTAGGCGACCGTCGCTTTTCCGAAAAAGGGCAGCATGTGGTGTTCGCACATCGAGTAATACTCGACATCGCGCACAACGACCATTTCAGAAGCGCCTTCAGCGTCGAAGATCGCACCGTTCACGACATCTGCAACTGACGAGGTGTAACCACTCGTGAGGAAGTCCATCGCCTTGGCGACGCGCAGCGGCGTTTGCCGGAGACCTTCACGTTCGGGATCCTCACCTATCTCGAGCAGTTGATCGCGAACGATCTCTTCGAGACGGGGAGCGTAAACTCCCTCGACATCATCGAAGTCCGGAACCGCTCGCGTGGTGTATGGGGTGGAGAGTTTGATCGCCATGTGGGGGGTGGCCTCCGGATTTGTGGTGAGAATGGCATCAGCGATTTCAGTCGTGGTCCTGCCCGACACAGGATGAACCCGCCTAGGGGCGACCTCTGCGACCGGCCCAGCGATGTGCGGTTCCGTCTCGGCGTCCGGATCTGGAATTGACCAGCCGTCGTAGTCCTTGACAAGATCCTCGTAGTAGATGATATCGAGATCGGAGGTGCGGGGAGCGTTCGGGTCATCCGTCCGTACCCGTCCGAGCTCCTCCTCGATTTGATGGAGCCGCTCGCGCAGTGTCTCGGGATCGAGTGTCGTGGTCACGAGTATCGCGGCGTTCAAGAAGTCGGGCGCATCAGTCGGCCCTCCAACCGATTCGCTCTCGTAACACGCACTCACCGCACGGACCGTGATGTCCGGCTGGCGACGCAGCTTCCGGATTGACTCGGGCAGACAACGCTCTTTGTCGACGTTCGACCCCGCGAGAATGACCGCTTCCACGGTATCCACATCGGTTGGCATGTTCCCTCCTTTTCCTACGTTCCCTGGTCAACGCGCGAGCGCGTGACCGTAATCCCGACAGATCGCGCATTTCGGAGCGCACCGGGTTTCTCGACGGTCACCTCAACCTTGTCGACCCTCTGGTCGTATAGGCAGATGTCTGCGATCTCGGCCACCAGTCGCTCGACAAGCATCGGCTCGCCTCCCTCGATATGAGCGACGATCGCTTTGGTGATCGTTCGATAGTTGACCGCGTCCGCGATGTCGTCCGAAACGGCGGCGGCGCGAGTGTCGACCCACAGCGTCGCGTTGACCCTGACGTCCTGCTTGTTGACCCGTTCGTCCGGGTTGATACCGATGATGCCGGGAACGACGATGTCGGAGATCTGAATCCTGTCCATGGAGGAACGGTAGCCAAAAGACCGAGGGCACGGAACGAAGAACACCTCCCGTGATCAGACCAGGTGGCCGCCACCATCAACACGGATGATCTCACCGGTGATGAAGTCGTTCTCACAGAGGAATGCAACGGTGTCCGCCACCACCTGTGCGCCCCCGATTCGCTGAAGCGGAAGGTCGGCAGCGAGGTTCTCCGCATACGCATCGTCCTCCTTCGCCGGCGGAAGAATCACGCCAAGGGCAACAGCATTGACTCGGATCTTCGGGGCGAGAGCAACAGCTGCCGCCCGGGTGAGTGTGTCGATACCGCCTTTCGCGAGCATGTAGGACAGATGCTTGCGATATGGGCGCATCGTCTTGACGTCGGTCACATTGACAACCGCACCACCGAGATCATCCGGTACATGCCTGGCGAATGCCTGAATGAGCATCATCGGCGTCGTGAGCGACAGGTCCTGTGCCGAACGAAATCCTGCCACCGTGACATCATCGATCGTGTCCGACGGAAAGCCCGAAGCACTGTTGACAAGGATCGTCGGGGGGCCGAGTGCCCCTCCAGCTGCGGCGATGAGGTCTGGAGCTGCCTCGGGATTCGAGAGATCGACAGATCCGATGGCCGCGACTCCCCCAACCGCGACGATCTCCTCGCGAAGCGCTTCCGCCGGTCCTGCTGAACGGTTGTAGTGGATGAACACGGAGGCGCCCCGAAAAGCAAGCTCCCGAGTGATCGCTCCGCCGACGCGCACGGCACCGCCGGTGACAACTGCGATTCTTCCTTCGAGATCCATGGGAGCATCGTAGCGATGATGACCGTCACAGGCTGTTTCGTTCTATGCTCACAGACGTGAGTAAGGAAGATCCGAAACCGGGCCGTTGGATACTCCCAATCATCATTGCTGCCTTGATCGGGTTCACATACGTCTTTGTCAATGCACTTCCTGCTGCCGATATCGCCGCGGCAACGACCACGACGCTTCCCCCTACAACGATCACCATTGCACCGACCACAACGTCTTCAACGTTGCCGACTGAGATCCTGGCTTTCCTCCAGGAGCTCGATCGGTTCGAGAACCTCGCAAATGATGTCCAGACGCAGATGGATGAAGTGAATGACGCAAGGGAGGACGGCGGAAGTGTTGGGGACGCAGACGCTGGATTCGAGATCGTCAAGGAAGCCGCTCAGGATCTTGCGAATCAGGTCGCTGCTACTTCAGTTCCCGATGTCTTCGATTCCGCATGGCCAGACACGATCTCGGCATCTCAGGACCTTGTAACGCAGGCACAGACTGTCATCGACGGGCTCCATGCCCCAGATGACGGAACTCTCAGACGCGCAGCTGTCGCCGAATACACAGTGAAGACCGAGGCCTTCAACAGCCAGATCGACGTCGTCCGAGGATTCACGCCCTAACGCCTCTCGGAACCGCGTTCTCGTGCAATTGGCCCGACCTCTGGGTCAGTGCTGTGTCAGGCCAGCTTGCTGCACACCGTCTCGGTGATGAGCGCAGCGACAACGTAGGGATCGGCATTTGCGTTCGGGCGACGATCTTCGATGTAGCCCTTCTTGTCCTGATCGACCATCCACGGAATCCGAACCGAGGCGCCACGATCGGAAATGCCGTACGAGAACTCCGACCACGGGGCCGTCTCGTGCATCCCGGTGAGCCTTCGCTCGATACCTGCTCCATAGCTCTTCACATGCTCCTGAGCCTTCTCGCCGAGCGCCTCACACGCTGCGATGATCGGATCCCATCCTTCGCGCATGGCCCTGGTAGAGAAGTTCGTGTGCATGCCTGCTCCGTTCCAATCACCCTTGACCGGCTTCGGCTCCAATGTCGCGGAGATGTCATAGTCCTCGGCAATCCGGTACAACAGCCAGCGAGCGAGCCAGAGCTCGTCGCCAATGGCAACGGTGTCAACCGGCCCGATCTGGAACTCCCACTGACCGATCATCACCTCAGCGTTCGTGCCTGAAATACTGAGCCCGGCCTCGATGCAAGCCCAGGTGTGGTCCTCGACGATGTCTCGGCCCCATATCTCATCCGCACCGATTCCGCAGTAGTACCCACCCTGGGGTGCGGGGAACCCGCCTATGGGCCAGCCGTGCGGACGACCGTCCTTGTAGAACGTGTACTCCTGTTCCATGCCGAACCAGGGCTCCTGGTCGCCGAACTTTTCAAGAGCAGCGACCGCTGCCGAACGCGTGTTGGACTCGTGAGGAGACATGTCAACGTTGAGCACTTCGCACATGACAAGCACGTCGTCTCCACCGCGAATCGGGTCCGGTACAACCTTGACTGGATTGAGCACACAGTCAGATTCGCTACCTGGAGCCTGCTCAGTGGACGAACCGTCAAATCCCCAGATCGGCACATCAGCACCGTCCGGCAGCACCTTCGTCTTGGATCGCAGTAGAGCTGTCGGTTTCCTACCGTCGATCCAGATGTATTCGGCGCGATACGCCATGGTTCCTCTCTTTCAGCGGTGTTCTCGTTCTGCCGACGCGACCGAGCGCCGACCATGTGCCACACGCTATAGCCGCACCGGTTTCTCGGCGGTAACCGGAGTGTGAACGCTCTGTTACATCATCGCCTCGACTGCGCTGAAACGCCGAAGTTGCAATACGATGTCGATCACCGGACAGCGGAGATTGCATGGAACGTCAAAAGGAGTATGTCCTATCAACGGTCAAGGAGCGAGGAATCCGCTTCATCAGACTGTGGTTCACCGACGTCCAGGGTTTCCTGAAGTCGTTTGCGATCACTCCCGCTGAACTCGAACTCGCCCTCGACGAAGGCATGTCGTTCGATGGGAGTTCGATCGACGGCTTCTCGCGCACCCACGAGGCCGACATGCTCGCCAAGCCCGACCCGACGACCTTTCAGATCCTCCCGTGGAAGAGCGGAAATGCAGGTGTGGCCCGCATGTTCTGTGACATTGTAACGCCCGAAGGTCATCCGTTCCCTGGAGACCCTCGCAACGTCTTGAGGCGAAATCTCGAACATGCAGCAGGACTCGGCTACAGCTTCTACGTCGCACCGGAGATCGAGTACTTCTACTTCGAGGATTCATCTGATCGGCCGAAAGTGCTCGACCATGGCGGCTACTTCGATCTCACACCGCTCGATGTCGCACAGGAGTACAGACGGTCGACGATCATGGCTCTCGAGGCACTCGGCATCCCCGTTGTGTTCAGCCATCACGAAGTGTCCCCGTCACAGCACGAGCTCGATCTTCGCCATACCGATGCGCTGACGATGGCCGACAACATCATCACGACGCGCCTGACTGTCAAGGAGGTCGCCCTCGAACACGGCATTTACGCAACGTTCATGCCCAAGCCACTCGAGAAGTACGACGGATCGGGCATGCACCTCCATCTGTCCCTTTTCCAGGGAGATGAGAACGCTTTCCACGATGAGTCCGGAGAGTACGGACTATCGCAGGTTGCCAGAGGATTCATCGCAGGGCTCATACGCCATGCCGCTGAGATCACGGCCGTCACGAACCAGTGGGTCAATTCGTACAAGCGACTCGTCGGTGGCTTCGATGCTCCGACATTCGAGACGTGGGCAAGGAATGATCAGAGCGCACTCGTCAGAGTGCCGGCGACCAAGAAGGGCAAGATCGATTCGACCCGTATCGAATACCGCTCCCCTGATGTCGCGATGAACCCCTATCTCGGCCTCTCCGTGATCCTCGCAGCGGGCCTCGCCGGTGTGGCCGGCAATTACGCATTGCCACCAGAGACCGGTTCAGATGTGTTGAAGATGTCGTCTTCCGAGAGGAATGAGGCCGGCATACGACACATCCCACACAACCTCATCGATGCCATCAACGTCATGCAGGACTCTGAACTCGTCAGAGAGGCCCTTGGCGACCACGTATTCGAATGGTTCCTCAAGAACAAGAAGCGTGAATGGGCACGTTATGAACAGCATGTTTCTGCGTACGAGCTGCGAGAATACCTGCCGGTGTTGTGATGTATGTAGCCCTCTATCCAGAAGCTCCCTCGGCCTCCCTCACCGCGGCTCTGCTGGGCGCGGGATACCAGCCTGTACCGATCACAGACGTCGCAGATGCAGAGCGCAAGAAACCGCCCTCTGGCTGGGGAGCAGCGGTCGTAGAGCTCGGAGACAATCCCGACCTGGCGATCGCCGTCGCAGGGAAACTACGTGAGGAATACGACCTCGCAGTTCTCATCGTCGTGGACCGAACACTCACGACCGACCTAGCCGACAAGGTTGGCTTCGACGACTTCCTTCTCACCCCTGTGGACCGGGCCGAATTGCGTATCAGGCTGACGAGGCTCGGTGTCGCCGAGATCGAGGCCACGGACGATCCTGTACTCCGTCACCATGACCTCGAACTGAACACAGCCACGTATCAGGCGTATCTTGCCGACGGCCCCGTCGACCTCACCTACATGGAGTACGAACTGCTTCGATTCTTCGTTGAGCATCCGAACAGGGTTTGGAGCCGCGAACAGATCCTCTCCAAGGTCTGGGGTTACGACTACTTCGGCGGATCGAGGACAGTCGATGTTCACGTCAGACGTCTTCGGGCCAAACTCGGCGAAGAACGGTCGTCGTGGATCACGACCGTCAGGTCGGTCGGCTACCGCTTCGGCTGATTTCGCTTCTCAGCCAAAGGGCATCCAGACGATGTCATCGAGCGAGTCGAGATCCGAAGCCAGAACTCCGCTCTCTGAGAACGTGAACAGCGTGTCATCGATGACCAGAGAACGGCTGATCGGGGCGGTCCACGTCTCGCAATCCGCACACTCAGAGCTGTTCACGTTCGGATGGCGAATCTCACCGATCTGTTTGACCTGAGTTGAGGTTGCTCTCACGACAACTGCACCGGTGAAGTTGCTGCCTTTCCCTGTGTTGTCGTTCCATGACCAACGTTGCATGGGCAGGACTGCGATTTCCTCCGGTGCCCACCACAAGAAGGCGAGGTGATCCCACTCCGCCTCAGAGTACGCATCGTCGAACGTCAGCCTCGACAGGCGCCGTGGGTCGCTCGGATCGGAGACATCGAAGACGGAGACCTGCGTGCCAAGCGTACGGCCTTCGTCGGTTGCGTGCTGGCCAACGCCGAGGAGCAGATCCTTGCCGATGGGATGCAGATAGGCAGAGTATCCGTTGATCTTCAGTTCGCCTTGGACCGTTGGGTCCGTCGGATCTGAGAGGTCGACGACGTACAGTGGATCGACCTGACGGAACGTCACGACGTAGCCCTTGTCCTGGATGAACCGAACGGCGAACACCCGCTCGTCCTCACCAAGACCGTCGACAGAACCAACCTGGATGAGCTCGTCACCCTTGCGCTGCATCGTGACAACGGCCGTATCCGGCACGTCAGACGATCCCCACCAGGGATTCCCATCGGTCACGACGACACGCAGAGTGCCCTCGTACTCGTCCATCGACCACTGCGAGAGCAACGTACCTTCGACCTCACCGGTCGCGACGTAGGTAGCGATCGTGGGATCAGAGATGTCGAACATGTGGATCTGGGTCGAGTACTTATCGTTCTTGTCGGGCTCTTCCTGGAATCTTGCCACCGGCCACGCCATCCACGGTGACGTGGCGACGTAGAGGTTCTCTGCGGAAGCGTATATCGTCTGCCCTTCTGCGAGGAGACCGATGCTGTTCCCTGGCTCGAGGCCGCTGTCGAGATCGATCGAGAGGATCGACAGCATCGAGAGTCCTGAGAACTCGTCCGGATACCCGACCTGGTCGCAGGCAAGAACGGGACCGTCGGACGTCGTACCGGAGCGAAGGTCCTTGAGGATGTACCAGGGAACCCAGTTCTCGAGCGTCGATTCCTCGATCAGCTTCTTGTTGGCATCGATTGCGATCTGCTCCGCGCGGATACCGCTGCCTTCCGGATATGCCCAATCGAATCCGTTGGGGCCTGAGCGCACAACGACGCGAATCGTGCCATCTGCCATCCGAGAGGACAGAATCGTGCCGTCGAGCATGAGTGTGCTGACGGCTTCCATGGAATCGGGATCCGAGACGTCTACCTCAGTGAGGACGACTCGCTGGGTCTGATAACCCGGAACGATCGAATCCCGTGCGATTCCACCGATCGCCGGACTGAAACCGTACCCGCCGCCGGACGTCATGACCAGCAGGCTGTCGCCTGATAGGAAGAGCTGCTGGCCCCATCCATCGAGCGGCATGGAGGCGACGATCTCAGGAGTACCAGACGCGTCAATCCAATAGAGGCGGCCTTGGGCGACAACGAATATCCGCTCACCGTCGGTCTTGACAAGGTCAGGCTCATCGACACCGGCCACCTGGACGTTGGTCCCCGAGTAATCGACACCCTTGACAGCACCCGTCGAAGCGAAGGACCGGCTCAAGTCGCCATCGTCGAGACTTGCAACGGCTTCCTCGAACACAACCGGGTACCCGCCATAACCATCGAGTCCGTACGGTCCCACCCGCTCGATCGCATGAGCTTTCACATAATCGAGAAAGTCGTTGCACGAGTCGAAAGGTCGCAACGAAGACGCTGAAAACACCCGCTCCCCTGTTGGGCGCCGGGGCTGACCGGGCCGAGTCGTAGAAGTGGAATCGGTCGTATCAGCTGCGGTACAAGCAGCTAGGACCAGGGTAAAGGCCGCCATCGTGGCGATAATCGTTCGTCGCATCGCTAACTCCTCTCTCGTTTTCCTCAAGGGTCGGACGATGAAAGGACTCGATTCGGTTCCCAGAGATGCCGGGTTCCTTCTCTCAGGAAGCGAGCTCAGCGAGCCTTCGCTCGCTTGCGCTCGCTCTCAGTGAGGAGTTGCTTGCGGATCCTGATCGACTCCGGTGTCACCTCGACGAGTTCGTCGGCGGCGATCCACTCGATCGCAACCTCGAGGGTCACGTCACGCGGCGGTTTGAGCTTGATCGCTTCGTCGGTCGAATGGGTGCGGATGTTCGTGAGCTGCTTGCCCTTGGTCGGATTCACGGTCATGTTCTCTGGACGGGAGGCCTCACCGATGACCATGCCTTCGTATACAGCAACGCCTGGTCCGATCAGGAGTTCGCCCCGCTTCTGAAGGTTGTCGAGTGCGAAACCCGTCGACGTACCACGACGGTCAGCGACCATTGCTCCCCCCTGACGGGATGGAAGCTCGCCGACCCACGGGATCCATCCCTCATGATGTTGATGGACCAGGGCAGTACCGCGGGTGACGGTCAACAGCATGGATCGCAACCCAAGCAAACCCCGTGACGGCGCGGTGAACGTGACAATGGAACGCCCGGCATCCCCAGGTCTCAAGTCGGCGATACGACCCTTGCGCGGAGCGACAACTTGGGTGACAGCACCGACATACTCGTCGGGAACGTCCACTGTGACCCGTTCGAGCGGTTCGTGGTTGATGTCATCGACCACTTTGACAATGACCTCAGGTCTGCTGACTTGTAGCTCGAAACCTTCACGACGCATGGATTCGATCAATACAGAGAGTTGGAGCTCCCCTCGACCGGCAACCTCGATCACCTCCGGAGAAGACGTGTCTCCGATACGGATAGAAACGTTTCCAAGGACTTCCCTCTCGAGACGGTCCCGGATCTGACGGGACGTGACGAACCTGCCTTCGGTCCCGGCGAGGGGAGACGTGTTGACACCGAATGTCATACGGAGAACTGGTTCATCGACCACCAGCCGAGGAAGGGCTTCGGGAGCCTCGTTAGCAGCGAAGGTGTCACCGATACCCACTTCTGGAAATCCAGCCACAACGAAGAGATCACCGACCAGACGTTCATCGACGTCATCCCTGCCCAGATGGGAGAAACCCATGAGACTCCCGACCTTGCGCGTGATCGGAGGTTCGCCGTCGCCCTGCAACAGCGCTACCTTCTCCCCGGCGCGAAGCGTCCCCCTGATGACCCGACCGATCGCAAGCCGCCCGAGGTAGTCAGAGGCATCGAGGTTTGTAACCAGCGCCTGCAGGGGTCCGTTTGGATCACCAGACGGGCCAGGAATCGTCTCGATGATCGCGTCCAGCACCGGAGCAAGAGTGTCTCCAGCAGCAGGTACGCCGATACCTACAACTGCCTGACGATCTCTCGCGACGGCCGAAATGATCGGGAACTCGATGTGACGGTCCTCGGCTTCGAGATCGAAGAACAGCTCATAGATCTCGTCGACAACCTCGGCAGTGCGAGCATCAGGTCGGTCGACCTTGTTGACCACGACAACGGCCGGCAACTGGCGATCGAGGGCCTTGGCGAGCACATACCGAGTTTGAGGCATTGGGCCCTCTGCGGCGTCGACGAGCAACAACACCCCATCGACGAGTGCGAGTGCCCGCTCGACTTCTCCGCCGAAGTCAGCGTGGCCGGGAGTATCGACGATGTTGATCTTCGTGCCATTCCACTCGATCGAAGCAGCCTTGGCGAGGATCGTGATACCCCGCTCGCGTTCCTGATCCCCGGAATCCATGACGCGTTCAACCGGTCGTTCGTGGGCCGCGAACACACCGGCAGCGTGAAGCATTGCATCGACCAGCGTGGTCTTGCCATGATCGACGTGCGCGATGAGGGCGACATTGCGTAGGGACGGAGAGGACATGGGAGGAAGGTTACAGAGGCCAGGCCGCACGTGACAGCAACCGCCCGTCGGCGATCGAGGCGCCGGGTCGAGCAATCGGTTCTTACGCTAGCTCAGGCTCGATCGAACCCATGAGACCGGCGTTGTAGTCGTCGAAAGCCTTGTAGATCTCTGCCTTCGTGTTCATCACGAACGGGCCGTAGCGCACTACCGGTTCATTCAGTGGTTCGGCGATTCCCGCCAGCATGTCAACGCCGTCGGGTCCAGCCTCAAAGGAGATGGCGCCCGGTTCTGCGTCGAAGAACACGGAGTCGCCTTCGATGACTGGTTGCTGAGAAGGAAGGATCGTCGCGTCTCCACCGAACAGATAGAGGAACGCGACCTGATCTCCCGGCGCATCGAGCCGTGTGCTCTCTCCAGGCCGGAGGGATACATGAACATAGGTGATCGGAAGGAAGGTGTCTGCTGCTCCAGTCGTGTCGTACGCCTCGCCTGCTATCACAACTGCCTGGCCGCCGTCGATGTCCACGACGGGTATGCGGTCCTTTGTGAGGTCCTGATACCGGGGGCGGTGCATCTTCGCCGACTTCGGGAGGTTCACCCAGAGCTGGAATCCATGTACGCGTCCTCCGTTGCGAAGAATTTTGTCGGTCGGCAACTCTGAGTGCACGATGCCGGCGCCGGCGGTCATCCACTGGACCTCACCCGGATGGATCACGCCCCGGTTTCCGACGGAATCTGCATGTTCGATCTCGCCGTCGAGCAGATACGTCACCGTCTCGAATCCACGGTGCGGGTGGTCGGGGGCACCCTTGGCCTCGCCGGGCGCGTTGTCTGCAGGTCCCATCTCATCGAGGAGCAGGAAGGGTCCGTAGTGGTCGACACTCCCGGTCGGAAAGGGTCGCCGCACTGCAAAACCAGCGCCCTCGAGGGCACGGATCGAAGGGATCACCGCGGTAGGTGTTCGCACAGGAGGGGGCATACACATCTGAACCTCAATGATCCGATCATATTCCGCGGGCGACAGACGACGGAATATCCCGCTACGTACAAACGTTTTGCTTGGGCAACCTAGGGAAGGAAGACAGTGGCAGACTTCAACGGTCAAATCATCGATGAGTTCAGGGCGAACGAAGGCAAGGTCGGCGGGATGTTCGAAGGGGCTCCGCTGCTCATCCTCAGCACAACCGGTGCGAAGAGTGGCGCGACCCGTGAAGCGCCGCTCATGTACCTGAACAACGACGACAGGCTCTTCGTGTTTGCGTCCGCAGCAGGGGCAGATTCTCATCCGGACTGGTACCACAACGCCAAAGCGAACCCTTCGGTTTCGATCGAGATCGGAACGGACAGGTTCAACAAGACTGCGACGGAGCTCGATCGTGCCGAGAGGGACACGGTATACGCCGAACAGGCAAGCCGGTTCCCCCAATTCGCTGAATACGCAGCAGGTACCGATCGCGTCATCCCGGTATTCGAGCTGACGTAACACCAATCCCAACCTGTCATCTGTTCTTGCGTAACTGGCGTCCTGTCAGAGGACGTCAGTTACGCAAGAACCGAAGGGCTAACCGAAGTCGATGCCCTGAGCCAGCGGGAGGTCCTTGGACCAGTTGATCGTGACGGTCTGGCGCCGCATGTAGGCCTTCCATGCGTCCGAGCCTGACTCGCGACCACCACCCGTCTCTTTCTCGCCACCAAATGCACCGCCGATCTCGGCACCAGACGTTCCGATGTTGACATTCGCGATGCCGCAGTCAGATCCCTCCGGGGAGAGAAACAGTTCGGAGTTGCTCACGGAGTCGGTGAAGATCGCAGAAGAGAGACCCTGGGGTACGCCGTTCTGAACCGCGATCGCCTCCTCGATCGAGCTGATCTCGATCAGGTACAAGATGGGCCCGAAAGTCTCGGTCTGCACGATGGGTGCATCGGCGGGAATTCTGACGATCGTGGGCTCGAAGAAATACCCCTTTCGGTCGGGCTCTCTGCCTCCGGCAAGGAGCTCGCCACCTTGCTCGAGTGCGATCTCGAGTGCGGCCTTCGTCGTGTCGACCGCTGCCTGGTCAACGAGAGGACCGATCAGCGTGTCATCTTCAAGAGGGTCTCCCAAGCGGATCTGGGTGAATGTCGCAACAAGACGATCCGAGAGTTCGCTCATGATGTCCTTGTGAACAAGGAGCCTGCGGAGCGACGTGCAACGCTGACCGGTGGTTCCAGCCGCAGAGAACAGGGTTGCCCTGACCACCATGTCGAGATCGGCGTCATCCATGACAACGATGGCGTTGTTCCCGCCGAGCTCGAGAAGCGATCGACCGAGCCGCTTGGCAACCTCTGTGCCGACCTGCTGACCCATGCGAACCGAACCGGTTGCGGAGATGAGTGGGAGACGCTTGTCAGAAACCATCGCCGCACCGACCGGGTCGACATGTCCAACGGTTAGGTTGAACACACCTTCGAATCCGGAGCCGTCCATCACCTCATGGGCGATGTTCGTGACCGCGACGGCGCACAGGGGAGTGATATGTGACGGTTTCCAGATCATCGTATCGCCACAAACTGCTGCAAGGAGCGCGTTCCACGACCAGACCGCCACGGGAAAGTTGAACGACGAGATGATCCCGATCGGACCAAGAGGCTGCCACTGCTCATACATCCTGTGGCGCGGGCGCTCGGATGCGATCGTGAGGCCATAGAGCTGCCTCGACAAACCCACCGCGAAGTCGGCGATGTCGATCATCTCCTGGACTTCGCCTTCTCCCTCGGCCCTGATCTTGCCCGTCTCCATCGAAACGAGCGCGCCAAGAGGCTCCTTGTATTCACGGAGAGCGTTGCCGATCTTTCGAACGTATTTGCCACGCTCGGGCGCGGGAATCATCCGCCACTCCATGAATGTTGCCTGAGCCGCCACAACAGCGCTTTCATAGTCCGCTGCATCAGCCTGACGAACGAACCCGATCGCTTCCTCTGTCGTCGGATCGAAGGATGCGACCTTCGGGCCATTCCCCGAAAGCCAACCCCGTGCGTATACGCCTGAGGATTCCGAATCGACCCCAAGTGCCGCCAGAACAGCATCGCGTTTCATATGATCTCCTTCTCTGGCGTTCTGGCGTCCATCGCGGCCTTGGTTTCAAGCAGTGGCCGCGACGAGTTGGTTGAATCGCTCGGCTGGTGTATCCCAGTCAAGCGTTTTGCGTGGTCGCGAGTTTAGGAGTCTCGCGATTTCGTTCAGGTCGTCTTG
>BTQL01000030.1:0-25756 GCA_036985855.1 Acidimicrobiia bacterium | reverse complement strand
TCGTACACCGATGCGAGATGGTTCTTGACGGTTTTCTGGGAGATGTAGAGCTCCTCAGCGATGTCGTCTGTGCTCGAGATGCCTCTGACGAGGCAGCGCAGAACATCTCTTTCGCGTTCGGTCACGGCTTCGGCTCTCGGGCTGAGCTGGGGTTTTCTGTACCGATCGATGATTTCGTCGATTTCTGAGGCTTCCAGAAGAATCTGTTCGTCGTTCACTGCTCGGATCGCGGCTGCGAGATCCGGGAGTGGCAGACCTTTCGAGAGGAAACCCACCGCACCCGCTTCTTTGGCTGCGTGGGCATAGTCGGCGGCTGCGTGCATGGTGACGACGAGCGTGGGGGGCAGCGGATCGATGGCCTTGATTGCGGCCAATCCAGACTTTCCGGGCATCTCGACATCGACGAGGATGACGTCAGGATCGTACATCTCGACGATCTCGCCCAGAAGCGTGCCGTCTGTGGCAGTACCGACGACCTTGATGTCGGGAAGGCTGTCGAGCGCCGTCTTCAGCCCGTCGAGCATCAACTGATGATCGTCGGCGATCACAACGCGAATCAGGCTCATCAGGTCCCATCCTCCCATGTCATGGAAACGACCGTACCCTGTCCGGGGGACGTGTCCAACTCGAAGCTGGCGGGGATGATTGCGGCGCGTTCACGCATCCCCACGAGGCCGAAGCGGCCGTCGGTAGGCTCATCCGCGTCAAAGCCCGAGCCATTGTCCTGCACGGCGAGAAAGCCGTCATGTTCCGTGATACGGCCGGTCACCCAGATAGCGGTCGCATTCGCGTGCCGTATGGCGTTTCTGAACGCCTCCGTCATGAAAGCACCGAGTTCGACCGCAATGGCAGGACGGGGAGGAGTCCGTTCGTCGATGTTGACGATCACGGTTGGACCGTCTGTATCGACCTCGGCCACAAGCGAGTGAGCCATCTCGACGACGCTCATGGAACGGTCGGCTCGCAGGTCCTGGACCGTTCGCCGAATCTGGTCAACGAGTCGGGAGATGTTCGATCTCGTCGCTGAGAGGTTCCGGGTCTGTTCGTCATCGAGATCTCCCGACATCAGTGCCATGTCGAGGGCGAGACCAACCGCAGCGATCGAGGGTGCAACATCGTCGTGCAGTTCTCTCGCGAGGCGAACGCGCTCTCGTTGGATCGTGAAACGGGCGAGTTGTTGCAGCAGCACATCGTTGTCGATTGCCAGTCCCACGGGTTCTATGGCGAGATGGACCGCTGCTACATCAGCGGAATCCAGTCGTACGTCCCCATCCCATAGTTCCAGGTGGGCAACCTGCTCACCCTCACAGACGATCGGGAAGTGGCGCGCCGAAGGATGGTGGGGCGTTGCGCCACGTCGAGCGAGCACTATGTCATCGCTCGTGACGATTCTGGTCGGCGTGTCTGGCACGATGAGCCCGACATCGCGGATGGCATCCTGTGCGGTCGTGACGGCATTGATGTCGGGAGATTGCGCTATCTGCACCAGATCAGCCAGTAGTGCATGGGTCGCCGTGAGCCTGGATTTTCTCGTCTGAGCTGCGTCGGAGGCAAGGATGAGGGTCTTCGCCCGTTCTGTCTCAGTCGCGATCGCCCGCTGAACCTCGCTGAACGCGAGAGCGGTGATCGCGTAGATCGCAGGGATACGGACGAATCCGGTTGGGTCGGCACTCGCCTCGCCAACCCACGAAGCCCCGAAGACGCCGGCGATAGAGGCAATTGCGGTGGGGACAGCGTAGAGCAAGCCTCCTCCGGCGGCCGCGATGAAGATCGCAGCGAGGGGAAGGAGGGCGAACGTGCTATCGATGCCACCGGTTGCAGAGATGGCCAGAGAGTACAAGATGATGCTCGCACTCAGTTTGCCCGCTGGCTGCCATGAGGACTCGGGGAAAGGAAGTCTGAGTGTGAGGCCTACGGCGATGCCGACAAGCGCGAATGCCGTCCCGACGACGGTCGTCGCCGTCATGCCGTCTTTGAAGAATTCCGCAGCGGCTGCGACAACGAAGGCCGAAACGTGCACGACATACGATGTGATCTGCAGTCTCTGTGTCCACGCTGGGTTTACCGTCACAGGGCCAGAGTACAGTCTCGGCCATGGGATTGGACGGACCTAATGCAGCCCACGTGCTTCTTGGAGGTGGTATCGGCGCGGGCAAGTCGACCGTTGCCGAGATATTCGTCCAGGATGGCTTTCACGTGATCGACGCCGACGAGATCGGTGCGGAGATTCTGGGACCGGGAGCGGATGCGACGAGGCTCGTTGCCCAACAGTGGCCTGCAGCAGTTTCGAACGGAATCGTGAATCGTCGAGCGCTGGCACAGATCGTGTTCGCCGACGAGGACGAGCTTCGTCAACTCGAGTCGATCACCCACCCGGGCATCGCGGCTGAGATCGCACGCCGTGTCGCTGAACGTTCCGGTGACGTGGTCGTAGAGATTCCGCTACAGCATCTGGTTCTGTCCGGCAACTGGTTCAAGATCGCTGTCGTGGCAGAAGAGGAGATCCGTATCGCTCGAGCCGTCGCGAGGGGCGGCGATATTTCCGACGTCCGTCGACGTGTGTCATCCCAGGTATCAAACGAGGAGTGGGCAGACTGGTCGGACACGGTGATCGACAACAGTGGTGCTTGGGCGGAAACGCTCAGTGCCGTCCGTGCGGTGATAGACGAGGTGCGGAAATGACGACATCCGCGCCGTTCGAGGTCGTGAGCGACTTCCGTCCGAGTGGTGACCAGCCAGAGGCGATAGCGCGTCTCACGGAGGGCATTCGGCGAGGCGATCGTTTCCAGACACTTCTGGGCATCACCGGCTCCGGTAAGTCGGCAACGATCGCGTGGACCATCGAGCAGGTGCAGAAGCCCGCCCTCGTCCTCGCACCGAACAAGGCTCTCGCTGCACAGCTTGCAAACGAGTTCAGGCAGTTCTTTCCCAACAACCGTGTCGAGTACTTCGTTTCGTATTACGACTACTACCAACCCGAGGCGTATATCGCTCAAACCGACACGTTCATCGAGAAAGAGTCGACGATCAACGACGAGATCGATCGGCTCAGGCATGCCGCAACTGCGGCACTGCTGACGCGTCGTGACGTCATCATCGTTGCGTCCGTTTCGGCGATCTACGGAATGGGTTCGCCCGAGCACTACGGAGGGCAGCTGCTCCGGCTCGTGCGCGGCGTCGAATTCCCACTCGGAGAGTCGATCAAGCGTCTCGTGAACATCCAGTACGACCGCAACGAGGTCAATCTGACGAGAGGCACGTTCCGGGTGCGAGGCGATACGCTCGAGGTCTTTCCGACCTATGACGAGACCGTCGTTCGTATCGAGTACTGGGGTGACGAGGTTGAACGGATTCTGCGCATGAACCCTGTTACCGGCGAGGTCATCGAGGAGATGTCTGAGGCGTGGATATATCCGGCCACCCACTACGTCACGAGCCAGGAGATCATCGATGGTGCGATCCATGGAATCGAGTCGGAACTCGAGCAGCGTCTGGCGGTCCTCACTCAGGAGGGGAAGCTGCTCGAAGCACAGCGGCTCAGGATGCGAACTCGCTACGACATGGAGATGATGCGCGAGGTCGGGTACTGCTCAGGTATCGAGAACTACTCGAGATACCTCGACGGAAGGGAACCCGGCGAAGCTCCGTTCACACTCATCGACTACTTCCCCGAAGACTTCCTGATGGTCATCGACGAAAGCCACGTTACGGTGCCACAGATCAACGGTCAGTACGCAGGTGACCGATCGCGAAAAGACGTTCTGATCGAACACGGCTTCAGGCTTCCGTCAGCGCTTGACAATCGGCCGCTCACCTTCGACGAATGGTACGGCCGAGTGGACCAGGCCATTCTGTTGTCAGCCACACCAAGAGAATGGGAACTGCGGGAGTCTGATCAGGTGGTAGAGCAGATCATCAGGCCCACCGGTTTGGTGGACCCCCAGGTGATCGTGAGACCGACCAAGGGACAGATCGATGACTTGATCGGTGAGATCCAAGAAGCGGCAGCGAACGAACGGCGAGTACTCGTCACGACATTGACCAAGAAGATGGCAGAGGACCTGTCGGACTATCTGCTCGAGCTCGGGGTAAGGGCAAGATATCTGCACTCGGACATCGACACATTGGAACGTGTGCAGATACTCAGAGATCTTCGGTTGGGTGAGTACGACGTTCTCATAGGCGTGAACCTCCTTCGAGAGGGTCTTGATCTCCCCGAGGTCGCCCTCGTCGCGATACTGGATGCCGACAAGGAGGGTTTCCTCCGCTCGGAAACCAGCCTCATCCAGACCATCGGACGCGCGGCGAGGAACGTCGACGGATCGGTGATCATGTATGCAGACGAGGTAACCGACTCGATGCGCAAGGCTCTCACGGAAACGAATCGACGTCGAAAGAGACAGATCGAGTACAACGAAGAGCACGGCATCGATCCACAGACGATCCGCAAGAAGGTTTCAGATATCCTCGAGTTGGTTTCAAGGGGAGATGCACCATCGGTGAACAAGAGAGCCGATGAACTGCGCCGCAGGGAACCTCTTGACCTCACCACTCCGGACCTGCGCCGGTTGATCCTGAGTCTCGAAGAAGAGATGCGTGAGGCTGCAAAAGAGCTGCGCTTCGAATACGCTGCACGTCTTCGAGACGAGATAAGCGAGCTCAAGCGCGAGCTGAAAGAGATCTCGGACGCTGTGATCGGCTGAGACCGCCCGCTGTTCGGCTATCTCGTACGGACAACCGAAGGAAGTCATCGGTTGTCTGTCGTTCGCGTCACACCCGCTCGGTACACTCGCGGCTCAAGAGGCACGAGGGTGAGGACAACACGGTGGCGAGTGAGCAGATCCTTGTAAAGGGTGCTCGGGAGCACAACCTGAAGGACATCGACCTGACGCTGCCGCGGGGCCGGCTCATCGTGTTCACGGGTCTGTCGGGATCGGGTAAATCCTCACTAGCCTTCGATACGATCTACGCCGAAGGTCAACGGCGGTATGTGGAGTCTCTATCCGCGTACGCCCGCCAATTCCTCGGTCAGATGGACAAACCGGACGTTGATTTCATCGAGGGCCTCTCACCCGCGATTTCGATCGATCAGAAAACGGCGAGCCGAAATCCGCGCTCGACCGTCGGGACCGTCACTGAGATTCACGACTACCTGCGGTTGCTTTTCGCCCGCATCGGTGTCCCACATTGTCCAAATGACGGGACCGTCGTGTCACGACAAACTCCTCAGCAGATCGTCGACCGTGTGCTCGACTTGGAAGAGGACACGCGGTTCCAGCTACTCGCTCCGGTGGTCCGGGGCCGAAAGGGCGAGTACGACAGTTTGGTCTCCGACCTTGTCAAGGATGGATTCTCTCGTGCGCGGATCGATGGCGAGATTCGTGACCTCACCGAAGACCTCGACCTTGCGCGTTATGAGCAGCATACGATCGAGGTTGTTGTCGATCGGTTGGTGAAGAGGGACGGCATGGAACGTCGTCTCGCGGATTCGATGGAGACTGCGCTGGTTCTCGGGGATGGCACCGCGATCGTCGATATCGTCGATGGCCCATCGCTCACCTTCTCCCAGGCGTTCGCTTGCCCTGTTTGTGAGCTGTCATTCGAGGAGCTCGAACCGAGGAATTTCTCTTTCAACAGCCCATACGGCGCGTGTCAGGATTGTTCGGGGATCGGTACGAAGTACCAGGTCGACGCGGACCTCGTCGTACCGCAACCAGGTCTCTCATTGTCCGAAGGAGCGATCGCTCCCTGGCGGGGACGCCACCGCATGACGTACTACCAGCGTCTCATCACTTCGGTGGCACGAAGACATGACATCGATATGGATTCACCGTGGTCAGACCTCAGTGACGGATCCAAGTTGCTGCTGCTTCGCGGTGGGGGAGACGAGTCATACACGATCAGGTATGAGAATCGATTCGGGCGCCAGCGGTCCTATGACGCGGGTTATGAGGGAGCGCTGAACTGGATAGAGCGCAGATACCAGGATTCAGAGTCAGACGGCGCACGTGCGAGCTACCAGCAGTACATGCGTGAGATCCCGTGTTCTCGGTGTGGGGGAGGACGGCTCAACAACGTATCACTCGCCGTCACGATCGAGGGCAGATCGATTGCCGAAGTGTCCAGCACGAGTCTCCGGATGACCCATGACTTCTTCGACTCAATCGAGCTCGATGATCGCGATACGACGATCGCGTCACCCATCCTCAAAGAGATCGGTGAGCGTCTGAGCTTCCTTGTTGCCGTCGGGCTCGACTATCTCACGCTGGCACGCTCAGCAGCGACACTGGCAGGCGGCGAGGCCCAACGGATCCGGCTGGCCACCCAGATCGGCTCTGGTCTTGTGGGGGTGCTCTACATCCTCGATGAGCCTTCTATCGGTCTTCATCAGCGGGATAATCGACGACTCATGGAGACCCTGCTCCGGCTGCGCGATTTGGGGAACACGCTGATCGTCGTCGAGCACGATGAGGATACGATCCGTATCGCGGATCAGGTTGTCGATATCGGACCCGGCGCCGGTGAACATGGCGGTCAGATCGTCGCCCAGGGGTCGGTCGCCGACATCGAAGCAGAGCCAAAATCGATCACGGGGATGTATCTGTCCGGCAAGCGGTCCATCCCGATTCCCGAGAGTCGCCGTGTGGGCAGAGATGAGTCTATCGACGTCTCCGGCGCCGCTGAGAACAACCTGAAGAACATCGATGTGTCGTTTCCTCTCGGGACATTCACAGCCGTCACCGGTGTTTCTGGAAGTGGCAAGTCGTCGTTGGTGCAACAGATTCTCAGCAATGCACTGCACGCGTCCCTCCACGGGTCACGCACGATGCCGGGTCGATACAGTCGAATCGACGGACTGGAGAACATCGACAAGGTGATCAACATAGACCAGTCACCAATCGGCCGCACACCCCGTTCGAATCCTGTGACGTACACAAAAGTGTTCGATGCCATACGGCAACTCTTCGCATCGACTCCGGACGCCAAGATGCGTGGTTACAAACCCGGTCGGTTCTCTTTCAATGTCGCCGGCGGGCGATGCGAAAACTGCAAGGGCGACGGAACTCTCAAGATCGAGATGCATTTTCTTCCGGATGTGTACGTGCCGTGCGATACATGCGGCGGACTCAGATACAACAGAGACACACTCGAGGTGCAGTTCAAGGGACATTCGATCGCCGACGTGCTCGGTATGTCGATCGAGGAGGCTTTGACCTTTTTCGAGAACCAACCGAGGATCGCTCGGGTGCTTGGGACTCTGTACGACGTCGGCCTTGGTTACGTTCGCCTTGGCCAACCGGCTCCGACGCTCTCTGGTGGTGAGGCGCAACGCGTCAAACTCGCATCAGAACTGGGGAAGCGCTCGACTGGGCGAACGTTCTACATTCTCGACGAGCCGACAACGGGACTCCACTTCGAGGACATACGGAAACTCCTTGGTGTCCTTCAGCGACTCGTTGATTCGGGCAACACCGTCGTCGTCATCGAGCACAATCTGGACGTCGTCAAATCGGTCGATTGGGTCATCGACCTTGGTCCAGACGGCGGCGAAGGCGGCGGAGAGGTCGTGGCTGTTGGCACCCCTGAACAGATCACAGAGGTCCCTGAGAGTTACACGGGCAAGTTCCTACGTGACATCCTGTAGTGGATGCGGCGCGACTCACGGCAACGACGCGGAGGGAGGCATCATGAGCAGCGAGTGGGATGATCTCGCGGAGTGGTGGTCTCGGGAAGTCAAGGAGGATGAGGCTTACGCGAGCGACGTCCATCCGATCCTCCTGGAGCTCCTCCCTGATGATCTTGGGGTCGTTATGGATCTCGGGTGCGGTGAGGGTCAGATGATGCGAATCCGTGGCGGCGACATCTTCGGCTGTGATCTGAGTCTCGATCTGTTGCGCATGGTCGAGGCGAACGGTCGAGTCGTGCAGACAAGGCTTCCCGATCTCGGTTGGCTTGGAGACTCGGTGCTCGATTCGGCCTATTCGGTGTATCTCCTGGATCTCATTCAGGACCATGACGGCTTCTTCAGCGAAGCGGCGCGAGCAGTGAGACCGGGTGGATCGCTCGTGATCGTCATCAACCATCCGGTGTTCACCGCTCCCGGATCGGGCCCGTTCGTCGACGATGGCGGCGAGATATTGTGGCGGTGGGGAGCGTACTTCCTCGATGGATCATCAACCGAACCGGCCGGCGACGGGTTCGTGGAGTTCTTCCACCGACCGATGTCCGCGCTGCTGTCATCAGCGGCCGAACATGGCTGGGCGCTCGATCGGCTGATCGAGCGTGGACTGAGTGCCGAGACTATCGCTCGTATTCCCTTCTACGAAGGACAGGACCACATTCCGCGGCTCCTCGGCGTGCGCTGGACGCGGCTCCAGTAGCGCCGACCGTGCATCTGTCGCTTGCAAGTACCATCGGAACGATGCTGAAGCGACCAGCTCCATCCTCGATCCCGGACGGGCCGGGTGTCTACATATTCAGGGACGCCCACGGTCGCCCTGTCTACGTCGGGAAGGCGAAATCGCTACGCAAACGAACAGCCAACTACTTCGGTTCCGATTTGCCGCCACGAACGCGGACGATGGTCTCTGTGGCCGAGGATCTCGAGTGGATCGTCACGGACTCAGAGATCGCCGCTCTCATGCTCGAATACTCCCTGATCCAAGAGCTTCAGCCGACATACAACGTCCGTTTGAAAGACGACAAATCGTTCCCGTATCTCGCGATCACACGTAACGAGGAGTGGCCACGGGCGATGGTCATGCGAGGCAAGCGCAGAAAAGGCGTCGAATATTTCGGGCCGTATGCGAAGGCATACTCCATCAGACAGACGCTCGACGGCTTGCTACGCACATATCCGATCCGTACGTGTACCAACGCGAAGTTCCGAAGACATGCATCCTCAGGACGACCCTGTCTTTTGTTTCACATCGAGAAGTGCTCGGGCCCCTGTATCGGCGAAATCAACCAGGATGAATACAAGGCAGACGTCGATTCCCTCGCCACGTTTCTCAGTGGCGACAGCGACGAGCTGATCGCAGATATCGAAGAGGGGATGTTGCACGCGGCGGAGAAACAGGACTTCGAACGGGCTGCCCGAATGCGGGACCAGATCACGGCGATGCGAATCGCCCTCGAGCGGCAAGAGCTCGTGACCGACCGACACGAGGATTTCGACGTGATCGCATACGCGGACGACGACCTCGAGGTCGTCCTGGTCGTACTCAACGTGAGAAACGGGAGAGTCACCGGTCGAAAAACGATGGTGGTCGATCGCATCGAGGACATAACCATCGAGGACTTTCTCGCCAAGATCATCGGACAGCTCTATGTGGATGAGCGCCCACCGAAACAGGTGCTCGTTCAAGCCATGCCGTCGGACGACGCGATCGTGGCAGAGTGGCTCAAGCTCGCGCGAGGCTCAAACGTGAGCCTGCGGATACCGAGGCGGGGAGCGAAGTCTCGGATCATGGAGACGGCGATCGCGAACGCACACGAGGAGTTCGCACGCAATCGTCTGAAGAGACACTCCGACCACAATGCTCGCGCTCGGGCTCTTCGGAGTCTTCAGGAGATGCTCGAGCTTCCAGAACCACCCCTGCGTATCGAGTGTTACGACATATCGACGATCCAGGGCAGGCACACGGTCGGATCGATGGTGGTGTTCGAGGATGGCCTCCCGCTGAAGACTCAATACAAGCGGTTCAAGATCAGGACGATCGATGGTCAGGACGACTTCGCCGCGATGGAGGAGGTGATTCGTAGACGATTCTCGGCCTACCTGGCCGAACGGAAACTTCCGCTCGAGGACCAGGGTCGTTTCTCCTATCCACCGGGGCTCGTTGTGATCGATGGCGGCAAGGGGCAGCTCGGTAGGGCTGTGCAGGTACTCGAGGAGCTCGGTCTCGAGATTCCGGTGGTTGGGCTAGCCAAGAAACTCGAGGAGGTCTTCACTCCGAACAACGCAGACCCGATCATCATCTCCCGAGGCGAGGAAGCGCTCTATCTGCTGCAGCGGGTGAGGGATGAAGCCCACCGGTTCGCCATCACGTATCACCGATCCCTCAGGGCCAAGTCGATGGTCGACTCCATCCTCGACGACGTTCCAGGCATTGGGCAAGCGAGAAAGAAGGCGCTCATCCGAGTGTTTGGTTCCGTCAAGCGAATGCGCGACGCCTCGGTGAGCGAACTTGCGAACGTTGTACCCGATAGGGTGGCAGCTGAACTGTACGAGGCACTGCACGAGGGTTGATCGACACATGCCAAAACAAGATGCAGGCACCCAGGTTGTGATCATCACAGGTCTTTCGGGCGCTGGACGGAGCCAGACTGCGAAAAGCCTGGAAGACATCGGCTATTTCGTCGTGGACAATCTCCCCACGGTGATGATCTCGGAGCTCGTGGCAACGGCGGGTGCGGCCGAGGGAGACCGTTCGCGTATCGCAGTCGTCACCGATACGCGAACAGGCATGAACGCCGTCAACCTCGATCTGGCGCTCATCGATCTCCACCGTGACGGTCTCCGGACGACCGTTCTGTTCCTCGACGCAGACGATGTCGCACTGGTGAGGCGATTCGAAGAAACCCGCCGTCCTCATCCTGGAACTGGGACGTCACTCGCCAAAGCGATCGCTGAAGAGCGCAAGACGCTGGAACCGGTCAGGGCGCTGGCCGACGTGATCGTTGACACGTCTGATCTCAACGTGCACCAGTTGAGAGAGAGACTGCGAGACGCGTTTGCCGGTGTTGATGCCTCGCCTAGCATGCGCGTCGACGTGACGTCCTTCGGATTCAAGCGAGGAACGCCCAGAGTCGTCGACCTGATGTTCGATGTGCGATTCCTGCCGAATCCGCATTGGGAACCTGAGTTGCGCAAGCTCACCGGCCTCGATGCGCCTGTGCGCGACTATGTCTTCTCCCACCCTGAGGCCGGAGAGTTTCTCGACAAGGCAGCAGATATGCTCGAATTCCTCATACCCCACTACGAGACTGAGGGAAAGTCCTACCTCACCATCGCGGTCGGCTGCACCGGTGGCAGGCATCGCAGTGTCGCCGTCGCCGAAGCGATCGCCTCACGTCTTGTGAACTCGGGAATCGAGACGTCGATTCATCACAGAGACATCACGCTCTGATGGGTCGGATGGAAACCGAGCCATCTGTTCTGGTCGACAAGCTCGAGAGCGTCCTCGACGGACCCAGCGTGGTGGCGATCGGTGGAGGCCAGGGCCTGTCGCGCGTGCTCAAAGCGGTCCTTGCTTACGCGGGGAGAGTCGACGCGATCGTGACAGTGGCAGACGACGGTGGATCGAGCGGCAGACTCGCGCCGGGTCTCGACATTCCACCTCCCGGTGACATTCGCAAGTGTCTGCTCGCCCTCACGCCGGGGGATTCCATCTGGAAAGAACTGTTCGTCTACCGGTTCGAGGGTGCTGATGTTGCCGGTCATTCGCTCGGCAACTTGATCCTCGCGGGCCTGGCAGACATCGAGGGCTCCTTCGAAGAGGCGCTGATTCGAGCCGAGCGTCTTCTCGGTGCCAGAGGATCCGTCATCCCCGCCAGTCGGGATCACCTCGAGCTCGAGATCGAGTCCGGAGATGAGATCGTCAGCGGGCAGGTCGCAGTATCACTGCATCGTGGGCCGATCGACAGGATTCGTGTACGACCGGAATCCGCCGCACCCACACCGCGGGCAATCGAGGCGATCGAGATGGCCGACGAGATCATCCTCGGTCCGGGGAGCTTGATGACTTCGACGATCGCAGCGATGCGCGTTCCCGGGATCACGGAAGCGATCAATCGCAGTCAGTCCCATCTCGTCTACGTTGCCAACATCGTCACTCAGGACGGTGAGACATTGGGGATGGACGGAATCGATCATCTCGAGGCTCTCCTGCGGCTGACCGGAGTGCGCCCACCCCGTACTATCGTCGCGAACAGCAGTGAGATTGCCGTTGTTTCACCGTTGGACAGGATTGACTTCGACCGCGATTTGACCGCAACGTACGGCGCGGATCTAGTCATATCCGATCTCGTGGACGAGCGGGATCCGAGGCCCAGCCATGATCCAAAGAAGCTCGGTGAAGCACTCGAGACAATCACACCATGACGATCAGGAGCGACGGATGAAGGTAGCGATCAACGGATTCGGGCGGATCGGACGGAACTTTTTCCGTGCCGCAAAGGGGGCGAACGTCGCGGGGGACCTGCGGAAGGCGCTTGTCGGAATCGACATAACGGATGCGGACTCGATTTCTGCCGCCTGGGGCAACATCGTGTCGGCCATGTCGGGTATCGATATCGTGGCAATCAATGATCTCGGTGATGTTGAGGCGAATGCGAACCTGCTCAAGTACGACTCGGTCCATGGGCGATTCCCGGGTTCGGTTGAGGTCGTAGACGGCGACATCGTCGTAGACGGCGATCGATTCAAGGTTTTCGCCGAGCGTGATCCCGAGGCGCTGCCCTGGGGCGAACTCGGTGTCGACGTCGTGATCGAATCCACAGGTGTGTTTCGGACGCATGATTCGGCCTCGAAACATCTGAGAGCCGGTGCCAAGTACGTCGTTGTGACCGCTCCCATGGGTGACCCAGATGTTTCGATCGTTCTTGGAGTCAACGACGATGCTCTCGATCTCGAAAATCACCGCATCATCTCAAACGCATCGTGCACGACGAACTGTGTCACGCCGATGGCCAAGGTACTGCACGACTCGTTCGGCATCGAACAGGGCATGTTCACGACCATCCATGCATATACGAACGATCAGAGCCTCTCAGACGTGATCCACTCGGATCCGAGGCGGGCACGTGCAGCAGCACAGAACATCATTCCAACATCCACAGGCGCGGCAGTGGCCGTTGGCAAGGTGATGCCCGAGCTGGACGGAAAACTCGAGGCCAAGGCTCTCAGGGTTCCGGTTGTAGACGGTTCGATCACAGACCTTGTCGTGAATGTGAGCAGGGACGTGACCCTCGAGGAAGTGAACGGGGTGCTCAAAGCAGCGTCTGAGGGTGAGCTTGCTGGGATCATGGCCTACACCGAAGATCCCATCGTTTCGAGTGATATCGTTGGAGACCCGCACTCCGTGATCATCGATGGTGATGCGACGATCGTGTCCGGATCGATGGTGAAGGTGTTCGGTTGGTACGACAACGAGTGGGGTTACTCGAGCCGCCTCGTCGACCTGGTACGCAAGCTTGGCTGAGGAGCCTCTTCGTACGATCGACTCGCTCGAACTGTCGGAAAGCACCGTTCTCGTGCGCTCCGATCTCAATGTTCCCCTTGTGGATGGAGTCGTGGCGGATACGTTTCGAATCACGGCAAGCCTTGGGACCATCGAGGAACTCCTTGGCAAGGCGAAGCGAGTCGTCGTTGCGAGTCATCTTGGCCGGCCTCAGGGCTACGACCCGTCCCTGTCGATGGGTCCAGTGGCTGAGACGCTCGCCCACCTCGGTGGTTTCGACACGATGATGGCTCCTGGAGTCACAGGTTCCCACGTCGAGGCTGCCGTCAGGGCCGCCCCGGCGGGGACCGTTGTCGTTCTCGAGAATACGCGCTTCGAGCCGGGCGAGACGAGGAATGACCCTGCGCTTGCAGATGGGTTCGCCGATCTCGCGGATGTGTTCGTCGATGATGCCTTCGGGACAGCGCACAGAGTCCATGCCTCGAATGTCGGCGTAGCACAACGCCTTCCTTCGGCAGCTGGCCGTCTTCTCCAGTCTGAGATCGCCGCTTTCGATCGGCTGCTCGTCGACACTGAGCGCCCGTATGTCGTCGTGATGGGGGGAGCGAAGATTTCCGACAAACTTGCAGCGATAGAGAATCTTCTTCCGAAGGTCGATCTGATGCTCATCGGTGGCGGCATGTGTTTCACGCTCCTTCAAGCGTCTGGATATGCGGTCGGCGACTCGCTCGTCGAGGAGTCCATGATCGACACGGTCGAGGCTCTTCTCGCATCTGAAAACGGAGACAAGATCGTTCTGCCAACGGACATCGTGGCGGCCGACACCTTCGCGTCCAACGCGCGACACGAAACCGTTCCCGTGGCTGAGATTCGGCCAAAGACCATCGGCCTCGACATCGGTCCGGAATCAATCGAACAATTCTCGAACGCCATTCACGAGGCCGAATCTGTGTTCTGGAACGGACCAATGGGCGTATTCGAATGGGAGGCTTTCCGAGCCGGCACGGCTGGTGTTGCCGATAGCATTGCTTCTTGTGACGGATACACCGTTGTTGGAGGAGGCGACTCCGTCGCCGCTATACGAATGCTCAACAGGGAGCAGGACATCTCCCATGTGTCGAGCGGGGGCGGGGCAGGACTGGCAATGCTGGAGGGAGCAGAGCTCCCGGGAGTCGAGATCTTGAAACGTCGACCAAATGCCGAAGATTGAGTACGGATCGCTTGTCGCTCTCCCCAGGCGACAACCGACGACGCGTCTCAGCAGGCTGTCGGCGAACCGCCGTCCATAGATGTCCATGAGTTAGGAGAGGTTGCCATGCGCAAGGATCTGATCGTCGGTAACTGGAAGATGAACGCGACTCACCTCGAAGCGATCCAGATGGTGCAGAAACTCAGCTACAGACTCGACCCCGCCGACTATCAGCGAGTCGATGTTGTCGTATGCCCACCGTTCACGGCACTTCGATCCGCACAAACGGTGATCGAGACGGACCATCTCTCGATCAAGCTCGGAGCTCAGAACCTCGATTGGCACGACAGCGGAGCGTTCACGGGAGAGGTTTCGGCTTCAATGCTTCACAAGCTCAGCGTTCGTTATGTGCTCGTTGGGCATTCAGAACGCCGTCAGCTCTTCGGTGAGACCGATGAAGTCGTCAACAAGAAAGCGAAGGCAGTCGTCGCCTCAGGCATGACTCCAATCGTCTGTGTTGGTGAGACGGATGACGAACGCGACGCCGGCGAGGCAGAGGCACGGATCGGCTCACAGGTGAAGGCATCGATCGCAGGACTCGATCCGGAAACCGTTGCGTCCATCGTCATCGCGTACGAGCCCATCTGGGCCATCGGAACCGGAAGGACCGCCAGCGCGGACGATGCCGAAGCGATGTGCTCATTCGTCAGGGACGAGATCAGGGATGCTGCAGGACTGGCAGCGGATTCGACGCGGATACTCTACGGCGGATCGGTCAATCCGGGAAATGTCGCAGATCTAATGGCGAAGAAGAACATCGACGGAGGACTCGTCGGAGGTGCCTCGCTGGATCCCGACATGTTCGCCTCGGTCATTCGGTATTGGGTCTGATGGCAGAGGCCGGTTCGGTAGAAGTAGGCTGGTCTCATGGGGACATACCGGCTTGCATGTGAATTCGATATCGTACGTCGAATCGGGTGGACCGATGAAGAGCTCGGTGAGCACATCGATGCCGTCTTCGAAATATTGCACCAGGCTGATGTCGTACGCGGAATCGAGGCTGGCGCTGATCTCGACTCCGGCAGGGCGAGAGTGTCCATGACCCTCTCGACATTCGACGAAGATCCCCTCCATTTCGGATGTGCGATCTTTGGTGTGGCGATCAGATCGTGCGGGGGAGAACACGTCGGGCTTCTTCCTCTCGGGGAGGAAGGTGTCCTGCGTCCCGAGCGGAACCAGTGGTCGGGACTCCGCACACCTACATGGCGCGTCCGTCAGAAAGACTTCGACGACACGCCACCGGACACCTACGACGGTACGCTGGGATGATGACGGAGCCCACGAAACTCGTACTGCTTCGTCACGGAGAGAGTGTCTGGAATCTCGAGAACATCTTTACCGGATGGACCGACATCGCACTGTCGAGCAGGGGTGAGAGTGAGGCGCGTGATGCCGGTCGTGTGATGTCCGAGCAGCGACTTGCACTCGATGTCGTGCATACGAGTGTTCTCGTGAGGGCTATCGCTACGGCCAACCTGTGCCTTGAAGAGATGGGCATGTCATGGCTTCCCGTGTCTCGACACTGGCGACTCAACGAGCGTCACTACGGAGCGTTACAGGGCTTGAACAAGAAGGAAACCGCCGACAAGTATGGGCTCGACCAGGTTCACATTTGGCGCAGGTCATACGCAACACCTCCGCCGGCACTTGCGTTGAGTGATGAGCGGCACCCGGTCCATGATCGTCGATACGGGTCCCTTGCACGGGAACAGTTGCCTGCCACGGAGTGCCTGGCCGATGTCGTTGATCGGATGCTGCCGTACTGGTATGACGCGATCATTCCCGATCTCGCCGTAGGGAGAACGACGCTTGTCGTTGCACACGGGAACAGCCTGCGTGCACTCGTCATGCATCTCGACGGCATCTCAGAGTCTGCGATTCCTGAGCTCAACATCCCGACAGGAATGCCGCGCCTCTACGAATTCGACAACGATCTGTCCGTCGTCTCGGCTCGGTACCTCGGCGATCCGGATGCTGTCGCTGCCGCGGCCGCCGCGGTCGCGAAACAAGCCGGCTGAAACGGACCGCCGTGCACGGCGCGTCTGATGGCTGAAAGCCCTTGGAAGCTCTGGGTTGTGCGGTGCGCGCTCCGGTTGCAGTTGCGGTAGCGCTCGTCGCTCGCCATACTTCCTGCGGTTGGACCCGTATTGTGCACGGGTTCACTGCGAGAAAGGGTTCGTACATTGTTGGATGGAATCTTCGCGGTTCTCCATCTTCTCGTATCACTCAGTCTGATCTTTCTGATCCTGCTTCACGCGGGCAAGGGAGGCGGCATGGCCGACATGTTCGGTGGTGGTATGAGTAGTGGAAACGTAGGTGGCTCGACTGTGGTCGAGAAGAACCTGGATCGCCTCACGGTGATCTTGGGGGTCCTGTTCACCATCACCACGTTCTCATTGACGTGGATTTTGGCGTCCTGAGCCTTAGGGCCGGGAGCAATGCGCAGAACCAGCGCTAACTAGGAGGCAGAAATTGAATCGACTGTTGCATAGCCGCAAGGTCGCGTTCATGGTACTTCTCATTGCTTTCGCTCTTGTAGCGGCAGCATGCTCGTCGTCCGAAGAGGGCGGCGCCGAGGACACCACGACCACGACGAAAGCGGCTGAAGACACAACAACAACGACGGAAGCGCCTGCAACCACCACGACCACGGAGCCCAAGCTTGAGCGTCCGTATGGTGGCGAGGCGATTATCGCTGATGGCCAGGAACCCCCGACTCTGAACGGGTTTGCACCGGGTGGAGACAACTTTATTGTCGCGATCATCGGGCAGGCCTACTGGGCCGGTGTCCAGGAGATCGACGGGTTCACGCTCGAGCTCATCCCTGAGCTTGTGACACAACTCCCGACGGTTGCCAATGGAGGAGTCGTTGTCAATGACGATGGCACCATGACCGTGAAGTACCAGATCCGTGATGACGCGGTGTGGGAAGACAAGACCCCGATTTCGGGTAACGACTTCAAGTTCACCTACGACATCATCATGAATCCGGACCTTCCGATCAGCAAGACAATCTATGAGGACATCGACCCGGATTCGGTGGTCGTTGGGGACAAGACCTTCGAGTACACGCTCGCAGCTCCGACTGTCCAGTTCGACCTCATCTTCGGACTCATCCTTCCGGCTCACGCGATTGATCCCGCGACCTTCCTCGATGACTGGAACGACACGATGTGGCCATCGGCCGGTCCGTTCATCTTCGATGAGTGGGCACAGGGCGAGTTCCTCACCGTTGTCAGGAACGACAACTACTGGAAGACCGATGCCGAGACAGGCCAGCAACTGCCGTATCTCGACAGCGTGACCTGGAAGTTCATTCCTGAGTCTGAATCGATCATCACCGCCTTCAAGGCCCGTGAAGTCGATGTCATTCAGCCCGATCCGAACTCCGAGACCATCGAAACGCTCCAGGCTCTCGAGCCGGACGGCGCTCGTGTGGAGGTTCTCTCAGGTCCAATCTGGGAGCACTTGAACTTCCAGTTCGGCCAGAAGCGCTTCGAGCGCAACCCGAACTCGTGTAACGAGAGCTTGAACATGCGCAAGGCAATTGCTCACACGATCAACAAGACCATCCTCACGGATGAGATCCTTGCCGGTCAGGTCGAGCCGCTTGATTCGTATGTCGATGCGTTCTCACCCACGCTCTCCCAGGCCGCTTGGTCGCAGTACAGGCCTGACGTGGCGGCAGCCATCGAGGAATACGCTGCTGCGGTCGAAGAGCTCGGCGTCGAGTGCTCCGTCGTCTTCTCCACAACGTCGAACAACGACGCCCGCGTGAAGATGTCAGAGCTGTTCGTCGGCATGTTCGATACAACGGGCATCCCGTATGAGAATGACCTGCAGGACTCGTCTGTGTTCTTCGGTGAGTGGCTTGACGCCGGCACCTGGGACCTTGGTGAGTGGGCATGGGTTGGTTCGCCTGGCCTTTCAGGACTTGTGAGCATCCACGATGTCTTCGATCCAGAGGGTCCGCCACCGCTCGGTCAGAACTACTACCGTTGGGGCACGTCCGAGCTCGACGCGTCTGAGTATGAGGGCGACAACGCCATCTACGCAGACTCGAACGAGTCGAGCGTGAAGAACGCCGCTTCAGCTCGGTTCGCCGAGGTGCGCGACGCGATGAACGCGACGGTAGATGAGGGCGAGTTGATTACACTCATCAAAGAGGCAGAGCAGATCCTTGCCGATGAGCTCGTCATTTTCCCACTCTATGCCCGTCTGTCGACGGCTGCCGTGTGGGCGGACGAGATCGGTGGTTTCAAGCACAACCCGACCCAGGCCGGCCATACCTGGAACATAGAGAACTGGTGGAGGGTCGACCTCGAGAGTTGATCCAAGCCGTTTCACGCTATGTGCAAACGTAGAAGAGGGAGCCCCCAGGGGCTCCCTCTTCACATTCGGGCTGTCACCTATTTGATGCCCGGCGCCTGATACCCGTGACAAAGCTCTCGCTTTGGTCTGCGCAGGGTCGGGGTCGAGTTGTATAGTTGAAATGCCCTGAGGTCGGAGGCTCCCAACTTGCTCGCATATATCACCCGTCGACTGGTGTACGGCTTGGTTACGCTGTTGGCGCTGAGCGTGATCGTGTTCTCGCTCCTTCAGATGACCGGAGGCGGTCCGCTCGACCGTTTGAAGCTCAACCCGCGGATGGGCCCGTACATCAAGCAACTGACGGAGCTGTGGGGTCTTGATCAACCCGCGTGGAGGCAGTACTTCACATGGCTCAAGAACTACACGACGATCGAGGAATTCGGTCTCCAGAACGTCCTTCCATTGCTTGCGATAGCTGGTGCAGCCGGTGTGACATTTCTTCTCATCAAGTTCGTCAAGAGGCAGTCGAAGGGACTGGTTCTGGTCGGAATCTGGTCGCTTGCGCTCTACATTGCGATCGCAAATACAACGATCAAGTTCAACTGGGGTACGTCCTTCTCCGGAAGCGGCGACGTCTGGGATCTTGTGTGGTCGAGGGCAGGAGCAACCTTCCGACTAGGGCTCACGGCCTTGTTCCTGGCACTGATCATTGGTGTGCCCCTCGGCATCTACCAGGCGGTCAGGCAGTATTCGTTTTTCGACCAGCTGGGCACCATCGGAGCATTCATCGCTTTCTCGACACCCATTTTCATCATCGGTATCGGCCTTCAGATCGTGCTCGCTCTCTACCTCGAGAAGTGGACCGGCGTGAAACTCTTCTACGTCACAGGGATGAATGATCCGGGATACTCCGGGATGAACACGATCGAAAGGCTCGTGGACACCCTGCAGCATCTCATCCTGCCTGCCGTGTCGATTGCGCTGATCTCGCTTGCCGGTTACGCCCGATTCCAACGTGCATCGATGCTCGAGGTTCTGCACAGTGACTATCTCCGAACCGCAAAGGCGAAGGGCCTTCCTCGCCGGAAGGTGATCGTCAAACATGCCCTTCGGAACGCGATGATCCCGATCGTGACCCTTGTGTCGCTCGATCTCGCGTTCATGATCGGTGGAGCGATCATCACCGAATCGATCTTCGGGTGGCCGGGTATAGGGCGTCTCTACATCAAGGCGATCACGGAGATCGACTATCCCGTTGTGATGGCGGTCGTGATGATCATCGGGTTGGGTCTCATCATCATGAACATCGTTGCAGACATCCTCTACGGCGTACTTGACCCGAGGGTCCGGTATGACTGATCCCGGTAGGGACACATCAGAGAATCTGGCTGAATTCGATGAGACCCTCGGGCTCGCGATCGAGCCGGTATCGCAGTGGGATCTGTTCTCTTCGAGACTGCGCCGACACAAACTGGCGATGATCTCGTTGATCTTTCTCGTCTTCCTTGTAACCGTCGTGATCCTCGCTCCTGTGATGCAGAGCGCAGGTTGGATCGACGATCCCACGAAGGGATTGATCGATGCGAACGGTCGCATCATGCGAAATATTCCACCGCGGGCTTCAAGTGGCGATGTGTTCTATGTCGAGATCATCGATACGCAACCCGTGACCTTCGATGCTTCGCCTACGGCACTGGTACTTGGGACCGACGACCTCGGCCGTAGCGTGTTCACACGGATCGTCTTCGGTGGCCGTGCATCACTGACCGTAGGTTTGGTGGCCGGGTTTCTCGTGGCATCCCTCGGCACGGTCTTTGGCTCGCTCGCGGGTTTCTATCCGGGAGGGATCGACCAGTCACTGATGCGATTCACCGACCTCGTGCTCGGTTTGCCGCTTCTACCCGTCGCCATCGTTGTGGGCCGTATCCTGCCCGAAGTGGAGTTCCTGCCGGCGTTCATCAGAACGGGTCCGTTCGGAATAGCGTTGCTGATCGGGTTTCTGGCGTGGGGAGGTCTGGCCCGGATTGTTCGAGCGGAGTTCCTCTCGCTGAGAGAGAAGGAGTTCGTCGAGGCGGCGAGGGCTGCCGGCGCCGGTGACAATCGCATCGTGTTCCGCCACATTCTTCCGAACGCGATGAGTGCGATCATCGTCCAGACGACGCTCATCATCGGTGCAGCGATCGTGATCGAGGCTGCGCTGTCGTTCCTCGGATTCGGTGTGAAACCACCAACTCCCACATGGGGCGCAATGGTGTCCCAGGGTGGACGCCAGGCCGTGCGCGGATTCTGGTGGGAGATGGTGTTCTCAGGCATGGCGCTCGTGAGTACGGTTCTTGCGATCAACTTCTTGGGAGACGGATTGCGCGACGCGCTCGACCCGACTCAAACGATCGAGCGAAAGTAGGCGTTCGTGAGCGATTCGCTACTGAAGGTTGACAATCTCCGCACGTATTTCTCGACCGAGGAGGGTGTCGTACGAGCTGTTGATGGGATCTCTTTCGAACTGGCTCCGGGTGAACGGCGCGGCGTCGTGGGTGAATCTGGATCGGGCAAATCCGTTACGGCCATGTCGATCATGCGTCTCATCGAACCTCCCGCGGGTGAGATCGTCACCGGCACGATCGAGTTCCAAGGCGAGAATCTGCTGACGTTGGGGGACGATGAAATGCAGCAAGTTCGCGGGGGCAAGATCGCAATGATCTTCCAGGATCCGATGACGGCGCTGAACCCGGTGTACACGATTGGGGATCAGCTCATGGAGACGATCATACTGCACCAGGGCGTCTCGGTCTCAGAGGCGCGAGATCTTGCCATAGAGTCCCTCGAGGATGTGCAGATTCCGAACGCAGAGGGAAAACTCACCGACTACCCGCATCAATTCTCCGGTGGCATGCGCCAGCGAGTGATGATCGCGATGGGACTCTCGTGTAATCCTGATCTCCTCATCGCTGACGAGCCAACGACAGCGCTGGATGTGACCACGCAGGCTCAGATCATGGACCTCATGTTGAAGCTCGCAGCCGATCGCGATACGGCGGTTCTCCTGATCACACACGATCTCGGAGTGGTCGCAGGGTTCTGCGATACGATTCAGGTCATGTACGCCGGAGGCATCGTCGAATACGGGACTGCCGATGAGATCTTCCACAATCCTCAGCATCCATACACGTGGGGGTTGCTCGGTTCAATGGCCCGCATGGACGAGGCGCACCAAGAGAGGCTCCACTCGATTGCCGGCGCTCCTCCCTCCGTGATCGATCTACCGATCGGCTGCCGTTTTCGTCCTCGTTGCGAGTTTGCGATTGACAAGTGTTCGAAGGTCCTCCCGATGCTGCAACCGGGAAAGCGCGAAGGTCAGCTTGTGGCATGCCATCGTGCTGCTGAGCTTGACTTGAAGACGATCGGGGTCTCAGAAGACCGGTCCGGTGAGGTGGCATCGTGAGCGAGACTTTGGCCGAGCCCGTCGGCGTCGTTCCCGAGGACGCATCTCAGCTTCCTGATGATGTCATCATGCGAGTGAACCACCTCGTCAAGGAGTTCCCGATCAAGCGAGGCGTGTTTTTCAAGAAACAGGTCGGTGCTGTGTACGCCGTGTCCGACATCTCGTTCGAGGTGAAGGCGGGCGAGACGCTCGGTCTCGTAGGTGAATCTGGATGTGGAAAATCCACGACGGCACGTTCGATCATGCGTTTGGTCGAGCCTACCTCTGGCGATGTGTGGTTCCGATCTGAACAGCTCGATGGCAAGGTTGTCAACGTCGCTACGGCGAGCAAGTCCGAGCTGCGCGGGATAAGGGGGGACCTTCAGATCGTTTTCCAGGATCCGTACGCCTCACTCAACCCGAGGATGACCGTGGCATCGATCATCGCGGAGCCGATGGTTGTGAGCGGCGAGTTATCGAAGAACGATCGTATGGACGAGGTCAAGCGGCTTCTCAAGGTCGTCGGTCTGCAGCCGGAGCATGCGAACCGCTACCCGCATGAGTTCTCAGGAGGGCAGCGTCAGCGTATCGGGGTTGCAAGGGCGCTCGCGCTGAAGCCCTCTTTCATCGTTCTCGATGAGCCGGTATCGGCTCTCGACGTATCGATCCAGGCCCAGGTGTTGAACTTGCTCGATGACCTCCAGGAGGAATTCGGGTTGACGTATCTTTTCATCGCACATGACCTCTCCGTGGTACGTCATATCTCTGATCGGGTTGCGGTGATGTACCTCGGGCGCATGGTTGAGCTGGCCGACCGTGACGCGCTGTATGACCGGCCGATGCATCCGTATACCCATGCGTTGCTATCGGCAGTTCCGATCCCTGATCCTGCGATCGAGGTCGGTCGCGAGCGGATCCTGCTCGCGGGCGATATCCCCCATCCATCGAACCCGCCGCCTGGGTGCCGCTTCAACACACGATGCCCGATAGCGGTGGAAGGCAGATGTGACGTCGATGTTCCTGAGCTGGTCGAGCTCGAGCCGAACCATTGGGTCGCCTGCCATTTCCCAGAGGTCAAGAAGGTCTTCTGACCGCATCCCTTCTGGCCGTATTCGCTTGGCCGTCGGTATACTCCCGGCTCCCAACCACGTCGGAGTGGCGGAATTGGTAGACGCGCTAGGTTGAGGGCCTAGTGGGACATAGTCCCGTGGAAGTTCGAGTCTTCTCTCCGACACCGCGAATCCGCCATCGGCGGATTCGGTAGGAGTTCGCCTACGGCGAACTGCCAACAACCCCGTGGGCTCCACCCCTCGGGGTTGTTGTTTGTTCGAGGGCGATGTGCGTTGCTCAGGCGCAGGTCGCTGGTACCACGGGGTTCTTGAGCAGAGGCCAGGCGATGAGGAGTAGCGGGATACCAACGACGGCACCGATGATGGACGCAGTGAAGATCCCACCAACCAGTGCGAGTGTCGCGCCGACGGTGAGGAATAGCCAACGGAATTCCCATCCGCAATTCTCTCGTTGTTCATTCATTGTGCACCTCCTCGGTGTCCGATGTCCTACATGGAGCAACCACTGGTTGCGTGCTCGAAACGTGAGAATGTCGTGTGACCGATACTTGAGGGCGTGCTCGCGACAAGCTTTCCGCTACTGTCCGGGCGAACTCGAAAGGAACTCCTTGACCACACAGCAGAATTGGCCGACCTGGGTCGTAGTCGTAGCCATCGTCATTCTGATTCCGCCGCTCGTGTGGGCGCTGTCGGCGACTCTCAACATCGTCGCTGCATTGTCCCTCGGCGGAATCCTGCTATTGGCCGGCGTGATAGCGCTGTTCGTGTGGGGACTGAAGAAAGCCTAGGTCTCCTAGACCACACCGTTGATGAGCAGCAGAACTGCCAGATCGACGACGTAGGCAATCGCTCCGCCCCCGACAATGAGTCCGCGAAACCACGCGTCGATCTTCGACTTACCGAAGATGAAGTAGGCGATGACGCCGAGGAATGGAATGAGCAGGATCGCGAGGAACCACGCGATTGTCGCGCTCCGTGACATCTCGTCCTGGCGGCGCACGATGTCCCAGAGGGCGAGCGCCATCCACGCTCCGACGAGCGCGAGCGGCAGGAAATACGCCCACAGGACGAAGACGAACGTCCAGATCGTTGGGTCGGTGATGGGTACTCCTGACACGGTGATCTCCTTGCCGCGATCTCGGATCCTTCCGGAAGCTCTGGTGTTGTGACGAACGCAAGGTCCGGTTTGACGAATACTTCGAACGCTGGCCGTCCGAGTGCCGTGCCCGCGTCCGGCATGTTGTTCTGCGGTCCCTGGGCAGGCCATAGTCGATAGTCCGAACCCGGCGAGACGAAGACCATGTCCCCAGGGGGCGGCGTCAACGGCGTCCTGGATGGTTCCGAAGTCGGCCGGCACCTCGACGGTGTTCCCCGTCCATGATTCGACCGTTTCGACGTCGATCAACACGGGTCACTCGTAGTCAGGGACATCGCCGACGATGACGTATCCGGCCATGCCGTCGCCTTCGGCGTTTGCCATGGAGGGAGCAGAAGTGCGGGTAGACGCCTGGCTCGGTGAAGGGTCGCTCGAACTTCGCACCCCGCTCGAGGAACTGTTCAGATTGCCAGGCTCCATCGGAGGCGAAGACATTGTGCGCGTTGTCACCGACCATGAGCCACTCGACGGTGTCACCTGTCTCGGTTCTGGTATCTGTCGAAAGACTGTCAGTAGGGCGAGTGGGCTGCTTACATACCCACTTGCACCGCAGCGATGCGGGCACGGAGCAGCGCGGTTGCACCAGCTCGCAGAGCTGGGTACCGTTCCGCTCCCGCCGGTCGAGTCCGGCTGGCCAGTGCCGCTTGTTCGAAGTGGTGCTATACTATGAGGCCCTCCTGTGGACAGCCCTGTGCTGTGCGCGGCAGGAACCGGGCTCCTTGACAACTGAACAGTGCGTCGATCGATCATCGCGAGATGATGGATCGAGATTGACAGGCGCTTTTCGCCAGGACCCACAACTGTGCGTCCGAACGGAGAGCGTTATGTGTCCATCAGACCGACCGCTTCGGTGGAAGGAACGATGGACGTACAAGCCAATGGTCATACACATAGAGGACTCGTCCTCGTATGACCGACGGTCATGCATCATGAGGACCCGTCCTCGCATGACCGCATCCTTTTGAGGGATGAAAAACACTCCTGGTCTGTGCTTGCACAGACACAGGATCTGTTCTCTTCGAGAACATCGATGGAGAGTTTGATCCTGGCTCAGGACGAACGTTGGCGGTGCGCTTAATGCATGCAAGTCGAGGGAGAAGCAGTTGTTCCGTAAGGTTCGGCTGTGGAAACCGGCGAACGGGTGCGTAACACGTGAGAAACCTGCCCCCCAGATCGGGATAGCCCAGGGAAACTTGGATTAATACCGGATACTCTCTTTGGATCGCATGATCCGTTGAGGAAACAGTCCGCTGCTGGGGGATGGTCTCGCGGCCTATCAGCTTGTTGGTGAGGTAACGGCTCACCAAGGCTAAGACGGGTAGCTGGTCTGAGAGGACGATCAGCCACACTGGAACTGAGACACGG
>BTQL01000029.1:0-27385 GCA_036985855.1 Acidimicrobiia bacterium | reverse complement strand
CCAACCGCGGACCAGAGGTCATCGAGCTGACTGGCGAATAGACGGAATCCCTTGTGGTACAAGGGATTCCGGTGGCACGCCCGGAGGGACTCGAACCCCCAACCTTCTGATCCGTAGTCAGACGCTCTATCCAAATTGAGCTACGGGCGCTTGGTGCCAATAAGGTAGTGCACTGCAATCGCAACAGAAGCCGTTTGGACAGGAGACCATGTGAACGCGGAACTCCGCGCACTCGCCGACGAGTACTGGGAGTACGTACTCGAGACGAACCCGACCGAGGCCCACATGCTCGGTGACTACCGCTACATCGGGAAGTTCGAAGACACAAGTCGTGAGGCAGAGGATGCCGACATCGCGGCAAGGCGCGCGTTCGCACAACGAGCACGTGCCTTCAATGCATCAGAGTTGTCATCACCAGACCGAACCACTCAAGAGACATTGATCTTCGAAACTGAGTCGAACGCTGCTATTTCCGAAATGCGTCAGGCCGAGTTCGGTATCGATCCGATCTTCGGGCCCCAGATCACGGCCCAAGTTGTCATCCCGCAGATGACGGTCGAAAACGCGGATCACGCAGGTCAGATGCTCGACAAGTATGTCTCCTTCGCGCGGTCAATCGACCAGTCGGCCGAGCGCCTCCGCGAGGGGATCGCGAGCGGTCGCGTGAACGCGGAGTTTGCCGTCAACAGAACCGTTGAGAGCCTTGGCTCGATGCTCTCGACACCGGTGGAACACTCACCATATCTAGCGATCCAGATGCCGGAATCGTTCTCCCACGGGGACACCGCAGCTTGGTGTGAACGAGCCACAGCTATCGTCACGGAGACGGTCAACCCGGCCTTTGAGCGCTATCGCAACGTCATCAGGGACGACGTCGGACCCGTTGCTCGACCGGATGAGAGAGCCGGTCTATTCGGACTGGCTGACGGCGAACTCGTGTACGGCCGGCTGATCGACAGGTACACCACCCTGTCCATGCAACCCCATGAAATCCACCACATCGGGCTCGAACAGATCGACAAACTTGCCCAGGAGTATGGCGAGATCGCAAGCCCTGTACTGGGCACGACATCCCTCGAAGACATCTTTGCCGCACTGCGCGAAGACCCGGTTCTCCACCACACGACTGGTGCAGGAATAGTTGCCGCCTCAGAGGCTGCCTTCGCCAAGGCAAAAGTGGAGATGGGCAACTGGTTTGGTCGGCTTCCGAAGTCGGACTGCTTCGTGCAGGAGACAAAGGACGGCCCCGTTGCGTTTTACTTCCCGCCAGCTGAGGACGGATCTCGCGAGGGAACATTTTTCATGAACACCGCTGATCCGACATCGTGGGGTACGTTCGAGATCGAATCGACAGCGTTCCACGAGGGTATCCCTGGACACCATCTTCAGACCGCCATCGCCCAGGAACTTGGGGATTCGATCCCTGCGTTCCAGCGGCACACGTTCATCTCGGCATACGGAGAAGGATGGGGTCTCTACACCGAGCGCCTCGCAGATGAGATGGGCATCTATGGCTCCGAACTCGATCGCATCGGGATGCTGATGGCCGACTCCACGCGTGCCTGTCGTCTGGTCGTCGACACCGGAATGCACGCACTTGGATGGACGCGCCAGAACGGCATCGACTACATGGCCGAGAACTCTCCGATGTCGGTGCACACGATTGTCGAGGAGATCGACCGTTACCTGTCCTTCCCCGGTCAGGCCGTTTCCTACATGATCGGTCGGATCGAGATCCAGCGTATACGTGCCGAAGCGGAGGCACGGATGGGTGACCGATTCGACATGAAGGGATTCCACGATGCTGTTCTCGGCTCCGGGCTTGTGACCCTGCCAACACTGGACCGCATCATCAAGGAGTGGTCGGCGACCTGACTCCCCTGTTCTTGCGTAACTGGCGTCCTGCGGGAGGACGCCAGTTACGCAAGAACGGAGAGGAAGGGGTCCCATAGGGGCCTTCGCGCGCGGAGAGGGAGGGATTTGAACCCTCGAGGGAGCTTGTAACCCCCTACTCGCTTAGCAGGCGAGCGCCTTCGGCCACTCGGCCACCTCTCCAGATACCGGCAAGGATATCAGGATGGACGACATTGCCCACAGTGTCACTCGCCGCTCGAGATACCTGCCTCCATAAACTCGATGCCATGACAGACGACACCGGTAGGAAGCGATCTTCGCTACCGACGGCCGCTCACGGCACGAACATGGATTCCTTCGGTCTTCAGGAGTGGGGCCTCCTGACCGGCGTCGCCCTGATATGGGGCTCATCGTTCCTGTTCATGGCGATCGGGCTCGACACCTTCAAACCTGGCGTCATCACGCTGACCCGGGTAATCCTCGGCGCAGCGACACTCGCACTGGTGCCGAAGGCCCGAACGCCGCTCGATCGCGGTGACCTAGGAAGGGTTGCATTGCTCGGCGTGATCTGGATCGGGATACCGTTGAGTATCTTCCCGATCGCACAGCAGTGGATCGATTCCTCGGTGGCAGGAATGCTCAACGGCGCCGTGCCCATCGCCTCAGCGATCTGGGCGACGCTGCTGCTAGGACGGCTTCCCGGTTGGAAGCAACTTGTCGGCATCGGTATCGGGTTCGTTGGAATCGTCGCAATCTCTGTTCCGGAGATCAGAGATTCATCAGCTACAGCTCTTGGGACGCTTCTGGTCGTCGTAGCCGTGATTCTGTACGGCCTATCGACCAATATGGCGGTGCCTCTCCAGCAGAAATACGGAGCGCTTCCCGTGCTCTTCAGAGCGCAGCTCGCCGCCCTTGTGATCGTCGTGCCGTTCGGGCTCGTACAAATCCCTGGGTCCAGCTGGTCCTGGCCATCCGCTCTAGCGATGGTCCCCCTCGGGGTACTCAGTACAGCGCTTGCATTCGTGTTCATGTCAAAGCTCGTCGGACGGGTCGGTGGTCCGCGTGGCTCGATCGCCATCTACTTCGTGCCGGTTGTGGCGATCGCGCTCGGTGTGATCTTCAGAAATGAGATCGTCGAGCCGATAGCGATCGCCGGAGCAGCCTTCGTCCTCCTCGGAGCCTGGATCGCGTCGCGTAAGGAGCGCTGACTGTCGGGCTGTATGCTGGGCCGATGCATCTCAACCCAACTCCAGAATCAATTGCGACATTCGTCCAACGGGGCATCTCAGGCCCGATCACAATGTTGAACCTGTTGCGTTTTCGTGATGTAGCGGACTACACCGAAACGCCGGAACTCTCGCCGGATGAACCCATCACGGGAGAAAGGGCCTACGAGATCTACTCGGCGAACACGCTTCCGCTGCTCGCCGCTGTCGGCGGAGAACCGGTTCTCATGGGAACAGGCGGTGAGTTCTTGATCGGACCAACGGACGAGATCTGGGATCGTGTACTGCTGGTTCGGTACCCGAACATGCAGGCCTTCCTGGCAATGACTCAGAACCCCGAATACAAGGCGGGTGCAGGTCACCGGACCGCTGCACTCGCAGACTCCCGGTTGTTGCCCATCGAGTAGAGGACTTGTGGCCTGAGGGTGTCTACGCCCTCTTGACAGCCGCCAGTACCGGCGCGAATGCTTCGATCGACGCATCGACATCACCGGTCAGCATGAGTTCGATGCGCGTGCAACCCATCGACTCGAATTGAAGGAACGTGTCCGTGATCTGGGACTCAGATCCTTGGATCGGTTCCTTTCCACCTACCCACGCCTCAGGCTCAACCCCCGGCGCCACAACGAAGACACCGATAGATCTACCGATCGATCCGGGATCGCGACCGACATCGCGACAGATCGAATCAAGCAGGTCGAGCATCTCCGAAAATGCCTCCGGCTGGCTGCTGTTGGTTGCATAGGCACTCCAGATGTCAGCATGATCGACGGCAAGTCTCATCGTGCGCGGCCCGTGGCCTCCAAGCATCAGTGGACAACGGCTTTCACGAGGCCCCCTCGGAGCCAACACCTGGTCGACAGCAGAGTGATACTTTCCGTGGAAGGTCGCTTTCCCCTCGCCGCGTAGCGCCGTGACTATCGAGAGAGCTTCCTCGTAGCGCGAGACCGTGTAGTTCGGAGGGAAACCGAAGGCTTCACCCTGACGACCTGCATGGCCACTGCCAAAGCCAAGTATGAAGCGTCCATCGCTGATTTCATCGAGCGTTTCGGCTGCCTTTGCGATCAGCCCCGGGTTGCGATGAAGCGCGGACAGCACCCAAGTTCCGACACCGATGGTGCTGGTCGATGCGGCCATGGCGCCGATCAGGGACAAACACTCCCACCAGCCTCGAGGGCTGTCCCACGCCTCCATCTCCCATTGGAGTTCGTCTGCAACCCACACGGTGTCGAATCCGACCTCCTCGGCCCGAACTGCCCGCCTTTGGACGTCACGCCATCGCGGGGCATCCCCTGTCCCTGGATCCTCCATCGTGGATAGTGTCATCCCGATCCGAAGATCACTCATGCTCCGCTCCCCTTCTCGTCGTAGTTGACGCTACTCACGGAACACGGCCGCTGCCAGGGAATCTGCCAACAGTCCCGCTCGTCGCGGAGGGAGTGGGATTCGAACCCACGGAAGCTTGCGCCTCGCTGGTTTTCAAGACCAGTACTTTCGTCCGCTCAGTCATCCCTCCGAGCCCCACAGTTTGGCACTCGTTGCAGCCAAAACACAGCCCGCGTTGCCGTTCTCCGGGCGACAGACGCTCAGGAATGCCGGTTCAGAGCCCCGGACCCGCGTTCGGGTCTTGGCACACGAACGGTTCACGATTATGGTGACACCACAATCCCGGAACCACTTGGGCCAGATTCGGGGGAGAGGAGAGCGCGGTGACCGCATCAACAACCGCATACGAGACTTTCAGGATGCGGCTCCGCGCTCTCAGACTCGAATGCAACTTGACCCAGTCAGAACTCGCAAACCAGGTCGGGGTGAGCTTTTCGACGATCTCAGAGATCGAGCGAGGTGCTCGCATCGATGTGCCGCCCAGAGGCTTCGTCATCGAACTCGAGGCGGCGCTCTCACTCGACAACCGCTCCCTTCTCGCGGCAGCCGGATACGCACCGGAAGCCGACCTTGCATCGCTGCCCGAAGCTGCAAGGGAAGAGGTGCAGCAGATGTTTGAGCGGTGGTACGACGAGCTGCAGTCCACGCTCGATCGCTACAACTCCGATACCGACCGATCCCCACAGGACTGATAGGTAGAATCAACGACAGAACCCAACCAGCGAGCAACCTTGACTGAGTCCCCACCTTCGTCAGAAGACTTCAAACCCCATACGTTCTTCGCCGGCATGTCCACTCGGGGTCAGGTCACGACGGCCGGCATTGCTTTCGAAGCACTCGAGACCTGGAAACAGAATCCAACCGAAGAGAACCGCACGGCATTCACAGAGGCCGCAGCGACCTTCATTATCGAGTATCGGAACCATCCGCGGACCGCATCCATTGATGCCGACGACCTTCAAACCGTTGGGGGGATCAGCCAAGCATACGAGTACTGCACCATGACAGCCTCCCAGGTGGTCGAGTTGTCAATGCTCCTGCCCGGAGAACCGGTCGTCCATCTCAAGGATATGATCGCCATGGCCATGGCATCGATGGCCGACAGACTCGGGGTTTCACGGGACGATCTAGCGGTCTTCTTCGCAGCACCGGACGCCGCGGAGGTGCCCGAAACACTCCGTTTCAACGACTCCTAACAGAGGAAAGCGCCCCGGAGGGCGCCTTCCCGTGTTCAATGTTTGGGGCGTTCAGCCAAGGATTTTCGCCTTCTGGGCGCCGAACTCTTCATCGCTGAGCACGCCGTCCCTGTGCAGCTTGCCAAGTTTCTCGAGCTCGTCTGCATCACTCGTCGATCCACCGGAGACGTCACGAATGTACCGCTCAGCCGCTTGCTGCTGTTTCACAGCGTGACTCATCTGGCGTTCACTCATCGAATCCCCACGGGCGATGAGATACACCAACACACCGAGCAGCGGCAGGAGGATCAAAAACAGCACCCAGGCAGCCTTTGCAAACCCGTTCTGGCTCTTGTCACGGAAGATATCGATAAAGACCGTGATCAACAGCCAGATCCAGATGACCCACATAAAAAAGATGAACAGGGCCCAGAATAGGTCAAGTAGCGGCATCGCTTTCCCTTCATTGCGTTGCTAGCGGGGTAGACCCGCATCGTGCAGCGGTCGCGCTGCGACTCGTTGGGGGGGAGAATACCACGTTCAGTTTCCTTGAAACACAGCAGGGCGCCGAACGGCGCCCTGCTCAGTGTGGCGGAGGGGGAGGGATTTGAACCCTCGGGACCCCGAAAGGCCCAACGGTTTTCGAGACCGTCACATTCGTCCGCTCTGTCACCCCTCCCGACTGGCGAGATTGTACCGAGATGACCGCCCCATTTGGACTCGGACCGATGACAGCCGATGTGAAGAGCTGCCACCACAGGAGTAGTTTCCGTAACAACGAACGACCCGTTGGAGGGAACCATGCCGATTGCAGCACCCGACGAATACAACGCCATGCTCGATGCCGCACGAGATGGCGGATATGCCTACCCCGCCATCAACATCACGTCATCCGAAACGCTCAACGCTGCCATGCGCGGTTTCGCCGAGGCAGGTTCGGACGGCATCATCGAGATCAGCACAGGAGGAGGCTCATTTGCGTCGGGAACCTACATCAACGACATGGCACTCGGCGCCCAAGCGATCGCAGAGATGGCCTACCTACTTGCGGATGAGTACCCGATACTCATCGCTCTCCACACCGATCACTGCCAGGCGGACAAGGTCGATACGTTCGTCCGTCCCCTGCTTCAGGTCAGCAGGGAACGCAAAGAGGCTGGACTTCCCCCGCTGTACCAGAGTCACATGTTCGACGGTTCGGCGATCGACCTCGATTCGAACCTGAAGCTTTCGGCTGAGCTTCTCGAAGAGATGAACGAACTCGACATCATCCTCGAACTCGAAGTCGGCGTTGTGGGAGGAGAGGAGGACGGCGTCTCGGCCGAGGATGTCCCGCGTGAGAAGCTGTACACGACCAACGAAGACCTACTCAAGACGGTCGATGCGATCGGTTTGGGGGAGAAGGGCCGATACCTCCTCGCCGCAACGTTCGGGAACGTGCACGGTGTGTACAAACCCGGCAATGTGAAGCTGCGCCCAGAAGTGCTGCGCGACGGACAGACAGCCATCGAGGCAGCACACGGTCCAGACGCACACTTCGACTACGTCTTCCACGGTGGATCCGGGTCCGAACTCGCCGACATTCACGCCGCCATCGACTTCGGCGTCGTCAAAATGAACGTCGATACGGACAATCAGTACAACTTCTCGCGAGCAATCGCCGACCATTTCTTCACCGGGTACGAAGGCGTGCTCAAAATCGATGGCGAGGTCGGAAACAAGAAGATCTACGACCCGAGGTCGTATCTGAAGAAGGCTGAGATCGCCATGGCCGAGGGTGTCACAGAAGCCTGTGTCATGCTCCGCGGAGACGGGAAGAGCCTGCTTTCCTAGCGGAGCTCTCCAAAGAAAGTCTCGAGGAGTGCACGGCATTCGTCCTCGAGCACTCCGTGCGTGAGCTCGATTCTGTGATTGAGCCTCTCGTCCTGTGGGATGTTGAAGAGCGACCAGGCTGCACCTGCCTTGAGATCGGCGGTTCCGTACACGATCCGATCGACCCTCGCCCAAACAGCTGCCATAGCGCACATGGCACAGGGCTCGAGAGTGACGACGAGCGTGTGACCAGCAAGACGCCAATTTCCCAACTCACGGGACCGTCGCGAGATGATGAGCATTTCGGCATGTCCCGTCGCATCACCGAGCTCCTCTCGCCGGTTGTGGTCGCTGGCCACCACCTCTCCGGAGGCATCGAGAAGCACCGCACCGACAGGCACATCCCCGTGATCACGAGCAGCATTGGCTTCATTGAGGGCGATCTGCATCGCTGCATCCGCATTCACTACTAGGTCTCTCCTCTCTAGAATTCCCATCCTACGGAGGGGTCGCATAGTCTGGCCTAGTGCGCGCGCCTGGAAAGCGCGTATGTGGAAACGCATCGAGGGTTCGAATCCCTCCCCCTCCGCCACCGGCGCCACAAGCTCAGTTCGCCGAGGTCACGCGCTACGCTCGTCGGATGTTTATCGATCCAGCACTCTTTCGGGACGACGCCGTTTCCGAGGAGACCCGTGCCTTCAATGCCGGGCTTCAGGAACTGCTGTTGGCACAGCCGGACACGTCCCTCTTCACTCCTGACCAGATTCGCTCGGCAAGGCGGGAGGGCAAGACCTGGCTGGGTCCGGTCGTCTACTCCGACTATGCCGAGACAATCACCATCGACGGTCCGGGTGGCGACCTCGATCTCCGCGTCATCACTGCGGGTGAAGCTGCCGGCGTCTATCTACACATGCACGGCGGCGGATGGGTCCTCGGCGCAGCCGATCTGAGCGATGTGCCAAACGAGGCGATGGCGATTGCCGCAGGGGTAACGGTCGTGTCGGTCGACTACCGACTCGCACCGGAATACCCGTATCCAGCAGGCGTTGACGACTGCGCCGCGGCGGCAGCTTGGCTTGTCGAGAACGGCGAGGACAGCTTTGGAACGAACCGGTTCGCGATCGGTGGCGAGTCTGCCGGTGCCAACCTCGTGGCAGCGACTCTCCTCAAGACTCGCGACGACGTCGGGTACGTGGATTGGGCGGCAGCGAACCTCGTCTACGGCTCCTACCTCCCACACGGCACGCCATCGGTGCGGCATTGGAACGAAGAGGGCCTGGTGCTCGAGGCAGACACGATGACCTGGTTCGGCAAGCACTACGTCGGCGAAGCGAAGGTCGCCATGGACGATCCCTACTTCTCCCCTCTGTACGGCGAGCTTCACGACATGCCCCCCGCACTGTTCTCGGTAGGAACATGGGATCCCCTCCTCGATGACACACTGTTCATGGCAGTGCGATGGCTAGCTGCCGAGAATCACACAGAACTAGCTATCTATCCGGGCGGTGTACACGCGTTTGACGCCTTTCCGACTCAGATAGCCATCGATGCACGAACAAGAATGCACGCGTTCATTCGTGACGCCGTAACGAGTCCGGCTACGCCGGGCACCTAAGTACCCTTCTCTCACCGTGCTAGGTGGGGCACTAGGGGTGCCCTCTGTCCGAAATCCTCTTCATGCGGAACTGAATCCCCGCCTGAGGGTGTGACGACATCGGGTCAGCACTGGTTCGGTTGACGTTGATAACAAGGTCCCGTCGCGGCGGAACGTCGTGAATCGGGTCAGGTCCGGAAGGAAGCAGCCCTAAGCGGGTCGGTTCCGGGTGTGGCGGGGTCACCTTGGAGGAGTCGATCGTCCAGAACGCGCCAATGTTCGAGCATTCGAAGGCGGGTGCACGGGAACTCCTTCGGAGTTCCTTGGGAGTTGTGGAACGCTACGTGTTCCTTGGCAACTCCACTAGTACGCCCTATTGCTTCGAAAGAAGCGCGGCCCATACGAAACCCAGAGGACCGAGTCGCCAGGTGTCGATGAGCTCGAGGGGCGTGTCCGCAAGCAATGTCTCGGGCCGTGAGTGCTTGTCAAGGCTGTGATGAAGGTAGACGTATTCGTCCCTCGCTCCTATGGTCATGCCCGCGAGTGGAAGCACTACCGACGTGCCAGCACGGTGGAGCTTCGACGCGATATTGCCAGTCGGGCGCCCGAGATCGACGATCCCCGCCATTCCACCGAATCTGAGAACCCTTGCGATTTCTTCCATCGTTTCGTCGACGGAGTCCAGGTTCCTCAGCACATAGGCGGAGAAGACTGCGTCGAACGTTTCATCCTCGAATGGCAGGTGCTCTCCCACCGAGACGACGCGCAACGGGGTGTCATCCAATGCAAGCATCTCTGGCGCAGGATCGAGTGCAACGACTTCGCGGCTACCGAAGATGTCGTTTGCGGCACCCGTGCCGGCCCCGAGATCAAGAAGGCGACCCTCCGGGAGTCGGGACACAACGGTGTTTCGCCACTTCTGATCCTGACCAAACGAGAGGATCGCATTCAGTCGGTCGTACCGATCCGCAATGTCAGAAAAGACCCTGCCGTTGCTCATCGAGCGTCGAGAGTTTCAAACCCGGTGTAGGGCACCAGCGCGTCCGGAATACGGATGGAGCCGTCCCCCTGCTGATGGTTCTCGATGAGTGCGATGAGGTGGCGGGGAGTGACCGCGGTCCCATTGAGCGTGTGTACGAACTGGTTATTGCCTGCTTGATCCTTGAAACGGATCTTCAGACGCCGCGACTGAAAGTCGGTCGTATTGGACGTCGACGTGATCTCGCGGTACCGCTCCTGGCCTGGGAACCACGCCTCGATGTCGTACTTCTTCGCCGCTGAAAAGCCGAGGTCCCCAGCAGCGACGTTCACGACGCGATACGGCAGCTCAAGTGCTCGAACGAGTTCCTCCTCCCTGGCAAGAAGGAGATCGTGCTCATCCTGGGACCCGTCCGGCAGCACGAACGAGAACATCTCAGCCTTGTCGAACTGGTGTACGCGGAAGAGTCCTCTGGTGTCCTTACCGTAGGTGCCCGCCTCCACCCTGAAACAGGTAGAGAAACCGACGTACCTGAGCGGTAGACCATCCTGTTCCAAGATCTCATCCGCGTGCATCGCAGCCAGGGGAACTTCAGAGGTCCCGACGAGGTATAGATCATCCTCGCGAACCGAATACACCTGTTCCCGGTCGCCGGGAAAGAACCCCGTGCCGAAGAGAGCCTGCTCGCGCACCAGTACGGGGGGTATGACAGGGGTAAAGCCGTGACCGCAGAGGTTGTCCACCGCCCAGCGCATGAGAGACATCTCCAGCAAGGCAAGTTTGCCCGTTTTCAACCCGAATCGACTGCCCGATATCTTCACGGCACGCTCGATGTCGATAACCCCGAGTTCTGAGCCGAGATCGACATGGTCCTTCGGATCGAAGTCGAATTCAGTGGGCACTCCGAAGCGGCTGACCTCGACTGCATCTTCTTCTTCGAATCCATCTGCAGCGGTTGGATCCGTCAAGTTCGGAAGCGTGATCCACTGGGCATCGAATTCCTCATCGAGACCATCCGCCTTTGCGAGCAACGCCTTGTACTGCTCCGAGATCTTGCCGGCCTCGGCAATCGCTGCTTGCTTCTCGTCATCTTCGAGTGTCGGGATCGACTTCCCGATCGTGTTCTGCTTGCTGCGGACCTCTTCGGCCTCGGCGCGTGCCTGTCTTCGGCTCTGATCAAGGACATGCAAAGCATCGAGGTCGATCTCGATCCCGCGACGGGAGAGAGACACAGCAAGAACATCCCGTTTCTCCCTGAGGTATGCAATGTCGATCATGAGACGAGGTTACCTTCCGAGCGCACGGTCGACCGCAGCCATCTCCTCGGGAGAGAGCTCCTCGACACCTCTGCCTCCGCGGATCTCCTTCGTGTAGAACACCGTCTCCTCCCGAGCTGCGAGGAGGGAGACAACCAACCCATCTCCAAGCTGGCTCAACAGAGCAACCGAACGAGACCGATTGCCCGTGATGTTGCCAAAAGCGTCGTATGCCACCACACCGACGTAACTGATGGCGAACGGCAACCTGCCTTCGACGTCCATCAGGCGCGTGGAAACGGCTTCGATCGACGCGTCATTCGCTTTCGATCGCTCATCGATCGATCGCAGCAGCGCAACAACGTTTCCATCCTCGGGGACGGCCTCGACCTTGCTACGAACAGCCTGGATCTGGATGGTCTGCCAGATCACAAGCACGACAACAAGCACGACAGCGATAATGAGTGCCGCACTCACGATTCGTCCCTCCAGATGAACGTGATGTCCCAAACATCGTTGTCCGGGCCAATGTCATCAGCGATTGTGACCGCTACCGTCACCTGATACAAACCGCCGGGCTCGATTCCCACATCCGAAAACGTGACCGTTGTCGAGGCACCCGCGAGAAGGTCGATCAACCTCTCGGAATCGGTCAATGTCTCGCCCGTATCGATGCTGAACACGTCGAGCACCACATCAACAACTGCTTCGTCCTGGTTTCCGAGATTCGTGACAACAGCGGCAACTTCGAGGGAGGCCGCAAAGGGCACGACAGGGATGCCACCGCTCTCACCAACGGGCTCCGGGACGATCATGCCATTGACTGCCACATCATGGTGTGGACTCAAGTCATAGGAGGTTTGGATCCGCAATACGAGGCTTTGCGCATCATAGAGCAGCGGGTCCTGCACATCCGGATTGATGAGCATCACAGGCGAGAATGCGGACACATCGATTCCGTCTGGCACGGTCTCGAGCGTGGCCAGGAAGAGCGAGTACGACACATCGCCTACACGCAGCAGGTCAAGAGCGGCCTGAAGTAGGTCGGTTGCTCCCTCCACGAGCACGCCGTCCATGATCGCCATGATCGTCATGTTCACATCTGCGATGCCGTCAGCCCACGACGCTGCAGCCGCAGTCATCGTGCCGTACGACTCGCCGATGGTCGAAGGGACGTCGAGATCGAGCAGTGATTCCGCCTCTGCAGCAGCATCTGTGACATTCTGCAGCCTGCGTTCCAGATCCTGCCTCTCAATGATGCCGATCGAGGCGAGGGCAACGTTCAGTTCAGCCGAAGCGCGAACGTACGAATCGGACGCCTCGTCTGCGGCCGCAAAGAACTCGACTGTGCCGCGTCGCTCTGTTTGACGCGACGCCAAATATGCGATCATCGAAATGACCGCTATGAGAGAGACGACGATCAACAGCCAGCGTCGTCTTCGAAGACGACGGTCCGACCGGTAGGCCCGAAACGCCATAGTGCGCGAGGAGGGACTTGAACCCTCACGAGTGTTACCTCACAGGAACCTGAATCCTGCGCGTCTGCCAATTCCGCCACTCGCGCGTGAAAGCGGAAGGTTACCCCCGAATCCCGGGAACGTACAGGCGATGCGTAGACCGGGGACCGCAGAGTCGCCCTCCTCCAGGAGAACGGGCGATACGGTCTACTGTTTACCGTCTACGGTTAGGACATGAACCTTGCTCGGGGGCTGGAAGAGAGACTTGAGAAACTTGCGGACGGCATAAGCGCATCCGTGTTCCGCGGCAAGATGCATCCCATCGACATGGCAAGCAGACTGGTGAGGCAACTCGAGTTTCTTGCAACCGAAACCGTCGCAGGGCCGGAGGTTCCCAATGATCTTGTCGTTCACCTCAATCCGTCGGACGTGGACGAGACGCTCGATCGGGGAGAACTCGTCGAAGCACTCTCGAACGTCGTGACCGAAACCGGCGCACAACGCGGATGGCGGTTGGTTGGGCCTGTCGCCATCCACATCATGACCTCAGGTGCGGTACCTCGTGGGATTCTCGAGGTAGAAGGAACCAACACCATGGGATCAATCGCTCCCTGGGGTCAGCTCATTGCGGATGACGGATCGGCCGTCTTGGCGATCTCACTCAACCGAACACTCATAGGGCGAGGGCTCGATAGCGACATTCGTGTCGCCAATCAGGAAGTATCACGGCATCATGTCATCATGTACCGCGAAAACGGAACAACCATGATCCATGACCTCGGCTCGGCGAATGGCACATTTGTCAACGGCGTGAAGGTCGCAGACGAGCCAGCCACCGTCAGCGCCGGAGACACCGTAATGCTTGGCAATCTCGTGTTCACATACCGGCCTCAGTTCTGACATGCCTGCGTTGTTCTTCAACATCATCAAGTTGCTCTTCCTTGCGCTCCTATTCCTCTTTCTCTGGCAGGTTGCTCGGGCCATCCGGAGCCATGTCGGTTCGAACCCCGGCACTCGAACCGAAGGCACCGCCGCCGAGCTCGTGATCCTCACAGGCGAATCAGAAACCGAACGCGTACGAATACGACCACAGGGCCACGTCATAGGCCGGTCACCCAATGCCGATATACGGATTTCAGACCCATACTCCTCCGAGTTCCACGCACGCGTGGGGATCCAGGACGGTCAAGTCGTCGTCCACGACCTCGGCAGCACGAATGGAACATACGTGAACGGTCGAAGAGTCACGAGCCCGACGTCCGTGGGACGAGGCGATACGGTGCAGATAGGCAAGACGATCCTCGAGGTGAGATGAAATACATCTGGGCCACAGGTACCCATGTCGGGAGAGTCCGCGAAGTCAACGAGGACTCCTTGTTTCCTACGTCTTCTGGTACCTCTACTGGCCCCGTTGTCCTCATGGTGGCCGATGGCATGGGCGGAGCAGTCGCCGGTGAAGTCGCTTCGCGAATCGCTGTCGAAACCGCATCGGCACGCGACGCCTCCGATCCGACCACACCGGGAGATCGGGTCATAGCGGCCAACGAAGCCGTGTCGAGTGCGGTCGCGGCAGATCCATCGCTGGCTGGGATGGGTACGACTCTCACGCTCGTGCGACTCAACGAGGATGCGAGCATGGACCTCGCACACGTGGGCGACAGTCGGGCATATCTGCTCAAGGATGACCAACTCGAACAACTCACGACCGACCACACCCTCGTGAACGAACTGATCGAACTCGGACGCATCACACCAGAGGAAGCCGAACACCACCCTCATAGACACTTGATCACGAGAGTTCTCGGACTGGGACCCGTAGGAGTCGACACCCAGACACTCGAGCTGCACGACGGCCATCGGATTCTCTTGTGCTCAGATGGTCTCACGACGATGGTGTCGGACTTCGGGATCAAGCAGATCCTCGACGCGGGACAAGGGGTCGAAGCGACCGTCTGGGCGCTGATAGAGCACGCCAACACAGCGGGAGGCGTCGACAACACGACCGTCGTGGTGATCGACGCAAAGGCATGACTCGGAAGGCAGAGGCCGGCCTCATCATCGCTGCGGCCCTGCTAGCCGCGATCGGTGTGGCGATCGTCGAGTTCACGGAGGGAAACTGGCTCGACGCGCAGGTCGCGTTGACATTTCTCGCGTTTGTCGCGTCCTTCGGTGGCCTGCACCTGGCCACAATTCGATGGGCATCTGGGGCGTCCAGTCTTCTCCTGCCGATCACCTCCTTCCTGGCAGCAGTCGCCTTCGTTGAGATCTATCGACTCGACAGCGACATGGCCGCGTTTCAGCGGTGGTCCCTCATCTTCGCTGCCGCAGCTGCCGCCGCACTGCTCTGGGCATTGAGGGACAGAGGAGTTGCAGTTCTCCGAAAGTACCGCTATGTCACCCTTGCGATCGGAGTCGGGTTCCTGCTGCTACCTCTCCTCCCCGACTCGTGGACGATCCATGGGGCAACGGTCAACGGGTCTCGGCTTTGGGTCCGCATCGCCGCCCCGGGGACCAGCCGTGTGTTGAGTTTTCAGCCGGGCGAGGTGGCAAAGGTACTGATCACGATTTTCCTTGCGTCCTACCTCGCTGAGCGAGCCGAGGCGATGTCCGTCGTTGATCGCAAGATCGGACCGTTGAAGATCCCCGAACCTCGTCATCTCGGGCCGGTACTCCTCGCGGCCGGAGCTGCCTTCGTCGTACTCATCTATCAGAGAGACCTCGGCGCATCGCTTCTGCTATTCGGAATCTTCATCGGCATGCTGTACGTCGCGACGGGGCGGTCCTTCTATGTCATAACTGGTGGGATTCTCGTGGCAATCGCAGGGTTTGGGGCGTACCAAGCCTTCGACCATGTCCAGAGACGCATCGAGGCATGGCTTGATCCATTCGGGCACTTTTCCGATGCCGGGTATCAAACAGTTCAAGGGTTGTTCGCAATGGGATCCGGTGCCCTGACCGGATCAGGAATCGGACTCGGCCGACCGGACCTGATTCCCGCGGCGACTACAGATTTCATCTTCGCTGCCGTTGCAGAGGAGATGGGTCTCGCTGGATCTTTGGCTGTTCTGGCCGGATTCGGGCTTCTGATAGCGGCAGGATTCGGGATCGCGATCAGGTCGCGAGACCGATTTCGCAAGTACCTCGCAGGTGGCCTGATCATCGTCATAGGACTCCAAGCGTTCATCATCCTCGCCGGCGTGCTTCGACTGTTACCGATAACCGGGCTCACGCTTCCGTTTATGTCATACGGCGGTTCATCGCTGCTGGCAAACCTGGTCATCATCTCCGTGCTTCTCCGCGTCTCCCACGAAGAACGACTATGAACGTCCCACTTCGGCGCACCGCATACGCCATCCTCGGAGCATTTCTAGTTCTCATTGCCTCGGCCACATACATCCAGGCAGTTGAAGGTCCCAGTTTGCGTGACGATGCTAGAAACCCACGCGTAGTGGCCTGGCGAACAGGGAGACAGCGGGGACCGATCATGTCTGCCGATGGCAAGATTCTCGCCGAGTCGGCGCCGTCCGAAACGGATTCGAAACTGTATGAACGCGCATACCCGGAGGGCGACCTATACGCACACACAGTTGGATTCACTTCAGTTCTCTACGGATCGAGAGGCATCGAGCGCACGCGTTCGACTGATCTCGTATCGAATCGAGATGCGACCATCTCGGGTGTTCTCAACGGCCTCCTAGGCGGCGATACGAAACCAAGAGGTGTCCGTCTCACTCTCAACCACGCACTTCAGCAGATCGCCGCCGAGGCGCTGGGGAACCAGAAGGGCAGTGTGGTGGCGATAGATCCAGCAACTGGTGCCGTTCTCGCGATGGTCACGTACCCGAGATTCGACCCGAACGATCTCGTGGGACCAGATGCAGGCCTGGTCGGGGAGAAGCTCGATGCGGACCCGAATGAGCCGCTCCGAAACAGGGCGATCGACGAAACCTACGCTCCAGGATCGGTCTTCAAGGTGATAACGACCGCATCGGGCCTCGACGCCGGACTCGTCAGTCCGTCGTCCGAATTCGCGGATCCCACTGCACTGGAACTCCCTGGAAGCGACGCATCGATCAGCAACTACAACGGCAAGGTGTGCGACAACGGCACGTCTGTGAAACTCGAACTCGCATTCGTCAGATCCTGCAACACCGTCTTCGCACAGCTCGGGATGGACCTTGGCGGCAACCGGCTGGGCGTGACCTCGACGGCTTTCGGTTTCAACGTAGACATCCCCTTCGAACTCGCCGTCCTCATCTCCTTCTTCCCACCGTCAGGGACGATCCAGAACGACCCGCCAGCCACCGCACAAAGCGCTATCGGGCAACGAGATGTCAGAGCGACACCCCTTCTGATGGCTCTCACGGCTGCCGCTGTTGCCAACGGCGGGAACGTCATGACGCCTTACCTTGTGGACGAGGTGTTCACGTCTGACGGGACTGTCAAGTCGCAAACCGATCCTTCGACCTGGAGACGGACGATGAGTCCAGCTTCGGCTTCCGTGCTTTCCGATCTGATGGAACAAGTCGTGATCTCGGGCACAGGTCGAAAGGCGGCCGTACCGGGTATTCGAATCGCGGGGAAGACCGGCACGACCGAAGTGACGGGGAAGGCACCCCACGCCTGGTTCATCGGATTTGGACCTGTCGGCGCCGGACCGGATATCCCACAAATAGCGATTGCCGTTATCGTCGAGTCGGGTGGAGACTTCGGCGAATCTGCAACAGGGGGATCCGTGGCCGCTCCAATCGCTCAGCAGGTGCTGGCGGCGTTCTTTGGGGTCTGAAAGTTCAGATGCCTGAAACTGACTTCTGGAAACGGAAAGAGACAACGTTCTGGTGTCAGGTTTCTGATGCAGTCCGTTACTGAGCTGCGTAGCTACCCTCCCGCTCGTGGAAGAACGCATCCTCTCCGGTAGGTACCGGATCGTTCGGCATCTTGCCCGTGGCGGGATGGCAGACGTCTACGAAGCCGAAGACATACTGCTGAATCGCCCGGTAGCAGTGAAGCTTCTGCATGCAAATTTCGCATCGGACGATGCCTTCGTTGCCCGGTTCCGGAGGGAAGCCCAGGCAGCTGCGAACCTCTCTCATCCGAATATCGTGGCCATCTACGACTGGGGCCAGGATGAAGGAACCTACTTCATGATAATGGAGCTCATTCGTGGCCGAACACTCCGTGAGATCGTGAAGTCTGAGGGCGCACTCCTCCCAAGGCGATCTGGTGAGATCGCCGCAGAGGCAGCCGCAGCACTATCCGTTGCGCACCAGCATGGCGTCTTCCACCGCGATATCAAACCCGGAAACATCATGATCACAGAAGACGGCTCTGTGAAGGTGACCGATTTCGGCATCGCTAGAGCTCTTGATGATTCCGAAGAGCTGACCCGTACGGGGGCGGTGATCGGGACCGCGACGTACTTCTCACCTGAACAAGCTCAAGGTCTTCCTGCCGACGAGCGGTCTGATGTCTACAGCCTCGGCATCGTTGTCTACGAGATGCTCGTTGGCAAGCCGCCTTTCACCGGAGAAAGTCCTGTAGCAGTTGCGTATCAACACGTGTCGGAGCCCGCACCCGCTCCTGACGCTGTGAACCCTGACGTTCCTCGCGAGATCGCGGCAATCGCGGAACACGCCATCGCGAAGAAACCGGAAGACAGGTACCAGACCGCGGAGGAGTTCCGGACTGATCTTCTGCGTTATCTCAGTGGGAATGAACCAATCGCAGCCGCAGCACTCCTTGCGGCAGCGCCGACCGCGATGATCACCGCGGCAGCTGCACCACCTCTGGCAGTCGGCAGCCCGAATCCAACGATGACGCTGGAGACCCCCGCTGAGGAGCGGAGTCAAGCCGGATATTGGGCAGCGGTCGGTGCGCTGATAGTGATACTCCTTGTCGGCTTGTGGCTTCTGCTCCGGCTTCTGTCTGGTGGGACACCGGCTGTGGGCACAGTGCAGATACCAGAACTCACCGGCGTACCGTTTGAACAGGCATTCGAGACGCTCCAGGGGATGGACCTCAAGGTGCGAACGGTTAAGGAGACGAACGACGAGATTGAGATCGACCTTGTGATCCGGACGAACCCGCCTTCTGGTTCAGAAGCGGAACCGGGGAGCTTCGTTGACGTAGTCGTCTCTGCCGGCCCAGAGGAGTTCGGGGTTCCGAACGTAATCGCCGAAAACGTTGACGTGGCCAGAGATCGCATCGAGAAGCAGGGATTCACGGTTGGTGTGATCGAGTACGTGCTGACCGAAGATGTCGATGAGAATATCGTGATCGCACAGTCGCCTGACGGTGGCACAACCGCTTCACCTGACACGGCAGTCGACCTCATCGTGTCGCGTGGTCCCTCTTCGGTCGAGGTACCGGACGTGTCCGGCAAATCTGCCGAGACAGCGACTCTCGAGCTGACACGTGCCGGGTTCGTGAACATCGACACGCAAGATGAGTTCAGCGCAGAGATTCTGGAAGGGTTCGTCATCGAGACGAACCCGGCAGCTGCACAGGTGGTCCCACGCGATGCAACGATCATCCTCATCGTGTCCCAGGGACCTGCGCCGGTCGATGTGCCCGACCTGGTCGGAATGTCCGAAAGCCAAGCTGAGCAGGTACTCAACGCGCTTGGTCTTCTCCTCGTCGTAAGTCCTGACACCGTCGAGGTCCCGATCGCTTCGGGGCTGGTCGGGAATGTCGCGGAGCAGGATCCGGCAACGCCGGCAACGGTCGAGGTCGGATCACAGGTGACCGTGAAGCTCGGCATCGTCCAGCAGATTCCCGTACCGAACCTGCTTGACCTGGACCTTGTCGATGCTCAGAACGCCGCATCCTCGGCTGGACTGTCACTCGACCTCATCGGTACCGCTGTGACGAACGTCCAAGCCAAGGACAACACCGTGGCAACCCAGGATCCCGGCGTCGGAACCATGGTCGACGAGGGTTCTTTCGTTGAGGTGACGGCATTCACATACCAACCTGATGTACCGGACTTCACTACCGGGATGAACCTTGCCGAAGCGCAGGCCCTCGCAACGAGCGTACAACTAGGGACAGTCAGCAACAACCCATCGATGGACGTCGAGACCTCAGATGCTGCCCTCGTCGGCCAGGTCGTATCGCAGAACCCCGCCGCAGGCACCTCCGTCGCCGTGGGGGCCTCCGTCTCCGTGGGTTTGTACATCCCAGCACCTTGACGAGTTCGGCTGTTCCCGCCGGTCGTAATGCCGCTCTTCTCACCTGGTTCAAGGCGAACGCTCGTGATCTCCCATGGCGCCAGAACAAGGATCCGTATACCGTCCTCGTTTCTGAGGTGATGCTCCAGCAGACTCAGGTGGAACGAGTCATCCCGAAGTTCGAGGCGTTCGTGAACCACTGGCCAACGGTCGGGGACCTGGCCCAAGCACGCACCGACGACCTTCTTCGGCTGTGGTCGGGTCTGGGCTACAACAGCCGGGTGCTTCGCTTGCGCGACGCAGCAACGTCGGTCGTTGATTCGGGTTGGCCGACCACTATTCAAGGACTGATGCAGCTCCCCGGTGTCGGCGCATACACGGCAGCAGCGGTCGGGTCGATCTCGTTTGGGATGGATGTGCCTGCAACAGATACGAACCTCCGCCGCGTCTTGTCTCGCTGGGCCGGCGAGTCACTCGCCGATGCGACCCTCGACGAGTATTCGGCAGGGGTGATCGGTTCGCCGGCAGGAGATTGGAATCAGGCGTTGATGGACCTCGGCTCGGTTGTCTGTACGGTAAGAGAACCGAACTGTGGCGATTGTCCCGTGAGGGAGTGGTGCGCCGATCCTGCGGTCTATGAACCTCCACCGCGCCAGTCGTCCTTCGAAGGGTCCCATCGTCAACTCCGCGGAGCCCTTCTTCGTGCGCACCTGGCCAGTATCGATCTCAACGAAGTAGGGCATGCGCTCGGCCGATCAGATCAGGAAACCGCCGAAACCATCGCAAGCCTCGAAACCGAAGGCCTGATCGAATCGTCGTCCTCCTGAGCGAACTCTCGAGGCCTCGTGGTGCGTCTAGGCCAGAAAATTCGCTAGAAGGTCTTTGCCGCGGACGGTCATGATACTCTCCGGGTGGAATTGGACTGCAGCCACGGGGTACTGGACGTGCCTGACACCCTGGATGACGCCATCGTCTGAGTGTGCAGTGGCCACCAGCGCATCCGGAAGTTCGATCGCAGCAAGCGAGTGATACCTGGTCGCCTCGAATGGGTTCGGTAGACCTCTGAACACGCCCTTACCGTCATGGGAGATAGGTGAGGTCTTTCCGTGTCGAGGCTCGGGCGCGAGTCCGACGGAACCACCGAAAGCAACCACCGCAACCTGAAGGCCAAGACATACGCCTAGCGTTGGAACATCGCGGCCGAACGTCTGAACGAATTCGATCGATCGGCCGGCGTCCTCAGGCCTACCAGGTCCCGGCGAGATAACGAGTCTGTCTGGCTTGAGTGCTCTCGCTTCGTTCGTGGCCAACACGTCGTTGCGATATACGATCGGGTCTGCCCCGAGTTCGCCGATGTACTGAGCGAGGTTGTAAGTGAACGAATCGTAATTGTCCAGAATCAGGACCTTCACGAGATCGTTCCACCGGAGTCGAGGAGGTTGTTGCCCATCCAGTCGTACACGAACATCAACGCTATGAACGCGACCACGAGGATGATCGTTGCCAGAATGATCCTGACAGGCGTAGGGCCAGGAAGAGCGTTGAACATGCGTCTCGCCATCATCCGTAGATCACCTCGAAATTCGGACCGCCAATGAGTTCGGCGAACACAACAAGGCGCTCGCGTGAACTGAACTTCGGGTTGCAGGTGGTGAGAGTGAGCCAGGCTCCGTCGCGCGGCTGGGTGACCCAAATCTCCGTGGGTTGGACGATGATGATCTCGCGGACCTCATAGATGTGGACTCCAATTGCGGTCTCCACCTCGATGATGTCGCCAGGCTCGAGCTCGTCGAATTCGTGGAATGGGGCCCCATATGTCGTTCTGTGCCCGGGAATCACGGAGTTTCCCGGCTGGCCGGGCAACGGCGTTGACGGCATATGCCCGACGCCGTTTTTCAGGTTGGACCGACTGACGCCTTCGACGATCGCCCAACCGTCCTGAAGTCGTTCGAGGGAAGGAATACGAATGATCGCGAAACTCTCACCCTCCGATGGAGACGGCTCCACCCTGAGGATCGGAACGGGGAGGGCGACGTCCTCGGGGTCCGTCAGCTCTGGCGACCCAGGCGCAACATAGGGAACCTCGGTGACCTCGGCGGTGGCAAAGCGTTCCTCCGCCACCTCCACAAGCGCAACGTTGTTCTGCTGCGCAAGAAACGTCGTAACGACCAGCTGCTGGACGATGAACCCGAGCAGGAACAATCCCACCCAGATACTCGTCCACCCTACAAAGCGGATTACCCGCACGATCAATCCGTTACGCCGCGAAGGCTTCTGTACAGGGCCGACCTTCTCGGTCATCGTGTCGCTCATCCCGAACGAGGCTACAGCGAAATGCAAAATTCGATGCCCAAAACCCGATATCCTGTACACATGCCTGTTTCAAAGGGCCGCAAAAAGGCCAACAAGAGTCCAACCCCGCCATCGCACAAGCCGGCCGCCATCGATGAGCAGGGTCCGTCCCCGATCTGGTACGTGTCATTGATGTTCGGCCTCATGGCCGTGGGAGTCATCGTCATTCTGCTGAACTACATAGGACTTCTGCCGGGCGAAACATCGAACATTCCCCTGCTCATCGGACTAACGGGCATCGGCATCGGTTTTGCCATGACGATGAACTATCGATAGCGACGCGATCGTTACTTCACGGAGACGGTGGACGGTATTCCCTGGACCGCGGATGCCAACACATCTGGCCGACTGTGAGCGAGCCACAGAGAGCTGAACGATCTACGCATTCGGTTGTCCACAGGTGGGAATATCTCAGAAGAGATACCGCGAAACAGGCAGATCTATGCTCGGATCATGTCCTCACGGCAGTGACGGGGAGGTGAGATATCACCGTCCTGAGCTTGTGTCACCGTCAGAGACATACCACATACCGCACACACGTAGGGCACATCGACTTCCTTGATTTCGTCCAGATTCGGCTCAGGTGGTGGACCTGTGGCAATGAACTTGACCGACCAGAGGGTTCCAGCAAGGATTCCGATTCCGATCAGTACCGCAACGACGAACGCAAACGTCACGCGAGGGACTCGATGATCGTTCCGTTCGACAAACCACCACCCTCGCACATCGTCTGGAGTCCGTACCTGCCTCCGGAGCGCTCGAGTTCGTTGAGCAGCGTGGTCATGAGCCGCGCACCGCTCGCGCCGAGCGGATGACCGAGAGCGATCGCCCCACCGTTGACGTTGACCTTGTCCCAGTCGGCGCCTGTCTCCCTGAGCCAAGCCCCTATGACCGCCGCAAATGCCTCGTTGACCTCGAAGAGGTCGATATCTGAGATCGATAGGCCGGCACGGGCAAGCACCTTCTCTGTGGCGGGAATCGGCCCCGTGAGCATGGAGACCGGATCCGTTCCAACAAGCGAGAAGGAAACGAAACGAGCACGTGGCTTCAAACCGAGTTCATCGGCTTTCACCCTGGACATGATGAGCAATGCTGCCGAGCCATCCGTGATCTGGGATGAGTTTCCAGCAGTCACGACACCGTCGTCCTTGAAGGCTGGTTTGAGTGCAGCCAGAGCCTCGGGAGTTGTCGATGGACGGATGCCCTCGTCTCTGCCGACGGACGTCACGACGCCATCTTCCTTCACTTCAATCGGAACGATCTCGTTCTCGAAACGTCCCTCCTCCGTTGCCCCGAGTGCGCGCATGTGCGAGTCGTATCCATAACCGTCGAGTTCTTCGCGCGGGATGTCCCAACGCTCAGCAATCATCTCCGCCGATAGACCCTGGGGGATGAGATTGTTCTGGTACCGCTCGCGCATCTTTTCGCCAAACGGCCGACCTGTCGAAGCCGACGAACCCATCGGAACTCGCGACATCGACTCAACGCCTGCAGCAACGACGATGTCGTACGATCCTGCCATTACCCCCTGGGCGGCAAAGTGAGCGGATTGCTGTGATGACCCACACTGTCTATCGATCGTGACGCCGGGAACGGATTCTGGCCATCCAGCACCGAGAACCGCGTTGCGACCGATGTTCCAGGTTTGGTCGCCTACCTGGGAGACGCACCCCATGATGACGTCGTCGACGAGAGTTGGATCAAGACTGTTGCGTTCAGCAAGTGCCTTCAGTGTTTCGGCCGCGAGATCCGCGGGATGCCAGTCGGAGAGAACCCCATTGCGTCTACCAAGAGGCGTACGTACTGCGTCAACGATCACTGCGTCGTGCATGACTTCTCCTGTCTATGGTGTGGAGACGATCGGACTCGAACCGACGACCCCCTGGTTGCAAACCAGGTGCTCTCCCAGCTGAGCTACGTCCCCGTGGGATAGCAAAAGTGTATAGCAGTTCACCGCTCACAGTTCGCGGTTCATGCCTTTCCGTGATGCCTGAGTGCGAGCTGTGAGTCCTGGCGTGTGCGCTCGATCACACTCCTGGTTTGAGGACCATCAGGATCATGGCGATCGTAACCAGAAGTGTCATGACGTGGCCCAGGTTGCCGAGAGACTTCATCTTGGCCATCGCTTCTGGATCGGTCAGCCCGCGCTCTGCAACGAGCTCCTCGACCTCCACACCTTTCGGTTTGAAGATGAATACACCCATGACAAGACCGATGACCGCCACCGCGAAACCGACGGTGACAAAAATCATCTCGAAGTCATAGACGGACCCGAGTACGAGCCAGATACCGAAAATGAGTGTGACGAATCCGGCACCTCCGAGTACACGGTCGTTCGTCTTGGTCACCTTGAGACCAACCGTCATGATGGTTTCAGGGTCTCTCGTACGTGCCGCAGCAGCCATCAGTCCCTCGACATAGACATGCGCTCCGAACCACGACGCCCCACCAAGTACGTGCGCAAGAAGAATCCACTTGATCATCTTTCGTCCTTCCCCTGGAATAGCGATGCAGCATACTCAAGCGGGACGCGACACCGGCATGTCTTCGAAAAGTCGCTATACGTCTGAGTCTTGATACCTGATGCCTGAGACCTGCAGAGCACCAGAGAACCCGACGGATCCCCCTGAAGGCCCACGACCTGCGCTGGTGTCGCCGCTCGTCTGGGCAGCCACTCTCGTTCCTTTGCGAAATCGAGAGACCGAAGTCTGAGGTGGTTGACCGTGGACCGGATCCGTCAGGCTCTGACGCAATTGTGCAACAGACACGCCATGAGCGGTATCGGGGAGAACCCTGATTTCCGGCAAATGCGCTACCGTCCATCCGGGGAGATCAGGCCGGACTCGAAGGCCTTCACCGCCAGCTCGTGACGGCTTGCGACACCCAACTTCTCGAAGATGTGGCTCATGTGAGTCTCGACGGTCTTCACAGAGACGAACATCGCATCGGCAGTCCTGCGGTATGAATAGCCACGGGCAATGAACCTTGCAACCTCCCTCTCGCGAGGGGAGAGCCGCTCGATGGCAGGCTCCTTCGAGACAGCGTCATCGATGTCGAGCAGAAAACCGGCGATCTGCGGTGATACTGGCATCGACCCATCAAGCGCCTCGGCCACAAGCTCCGGCAATCGGACACCAAGCGTCGACTTGACCAGATAGCCGTCCACTCCGGCCTGGAGCATCTTGATCACGTCGTGCCTATCCGCTGAAACGGAGAGACAAACGAAGCGACACTCAATCTTCGCGGCCCGCACGGCCCGCACGACTTCGGCTCCCGATCCAGACGGGAGGTGGACATCGAGTAGCACTCCATCCGGATCAGTTGACACGATCGTCTCCACTGCCTCTTGTACGTCGCCCGCCTCGCCAACGACATCGAACTCGTCTGCGAGATACTTCGCAGCTCCAGCACGAAGAATCTCGTGGTCATCGACCAGCACAACGCGAGGTTTTGTCATGACAGCGCTCCCTCAGGCACCGCAGAGACCCTGACCTCCGTTCCTTCCCCCGGTCTGCTCTCGATACAAACGTCACCGCCGACCTCACTCACCCTGCCGCGAACAGAATGCTCAAGTCCGTGACCCTTGTTGACAAGCTCGACATCGAAACCCCGGCCTTCATCCCTGATGTAGATTGCGACAGCGCCACCTTCGAGGGCGGCATACAGGTCGATCCGCTCTGTGCCTGAATGCTTCGCCGAGTTCGTCATTGCTTCTCGTGCTGCCTCAACAAGCGCGCCAACCGTTGGGTCCATGTCGACGTCGGCACGGATAACGGCACTTACTTCTGTGTTGAACAGCTCCTCGATTTCCCGAGCAAGGATGAGTAACTCCGAACGGAGGTCGGACCCGCCTGATGCATATGCATCGACAAGATCTCGCAGTTCGCGGGTTTGACGTCTCGCAAGCATACGGACGCGCTCAGGATCATCGGCATCGGCATCGATCACCTGGAGGGTCTGTAGCGCCGAATCGTGGAGGCGATTGGCAAGCTCGAGACGTTCGAGACGCCTGGCGCTCTCTCCACGCTCCGTCGCCAATTCCGCAGCGACCTTGCGACGTTCCCTGTCGGACGTTCTGATCATCCCGAAGAGCCAGCCGATGATGACTGCATATCCGACGAACACGATGCTGCCGACGGCTGCGACAGCGGTTCTTCCGTTCTGGAGAAGCAGAATCGACTGTTGGGCCCCGATGATGAGCGATGCAGGCACAGCCCAACGCAGACCTCCACCGTAGGCAGCCACTGCCATCCAGGAGATGGGATATCCGCCGTGGAAGAGATCGCCAGCGTGAGCCACATATGATGCCCAAGCGACGAGCAGCGCCACGACGCCATCTGCGATGACGAACCACGCCGATCCGAGCCGTGAACGGTGCCGAGACGCCCACCACGTGACAGCAGTCCACAAGGTTGCGAGTGCCATGGCGCCAATCGTGATCGTCTTGTCGGCCTGATCGTCGATCGCGAGAGTCGCACCGACAAGAAGCAACATCCAGAACCACCCAAGCAACCGGAAGATCAGCACGAGCCAGCGCATGTTCGATTCAGCCCTGAGGGTGAGCTCGTCGGGTTGCGTGCCCACGTCAGCCAGCGAACGGCCGTTCAGGTTCGTATTGGACACCGGTTCTCCTGGTAGAACGGAAGGTGCGCGAGCGTACCAGAAACAACCGGCGCCATTCTGTGCTCCACGAACGGAATTGGAACTTGCGATCTACGACCGGTCGATCGATGGACTTCTCAAAGGAAACATCGATCCGTGACCTACGCTTTTCCTCTGGGATCTTCCCCAGGCGCCCCAGGACATGCGTAGCCGGCGGCGCCTCGTTCTCTGACGGTTCTCGGACGGGATGGTCGCATCCCGGATTACCGACGCATCGGGTACGTCGCCGAGATCGACAAAGTGAAAGCTGAAATTGTCCCGTTCGACCACGACACACAACTCCGAACGGTCAACGATACCGGCCTACGGCATCGGGACCTGAAGGAAACGAGGCATGCCAACCCTGCCGATTGACCACTCCTGTTGGTAACCTTTCGAACTCCACACGGGCCTATAGCTCAGCCTGGTTAGAGCGCATCCCTGATAAGGATGAGGTCCCTGGTTCAAATCCAGGTAGGCCCAC
>BTQL01000028.1:0-27903 GCA_036985855.1 Acidimicrobiia bacterium | reverse complement strand
CCGGCCGGAGGTGTCATCCTCGAGATTCAGGCCAACGGCATCTGTCGGAGCGACTGGCACGCCTGGATGGGTCACGACCCGCTTGTTGCGCTTCCTCATGTTCCCGGTCACGAGATGGCAGGATCGATCATCGCCAAACATCACGATGTGAAGGGGTTCGAGGTCGGAGATCGTGTAACGGTGCCCTTTGTGCTTGCTTGTGGCGAATGCCGTGAATGCCTTTCGGGGAACCAACAGCTATGTGACAACCAGTACCAGCCGGGGTTTTCGGGTTTCGGAGGTTTCGCCCAGTTCGTTGGACTGCCGTACGCTGCTGGAAACCTCGTACGGCTCCCTGACGACATGACATTCGAAGCCGCCGCCGGCCTCGGCTGTCGATTCGCGACGGCCTATCGGGCGGTTGTTGATCAGGGAGAAGTGACGGAAGGCTCCCGCGTTGCGATATGGGGGTGCGGCGGTGTCGGGTTGTCTGCCGTGATGATCGCTTCAGCGCTCGGGGCGAGAGTCGTTGCCGTCGACATCGACAGAACAGCACTCGAGATCGCTACCGAGTTGGGTGCGAACGACGTCGTCCTTGCGCACGATGCCTCAGACGATGCCGATACCGTTCGTGAGCTCCTTGATGGAGGCGCCCAGGTGTCCATCGATGCGCTTGGATCGGCCCAAACCGCCGCGTCTTCGATCCTGAGTCTTGCCAAGCGCGGCAGACACATCCAGGTCGGACTGATGATCGGTGGGAACTCGGATCCCGTCATTCCCATGTGGAGGCTGCATTCCGATGAGATCACACTCCGAGGTGTCCATGGCATGCCGGCCTGGCGGTACCCGCCGATGCTTGAAATGATCGCACGGGGAATCGCGTCGCCCGAGGTCCTGGTTACCAGGACGGTGACATTGGCAGAGGGCAGGGATCACCTGGTTGCGATGGATTCGTTTCCAGGGAACGGATTCGTGGTCATCAATGACTTCACACGGGTGTGAATCGGTAGCAACGTCCCCGATCGAAGATCAGTCCCGAGGTGGCAGATAGCCCGTGCCGCCGTCGATCAGTTCTCGAATGATGTCGGCGTGCCCTGCGTGGCGGGCAGTCTCTTCGATCAGGTGCACGATGATCCAACGAAGCGATGTCGCCTCGCCCGTCCACGGTTTTCCTGTGTCGTCAAGATCGTGTGCGTCGATGATTGCATCAACCGCCGCCTGTGCCCGATCGTAGAAGTCGAGGATGTCCTGGGTCGATTCGTCTGGGTCCACCCGCAGATCGGACTCCGGGTCGCTCTCATCGAACGGCAGCGGCTCGGTCTCGACTCCAAATGTCGGGCAGAACCACCCGTACTCAACAGCGGCCAGATGCTTGACCATTCCGAGCAGGTTCGTACCAGAGGGCACCATGGGTCGTCGCAAGTCCTCGTCGCTCAGATCCTCGAGTTTCCACAGCATCACTGCGCGCTGTTTCTTGAGAAATGCGTGCAGGGTGTCCTTCTCCTCCCCTACCAATGGCGTCTCGGTGGTCATATCCCTCCCGTTTCGATCTGTGGACGGTAGCGAGCAGGATTCGGAACAGCCTGCTTGATCGATGAGCTGCCAGGTTCAACTGTCGGGCACTTGACAATGTCGGGCGCTTGACAGAGTCGGGCAGGTTGTTCGGGGAGGCAACGCACACAACAGGAAGGAACTGTCATGGCAGTTGCATTTGACAAGCTGGTGACACCGGCATCGGAAGACTATCGGACCGTTGCAGATCACTCGAAGCTAGCGGTCGGTATCGGTTTGGTCGGTATCGTGCTCGCGATGATCGTGGTGGGCATCTCGCTCACAGCGGCGAACGATGTAGGCACCGGTGGTGAAGACGCCGCACAGTTGCTTGCGGTCGGATTCGGGCTCCAGACATTGGCGCTGGTGACATTGAAGTTCGGCATCGCGGTGTCCCTGATCGGTATCCTGGTCCGTCTCTGGCTCAGAGTCGAAAGTGTCAAGGTCTCCCTGGCCGCACTACGACCCACTGAGAGCGGAACCGGACCGGATGTCGGAGACATCGACACCGACTATGGACCGGCAACCGTTACCGAGACATCACCTGCTCTCCTCCCGATCCACAAGATGGCAAGAACCATGTGGTTCCCGATGGTCGTCATGGGACCGATGCTCGTCACCGCAGGATTCGTGACCTCGATCGTTTGGTCGACCAACATCGGAACCAGGACTGGGCTTGGGGCTGCAGGATGGACCCAGGGACTCCAGTTCCTCGGCGAAGGGCTCGTGCTCGCAGGGATCTCGTTCCTGCTCGGATCGATCCTTGCATCACTGCGAGAAGGCGGTGGTGAGGTGCAGCAGGCCATGGGTATCAGAGTCACGACCTTGAAGATGCCATCGACAGCGAAGGCATTTGTCGCCCTCATGGTGTCCGGCCTCATGATCTCGATAGCGCAGTTCGGCCTGTATCTGTACACGCTGACGTTCGACACGCTTGCAGAGATCACCCCCTGGTGGGCATGGCTTGGACCGTTCCGTGAGCTCGGTCTAGCGCTTTTGCTCGCCGGCGTCGTTCTGGCTCTCGCGACGATCGCGAATGTGCTCGGGTTCCAGTATTCACGGATCCGTTCCATCGTCGTCACGGGCGAATAGGAGAAATCAAGATGACTACACAAGATATCAACGACTTCAAGACTGAATCAAGTACAGAAGCACCAGACCGCATCCTGCCCCAGAAGATGGGGGCGGCGCTCTGGCGACCGATGTTCGTCATGTCCCTCATGGCTTTTGCCATTGGTTTCATCCTGTCACTCGTGCGGGCGAACATGATCTCGACCGGTGACGATCCACTCCAGATCGCGGCATTCGGACAGTACATTCCCGCAGCGATGTTCTTCGGGTTTGCAACGGTGTTTGCCGCCATCTCGTTCGCCATCGCCAAGATTCTCGGTGAATTCCGGGTAGGTGGCGGATCGGTGCAAGAGGCCGCAGGCGGAGGCATAGAGACGCTCAAGGTGCCGGGCACCGTGAAAGCGTTCATCGTCCTCATGGCGATGGGGATGATGATTCTCCTGGTCGCCGTCGTGCTGCATGTCATAGCAGGCGTATCGATCGCCGCCGGAGATTGGTCAGCGGTGAAGATCGAGCAGTGGACCATATGGCTGGAAGCGGCGAGACGCTTCGGCGTTGTCCTGTACCTGTTTGCTATCACGCTTGGCTTGGTAGCGATCGCTACGGTGATCCGTTTCCAAACCTTCCGCATCCGGCAGGTCGCAGGCACGCAGTAGATCGACTCAGCAGCAAGAGAGGGCGCCACACAGGTGGCGCCCTCTCTCGCGAGGCGACCCCGAGTGCTGCCCCAACTGCGACACCCGGGGTCTCTAATCCTTTAGTCGACTTCTTCAGTCTCTTCGACCTAACGAATAATAGCGTAGTCGCGTACTATGGGAATGTCTATCTGAGAATTTCTTGCTGCGTGTGGTCCGTCGCCGGCGGTAGCCTCATGTCTTCGCAATCCCACACTTATGGACCGCAAGAACCTCGACAAACGACTGGTCACGATCCTGCTCATCGTCTTTGTACAGATGGTCGGGGCCTCGATGATCCTGCCGATCATCCCTTTGTTCGCAAAGAACGAGTTCGACATGTCTCCGACGTTGATCACGCTGCTCGTTGCGTCGTTCTATGCCGCGCAGTTCATCGGCGGACCGATTCTTGGACGCTGGAGCGACAGGATCGGGCGTGTTCCTGTACTCATCGTCTCGCAGGTCGGCACTGTGGTCTCTTTCGTCATGTTCGGCATGGCAGGAGCCGTGTGGGTCCTCTTTGCCTCACGGATCCTTGACGGAATCACGGGCGGGAACATCGTTGTAGCGCAAGCGTATGTGACCGACGTCACCCCGAAGGAGAAACGGGCCCAGGCGCTTGGTCTCGTATTTGCTGCCTTCGGCGTCGCCTTCTTCATAGGTCCTGCCATTGGAGGAATCCTCGTCGGCCTTGGTCCCCGGGTGCCTTACTTCATCGCCGCCGGGGCGGCTGCCGCTGTCGTTCTCCTGACCGTGTTCACGCTTGACGAATCGATGACGGCTGAAGAGCGCGCCGAGCACGAAGCCGTGGCCGAGAGGCTGTCGCTCGCCGAGACCCTTCGCGTGAAGCCTCTGAGGCGTACCCTGGTCATCGTGTTCGTGGCTCAGTCCGCCCTTGGTGTTGTCATGGCGACCTTCGCTCTCTTCGGAGACGCTGTGCTCTTCGAATCGAATGCAGAACTCGGTGTTGGGCTCCTCCTCGGAATCCTTGGTTTGGCACAGGTCCTCACGCAGACAGCACTGCTCGGGAGGGCAATCGAACGTTTCGGCGAGCCGAGGGTCATGGTGGTCGCGATCGTTGTGCGAACCGGCAGCCTCGGGTTGTTCGCCATCGCGACAATGGTGTGGGTGGCAGGCTTGGGATCGGCGATGTTCGCCGTCGGATCTGGTTTGCTCATTCCGACGCTCCAAGCGCTCGCGACTCGGTCGGTCGACGATTCGATGCGAGGAGGTGTACTCGGCGTGTTCCAATCAACGACGAGCCTCGCGGTGATCATGTCCACAGCTGTGTCCGGCGTACTGTTCGCGATCAGTCCACACACTCCGTTCATGGTCGCGTTCGTACTGTCGGGTCTGTCCCTCGTTCCAGCGCTCATGCTCAGCCGCTACTACGGTCGGAAGCCACAAGCCGCAACAGCGTAGGAGGAGCAGTGGAATCGATAGGTTTCGTCGGACTCGGGATCATGGGTCATGGCATGGCGGCCAATCTGATCGCGGCCGGCATTGATATTGCAGTTTGGAACCGCACTACTTCGCGAGCCGACGATCTTGTCGCGGACGGAGCATCTCTTCTCGCCTCGGCCGCCGAGGTTGCAGCCGCGTGTGACATCGTCATGCTCTGTGTGTCGGACACTCCCGACGTGGAGGCGGTGGTATTCGGTGAGAATGGCGTAGCTGCGGAGCTTCGTCCCGGTGGGTTGATCATCGATCACTCCACGATCTCCCCGGAGGCCACAACACGTTTCGCAGCAGCAATCGAGGAGCGCGGTGGTCACTGGCTCGACGCACCCATCTCCGGAGGTTCGGAGGGTGCGGTGAACGGAACGCTGAGCATCATGGTCGGTGGTGAGGCTGCTCAGCTGGAGCGGGCGATGCCATATCTCGAGGCTGTCGGCTCGACGATCACCCATGTCGGACCCACGGGTTCTGGGCAACTCGTCAAGGCCGTCAACCAGATCCTCGTGGTCGTAAACCAGCTCGCTGTGTCCGAAGCTCTGCTGCTTGCGAACGCAGGGGGGCTCGAACTTGGCACTGTTCTCAAGGCGGTCGAAGGTGGTGCCGCCGGTTCGTGGATGCTCTCTCACCGGGGTCCGCAGATGATCAGCAGAGATTGGCGACCTGGATTCACCATCGATTTACAACAAAAGGATCTCAGACTCGTGTTGGAGGCTGCTGACAACCTTGGTGTTCCCGTCCCTGGTACCGCGCTCGTATTCCAAATGTATCGCGCACTACAGGAACGCGGTCTGGGGGCTGAAGGGAACCACGCTCTTGTGAAGGCGCTCGAAGCTCTGTCCGGAATGGAACTCGGTGCCGATGACTGATGGAAGGAAGGTGGGTGTCGGCCCGCATCCCCTCCCCCGGCCCGAAGATAACCGCTTCGATCGCGAGCTCCTCGCGAACGGAGACCGTAGAAACGTGTTGGACGAGTACCGCTATTGGACCCGTGATGCCATCATTGCCGATCTGGATACGAAGCGTCTCGGATTCCATGTTGCGATCGAGAACTTCCAGCACGACTTCAATATCGGCACGATCGTCCGCAACGCAAACGCGTTCCTCGCTCACACCGTGCACATCGTAGGAAAGCGAAGATGGAACAAACGAGGGGCCATGGTGACCGATACGTATCAGCACGTCGACTACCACCCGACTGTGGATGGTTTCGTCGCGTGGGCAGAAGGTGCCGGGCTACCGCTCATCGGCATTGACATTCGCGCAGGATCCGAGCCGATTGAATCCGCGCCGGTGCCTGAACGGTGTGTGCTTGTGTTCGGCCAGGAGGGACCGGGCCTCTCGGACGAGATGGTCGGTCACTGTGTCAGCGTTCTCCACATAACCCAACACGGTTCAACCCGCTCGATCAACGTCGGCGTTGCATCGGGCATTGCGATGCACGAGTTGATCCGGCGTCAGGGGACGGTCGGCTGAGGACGAAACCGCAGCATGCCGCCGGTTTAGCGCAGATTCACGAAGACACGTTCGTATCCGTGGATCACGAATGTCGGGTAACGGACCGGTTTGGCTGATAACTCGGCGTCGGGGAACCTCTCGGTCAAACGTTCGAGAGCTGTTGATACTTCGAGTCGGGCAAGCGGTGCTCCGATGCAATGGTGAAGACCCCATCCGAAGGTGACGTGCGTTGGGTCGCCGCGGCCGATATCGAAATGGTCCGGTTGATCCCACTTCCTTGGGTCGCGATTCGCAGATCCGAAGAGCATCGCGATCTTCTCCCCGCGCCCGACTGCCTGGCCCGCGACTTCGTACCCATCGGCAAGCACCCAGCGCTCGAAGAGCTGAAGTGGGGAGTCGTACCTGAAAAGCTCCTCCGGTGCGGTTCGATAGTCGACATCGCCCTCGACGAGTCGTAGCCACTGGTCGCGATGGTCGAGCAGCGCAACGATCCCGTTTCCGAGTGTGTTGACCGTTGCCTCATGACCGGCGTTCAAGAGAAGGACGACTGTCGAGATGATCTCATCATCTGAGAGCCGTCCATCTTCGGTCTCGACCGCGCACAATCCCGAAACGAGGTCGTCCGTCGCCTTCTTGCGACGTTCCATGACGAGCTCCCTTGTCCATTCGGTGAATTCCCTGGAGGCCCGGATAGCTGCCGTGATCTGATCTTCCGATGTCGTCAGCTCGTACATCTTGACGATGCGATGAGACCAGTCGAGCAGTTGCTGCCTGTCCTCGAACGGAGCACCAAGCAGATCGCACATCACTTGCAGCGAGAACGGCTGGGCGAAGTCGGTCAGCAGCTCGAACGCGGCCGGATCTACCGTGTCAAGGAGATCATCGACGATTTCGACCATTCTTGGCTGGAGCCCTGCCACGCGCTTTGGCGTGAACTCGCGCGACAGGAGCGTGCGTATTCGAGTGTGCTCTGGTGGCTCGAGCTGGAGAATCGACCATCGCTCGAGGTCGGTGAATGGCTTCCATTCGGGGGGAGGCGGAGTTGCACCGACATCGTCGTGTGTCAAGACGTGTTCGAAGCTTCGTCCCAATCTGCGGTCTCGCAAGGCTCGATGGACATCATCGTGGCGCGTGATGAACCACATCTCTTGCCCGTTCTTGTCCTTCGCCTGTCGAAATATCGGTGTCTGTTCTCGCACCGAGTTGAGAGTCGGATACGGGTTCTGAAGGAATTCGGGATCCTGGAAGTTGATCATGTGCCGGCCTGCGGATCGGGGGAACCGCGGACTATCTCGGCGCCATGCGGAGTGCACCGTCCATGCGGATGGTCTCGCCGTTCATATATCCGTTCGAGATGAGTTCGATCGCCAACGAGGCGTAGTCCTCCGGTGTCCCGAGCCGCTTCGGAAACGGTACGTTTCGGGCGAGGGCTTCGCGCATCTCATCGTTGAGGCCGGCAAGAAGGGGCGTATCGATGATGCCGGGTGCGATGGTGTTCACTCGCACGCCGATCGAGGAAAGATCCCTCGCCATCGGCAGTGTCAGGCCGACGATGCCGCCCTTCGATGCCGAATAGGCCGTCTGTCCGATCTGACCCTCGAATGCCGCCACCGAGGCTGTGTTGACGATGACACCCCGTTCACCATGCTCGAGTGGATCGGTCCTCGACATGACAGCGGCTGCCTGGCTTGACACGTTGTAGGTGCCGATCAGGTTGACGCTGACCACTCTGGTGAACGCCTCGAGGCTCGCCGGATCCCCATCCCTGCCGATCGTGCGTGCACCGATCGCTATGCCAGCACAATTGACGACGATGCGCAGAGGGGCGTCTTCGCCTGCGAGTGCCACCGCACCTGCAATCGCCATCGGATCTGTCACATCTGCCTGTACGAATCTGGTGCCACCGCCGAGCTTGGCAGCCGTCGCGTCACCCGCCTCACTATTGAGGTCGATGAGTGTGACGATCGCTCCCCCGGCGACGAGGCCTCGTGCGGTCGCGGCGCCGAGACCGGACGCTCCGCCTGTGACAACAGCTGCTGAACCTGAGATATCCATGGAACGATGGTACCCCACCGCCGCGGTGGCAGTTCGTGTCAGCTAGATTCCGATCATGGATACCGAACACATCGACACAGCCCTTTCGGATCTCCAGGCGTCGAAGGACGCGTGGGCATCGCTTGACATCCAGACCAAGCTCGAAATGCTCGGCGAGCTGCGAACGAAGGCAGGCGCCCATGCCCGCAGGTGGGTGGAGGCCGCTGCGAAGGCGAAGGGCCTGTCAATGGACACACCGCTGGCCGGCGAAGAATGGATTGCCGGCCCATTCGCCTTCATCGATGCGATCAATGCCACAGAGACGACTCTCGTGCGAATCGCATCAGATGCCGACGTACTCGATGGAGTGAACGTGCACAAACGGCCAGATGGGCAAGTCATCCTCGATGTTCTCCCGTTCGCGGCCAGCGACAAACTGCTGTTCTCCGGATCGTCCGCGCAGGTCTGGATGCAGCCGGATGTGACGGTCGAGTCCCTGCGCGACAAGATCGGGACCTTCTATCGCAAGGAGAGCCCGTCCGGATCGGTCTGCCTGATTCTCGGTGCAGGGAACGTCGCATCGATTCCGCCGCTCGATGTGCTCAACAAACTGTTCAACGAGGGCAGTGTCGTGATGCTGAAGATGAACCCGGTCAACGAGTATCTCGGGGAAATCTTCGAGGATGTGTTTGAGGGTTTCGTCGATGCCGGCTATCTGAGATTCGTATACGGAGGTGGTGATGTCGGCACCTATCTCACAGCGCACCAGAGCGTGGATGCGATCCACATCACGGGGAGCGCCGACACCTACAACACGATCAGGTACGGCTCAGGGCAGGAGGGGAAAACGAACCGCGGTGCAGACACACCCACCAACACGAAGCCGATTTCGGCCGAATTGGGTGGAGTCTCGCCGACGATCGTTGTTCCTGGTGATTGGTCCAGAGCCGACCTGAGGTTTCAGGCCGAGAACATCGTGACCCAGAAGATGAACAACTCGGGATTCAACTGCGTCGCTACCCAAATTCTGATTCTTCCGGAGTCCTGGGATCTCGCCGATGCGTTGCTCGACGAAATTCGCGCCCTCTTGGGCAGAATCGGCGACAGAGACGCGTATTACCCGGGCACAACCGATCGCTGCGAGGCAGTTGAGGCTGGGTCTGGCGAGGTGGAGACGTTTGGCGATGAGACCAAGAGGTTCCTCGTCACCGGCCTCGACGCTGGTTCGACCGACGATGCCGCGTTCACGACCGAGTATTTCGCGCCGGCACTATCTGTCGTGGCTCTTCCCAGCCCTGATGTTCCAAGTTATGTTGCCGCAGCGACATCATTTGCCAACGAGGTGCTCGTCGGCACGTTGGGCGCGAGCATTGTCGTGCACCCGAAGACCGAGAAGCGTTTTCCGGCGGCGATCGATCAGATGATCGCCGGTCTCCGCTACGGCGGAATCGGTGTGAACACGTGGAGCGCCTCGGTCTATCTCCTGTCTCGTTGTCCATGGGGAGCCTTCCCTGGGAACGTTCCATCGGACATCGGAAGTGGCGTCGGTGTCGTGCACAACACGCTGATGCTCGACGACGCACAGAAAGCTGTGGCCCGTGGTCCGTTCGCTCCAAGTCACCGCACCCTGACGAAGGGTGAGATACATATGGCGCCAAAGCCTGTGTTCTTCATCACGAACAAACAGATGCACAACGTCGGAGAGAGGCTTGTGGACTACGCGATGTCGGGCAAGACGACCGACATGATGAAGGTCGTGAGTTCAGCGATCCGTGGCTGAGCACACGAGTCCGAGATCGTCCAGTGCCGCGACGACGTCCTGAAGAGGGAGACCCATGACGTTCGCTCTCGAGCCGTTGACCTCGGCCACAAGTCGACCTCTGTCACCCTGGAGGGCATACGCCCCCGCCTTGTCGAATGGCCGAACGTCGTCGATGTAGGAGTTGATCTCTTTCGTAGTCAGGGACTTGAACGTCACCCAAGACTCTGCAATGCCGAATCGCTCACCTCGGTCGCCATGAGCCGTCCAACCCGTGAGGACTGAGTGTGTTCGATGAGAGAGGCGATCGAGCATGCTTCTGGCATCATTCGCGTCCTGCGGTTTTCCCAGGGGTTTGCCGTCGAGAACGACCATCGTATCGGCACCGAGCACGACTTCGCCTCGCACTCGGTCTACGGAACCAACCTTGAGTTGTGACAGGCGCAGCACCGCATCCGGGACGGGTTCATCGTCGAACAAGGTTTCGTCAACATCACCTACGCGGACATCATGGGGATAACCCGCCGTCGCGAGAAGCAACGATCGGCGCGGCGATCCGGACGCGAGAACAAGCCGCTGCACGGCTATTCGAACGCAGCGATACCAGTAATCGCCTGACCGAGGATCAGCGTATGGATCTCGTTCGTGCCTTCATAGGTAGAGACAGACTCGAGGTTGTTCATGTGCCTGATCACTGGATACTCGAGCGTGATGCCACTTGCACCGAGCACACCGCGGGCCTCACGAGCAACTTCGAGCGCCATCCGCACGTTCGTGAGTTTTCCGTAGCTCACCTGTTCAGCGGAGAGGGTGCCTTCGTCGTGTTTTCGGCCAAGATGAAGCGCCAGCAGCATTCCCGTGTTGATACCGATCATCATCTCGACGAGCTTGCGCTGGGTGAGCTGGAAGCCGGCGATCGGTTTGTTGAATTGCTCGCGGGCTTTGGAGTACTCGAGTGCGGTCTCATAACACGAACGAGCTGCGCCAACAGCTCCGAACATGATTCCGAAGCGTGCCTGATTGAGACACGAGAGTGGGCCTTTCAGCCCTTTGACGTCCGGCAAGACGGCGTCAAGGGGAAGGCGAACACCATCGAGCACGAGCTCGCTTGTCACCGATGCTCGGAGGGACATCTTCTGAACGATCTTATTCGCGGAGAAACCGGGTATGTCTGTTGGCACGACGAAACCGCGAATGTCGTCGTCCGCCGCGGCCCAGACGATCGCCACGTCGGCGATGGACCCATTGGTGATCCACATCTTCGTGCCGTTGAGCACCCATTCGTCACCATCTCGCTTGGCTGTAGTGCGCATGGAACCCGGGTCTGACCCGGAATCAGGCTCGGTCAGACCGAAACACCCGATGATCTCCCCTGCCGCCATTCCGGGCAGCCACCGCTGTTTCTGATCCTCGGACCCGAATGCCCATATCGGATACATGGCAAGCGACCCTTGCACGGACACGAAGCTCCGAATCGCGGAATCGCCGGCTTCGAGCTCTGTGCAGGCGAGGCCATACGCAACGGCGCTGGTTCCGGCACAACCGTATCCCTCGAGGTGCATACCGAGCAGCCCGAGATCTCCCATTTCGCGCACGAGTCCCCTGGGAAACGTCGCCTGCTCGAACCACTCGGCGATGTTCGGCGTTACCTTGTCCGTCACGAACGCACGAACCGTATCGCGTAGGAGTCGTTCCTCTCCGTCGAGGAGATTGTTGATTTCAAGGAAATCGACGGGATCGGGTGTCCCTGGTCTCAGTAGTTCTGCCATCTGAATCCCTATTCTTCCTGTGAATCGTCCTGGGGGGAGCGTAACCAGACATCCCTCTGTGGGAATGCGATGACGATACCTGCCTTTTCGAGAGCGCGATCGATGGCTCGGATGATCTCGTCGCGCGCAACGATCTCATCGGTTGCCATTGGATTATGCCAGTACCGCACCTGCACGAGGATTGCCGAATCCTGGTACGCAGCCACTCCGATCAGTGGAGGCGGAGTGCTCAGCACGGCATCAAGGTGCTCCACGGAGTCTCTGAGGACCATGACTGCTCGGTCAAGATCGGTTCCGTATGCAACGCCGACGTCGATGGTGCTTCGCCGGACACCTTCGACAGACAGGTTGACGATCGGCTCGCGGAGCATCGCTGAGTTCGTTATCCGCACCGTTTCCCCCTCCGGAGTGAGCAGAACGGTCGCTCTGCCATCGATCTCCGCGACGACACCGAGATGGTCTCCATGTCGGATGAGGTCCCCCACCCCGAACGGTGCGCGTGCTTGAAGGATGATCCCTGCTGAGAAATTCTCTATGAGCGGTCTCCCTCCGAAGAACAACAGTAGGCCAACGATCAAGAGCAGAATCATCACCGGTTGGGTATTGAAACCGAGAAACGGCAAGGCCAAAAGGATGCCCGCCAGTAGGATCACGTACCCGGCGAGGCGGCCGAGAGCTGCGCTGGCTGCCTCTGGAATATTCTTCATGGAGGTGAGCCACTTCGTCGTGTAGCGCCTGACGATCACAGCAATACCCGCCGCGACCGCGATGATTGCGATGGCCGTGACGATGTCCCACCCAGTGACACTGTTCACATCGATGATCTCGTCGATACCGGGCGCGATCTGGAAGAGCATCAGAACAACGTAAGCGGATCGGTGACGACATCGCAACCCGGGATGCCGGACCAGGGCAACTTGTCCATGTACGCCCATGATCGGCGATGGATCGTTGAGGGTCCGAGGACGTCAAGGGCAGCTCGATGTTTGTGACACGGATAACCCTTGTTGGAATCGAACGAGTACCACGGCAGCCAATCGGCGGCATCTCTCATCATCCTGTCCCTCGTGACCTTCGCGATGATCGATGCAGCCGCGATACTGAGGGAGATCGCATCGCCTCTGACGATCGTCGTGACACTCACATCACCTACGAAATCCCATGGCCCATCGACGAGCACATGATCTGGTCTGACGTCAAGGGCTGATAGGGCGCGCTGTGCTGCGAGTCGTTGGGCGCCGGACATACCCAAATCGTCGCATTCTTCAGCCGAGACATGTCCAACCGACCAGACAACCGCCCACTGCTTGACGCGGTCGACGATGGCTTCCCTCTCGCTCTCCGTCAGTTGCTTGGAGTCCCTGATCTTGTATACGCGACGATCTCTGGGGATCACAACCGCGCCAACGGTGAGTGGGCCGGCCCAGGCTCCCCTTCCAACTTCGTCGACACCAACGACCACTTCCTTATCGGCATTCCACATCGCCGACTCATGGGCAGTTCCGGGAGCATGGCCGATCAGGGAGGGGCGTAGACGTGGAGCGGTTGTGGTCACGCCCGGAGGATACCGTGAAGCCACTAGTTGACCGAAGGATCGGCGGGATAGGTGCTGTACAGAGGGATCATTCCCGGTGCCCGCTCGACCGATCGTTCCCACATGCCTGCAACGTCGCGCGTGAATACTTCATCGATTGCAGGGGAGAGAACCCACCAGGCACCCTCCTCGATCTCCGCCTCGAGCTGGTCGGGATCCCATCCGGCGTAACCGGCGAAGATCCGTAGTGACTCCAGGCCGACGGTTTGTCGCTCGATGTCGACGATGCCTACGCCCGCGAACATGCTTGGCCTGAGAAAGTCGACCTCTGTACCCCTTCCGATAGCGACGGCTGAGTCTGAGGCGACTGGTCCACCAAGGAACACCAGCGGTGGTTCGGAGAGCATTTCATCCAAACCCTGAATGTGGTCCTCGACGAGGAGGTCTGTTGGGCGGTTGATGACTACACCTATCGCTCCTTCCTGGTCGTGTTCGAGTAGGAAGACGACGGATCGTGAAAATGGTGGCTGAGTGATGATGGGGGTTGCAACCAGGAACTGTCCAGCGAGTGTCTGGTCGGTCATGTTCCAGTCCCCACCGATATCGTGAGTCCGTCGTACGCGATCGAGAAGCCTGCGGCAGTTGCGTGCTTCGTAATGTCGGCAGATGGATCACCGAGCGGATTGGAGTGGTTGATGTGCGTGAGAACGAGCTGCGTGTCCTGAGCGAGGTGCCCGAAACGGGTGATCGTGTCCGATACGAGGGGGTGTCGGATCGAGAGGACATTCCTATCGGACAACTCATCGGAGGACGAGAACGTAGCGTCGATCAACGCAACATCATGTCGCGAGATCTCGAGCTCGGCTTTGTCCCACGATGACCAATCGTCGATGTCTGGGAGATAGAGCAGCCACGGGCTGCCATCGACGTGGACGCTGAGGGCGACCGTGTCCGTGTGCTCATCTCTGTGCGGGACAGGGATTGCTGTGATCCCAAGATCCTGATCGATCGCCGCGCTCGCGTGATCCAGCGGGATCGGATCCATATGGTTGTCCGTGAGGAGCGTCGCCCACGGTTCGTTTTGCGCCATGAACCCGATGAATCGTTTGCTCGCATAGAGGGGCATCCGGTCCACTGCCGCTGCCTCTTTGCCGAAGTGAAGCAACCCTGCGTAGTGACCCATATGGGCGTGCGTGATGAATACTCCGTCGAACAGAGCATTGCGACCTGTTGGGTAGATGGGCGAATCGAGAAGTCTCTGAGCCTGATGACGAATGTCGGGCGATGCGTCCAGGAGCACAACAGCCCCGTACGTTCCGATCAAGGCAATACTCGAAGCAGTACGCGATGGCGAGATCGACGTTCGATGACCCAGTTGCGGCGCACCGCCATCCTGACCGGAACCGAGGACGATTAGGGAGGTTTTCACACCGCTATTGTCGCACTAGGACGAGAGGAGTGCAGTGTGGAACTCGCAAGTACATCGATGACAGACGGTGCGGCCATGGGAGAGCTATTCGCTCTTGCTGAACCCGCAGATGAGGGTCACGTCACGTTCGCCGGCAACCGAAACCCCCACCTCGCGTGGTCCGGTGCGCCGGATGCGACGCGTTCGTTCATCGTGACGTGCATCGACATCGATGCACCGAGCGTCGGTGATGACGTGAATCAGGAAGACCGCGAGGTCCCGGCAGATCTCGAGCGTGCGGAGTTCACGCATTGGACACTGGCGAATGTCCCTGCCGATCTGACCGAAATCGAGGAAGGCACACATTCTGCTGGAGTCACGCCTGGAGGCAAGGAGGCCGATTCAGCACCAGTCGGCGTTCACGGGTTGAACGACTACACGATGTGGTTTGCCGAGGATGCAGAGCTCGGCGGCGCATGGAATGGGTACGATGGTTGTGCTCCGCCGTGGAACGACTCGATTCCTCATCGGTACACGTTCACTGTGTACGCCATCGACACACCGCGTCTGGAGCTCGATCCTGGATTCACGAGAGATGCCCTCACAGCCGCGATGGAAGGCCACGTGCTCGATGCTGCATCGATCTCAGTCACGTACACCACGAATCCACGGCTGCGCTAGCGTCCCGGCATGGACCTGAGTTCGATTCCGGTACTGCCTAAGGCCGTGCTCCATGACCATCTCGACGGCGGGCTTCGGCCGGTCACCGTCCTCGAACTTTCCCGAGAGCATGGTAACGAGAATCTTCCCGCATCTGATGCGGAGTCACTGGCCGCATGGTTCTACCAGGGTGCGTCCGGATCGCTTGAGTCATATCTCGAGGCGTTCGAACGGACGGTCTCGGTGATGCAGACACAAAATGCTATCTCGCGCGTGGCGTATGAGGCAGGTCTCGACCTCGCATCTGATGGTGTCGTTTACGCCGAAATCAGGTACGGCCCATCGCTTTCGATGCGAGATGGACTTTCGAGGGAGGGCGTCATCGAGGCGATGCTCGATGGTTTCGAACGCGCTCAGCGTGAAAGTGGAATAGCCATCTATGGAATCGTCACGGCCCTCAGAAACGAGTCCGATTCGGCCGACGTTGCCAGAGCTGCGAGCCGGTACGTCGGCAGGGGTGTCGTAGCTTTCGACCTTGCCGGTCCGGAGAAAGGCTTCCCGCCAGACGCACATCTCGAGGCTTGCAGGATCGCTCGCGAGGCTGGACTCGGAGTGACGTTGCACGCCGGTGAGAGTGACGGGCCGAACTCCATGTGGCGGGCAGTCGCTCTGTGCGGAGCACAGCGTCTCGGGCACGGCGTGCATGTCGTACAGGACGCAAGGTTCGAGAACGGCACGCTGTCGAACCTCGGGGCATTCGCAAGGCGCATACGCGATCACCGGGTCCCTCTCGAGGTCGCCATCACGTCGAATCTCCACACCGGGTCGTGGCAGCACGCATCTGAACACCCATTCGGTGCGCTTCACGCTGCAGGTTTCAACGTCTCTATCAATACCGACAACAGGCTCATGTCAGGCATCTCCATGTCCGACGAGTATGCGCTCGCTGCCGCAACCTTTGGTCTCGACCGTGCCGACCTTCTGGACATCACCGTCAATGCGATCGAAGCGGGTTTCGGTGACTGGAACGTTCGCCGCCGTCTGATCAGCCAGATTGTCGCCGCGTCCTGAAACCCGATACCGGTCTCAAAACAGCTTCGAGTCGATCCAGTCGGCGACGTCCCCCATCACCTCTGGTCCCTCTGGCTCGTTGTGGAGCTCGTGACGGAGGGTCGGGTACAGGCGGCGTTCTACGCCCTCGGACTGGGCCAGTCCAGCGCTCGCGGACGGTGGGACGAGTGGATCGTCTGCGCCGTGGATAACGAGTGTCGGCGTCGATATCGCATCCACCTTGGTGGCGAGCCTGGCCTGCTCGCCGAAGACCGCCTTACCGAAGCGTGCGGTTGCCTTGACTTCGACAAGTTCGTCTTGAAAGTACTTCTCGCCCACAGCAGGGTCCTTTGAGAGCTGCTCTCCTTTGATGCTGTTGGCCACACGCAATCGCGGCGCGATGCGGCCGAAGATCGAAGCAGCAGCTCTGAGCACGACAGGAACGTCGGCCACCATGGCGGGTGCTGACAACACCGCAATATTCGGCTGTGGTTTGAGATCAGCGATCAGGTAACCGGCGGCCTGGAGTCCGCCGAGACTGTGCCCGTACAGTACCCATGGACGGCCAGAGACAGCGACGGTCGCGCCGGCCATCTCAGAGATGTCGGCGTAGAACTGGTCGAAACGGTCGATATCGATACGGTCACCGCCGCTTCGACCGTGGCCGCGAAGGTCGTATGTGTAGACACTCGCACCTCTCGCTACAAGGTGTGACATCGGCTCGGTCCATCGGCCGGAGTGTTCGCCGAGTCCGTGGACCAGCAGAACTTCGTAACGTGGATTCTCGATGGTCCACGAGCGGGTGAAAAGCTCCGTGCCGTCTGACGTGTCGAAGCTGCCCTCGGTTTCGCTCATTTGTGTTCCTTACTCGCAGCCATGATCGCTGCCCCGACGATACCTGCGTTGTTGCGCAGCCGCGCTGGCACCACAGGGGCACGGGTATCGAGCAGCTCCTCGAACTCTTCGAACCGTCTCGAGATTCCCCCTCCGAAGACGATCTTCTTTGGCGACAAGATCAGTTCCAAGTATTGGAGAAACTCGCTCACTCGACCCGCCCAACGTTCGATGTCCAAGTGGTCCCTCTTCACCAGGCGCGCGGAGGCGTACTTCTCGGCAACCATGCCTTTGAACTCGAGATGGCCGAACTCCGTATTGGGTACGAGCACGCCGTCGTTGATGAGCGCAGATCCGATTCCTGTTCCGAACGTCAGAAGAAGTACAACCCCCCGTTCTGTGCCATGTGAGCCGTATTGCATCTCTGCAAGTCCTGCGGCATCCGCGTCGTTGAGTACCGATACCTGGACCCCGAGCATCTCGCTCATGCACTTCTGGGCGTCGAAGCCGATCCAACCTTTGTCGATGTTTACTGCAGTAAGGACTTTGCCGTCGACAACGACACCAGGGACCGTCACGCCCACCGGACCGGTCCACGCATGGAATCTGACTATCTGAGCCACGGCGGCAATCATTGCTTCAGGCTGGGACGGTGATGGAGTATCGACGCGGCGACGTCGATCTACGAGTTCGCCGGTTCCCAGATCAACAGCAGCGCCCTTGATCCCTGAGCCCCCAATGTCTATGCCGAACGCGATCACGAGACTCCCTCTGTCTGCAGTGCGGCCGTCAGAGCGTCAGCATATTGCTGTGGATGGGCACATACCTGATCCGTTGCTATGAGCTGCACTCCCCCGGGAAACTCGCCCAGTTCTCTGCGCACGAGGCAGAGCGACCCTGGGAACAGGGATCGTATCGAGTCGATCGCATGATCGGTGAGTCCGGGCGTCAGCAGCACCGTGATGGGCGATCGTGGCGTCATCGCGCATGAAACTCCTGGTAGCTGCTCCAATCGCCTGGTCAACCGACCGAGAGCCGCTGCGCGACTCCCGATATTCGTGGGAGTTGTCATATCGGACACCGTAACGACCCGGTCCGTTGGTGGAGCCGCGGCGAGGCTTGGATCCCATCTGACGATGGATGTGGCGTCGATCGGCTCGAGAACACCCAACATATTCGGCCATTCCACCACACGCACGGTTCCGGGCTCGAGATCGATGGTTACGGGAACCCCACGAACGTGGGGGATCTCGATAGCGGTGCGAACAAGCGCAGCGAGCTGGTTGCCGAGACCATGACGCCAGAGTCTCGAGTAAGCGACAGTTTCGGCGCCGTTGACGAGCTCGCTGAGGCCTACTTCTCCAGGAATGGGACGGACTCTCTCGCTGCGGTGACGTCCCTGCCGCGGATGGTGACCGAGAGGGCGGCATCAGCATCTGGAGGGGGCGACAGATAGGCCAGGCCGATTCCATGCTGAAGCGTCGGGGAGAAATTCCCCGACGTGACGGTACCAGTGGACTCGCCCGCTCTCACCGTGTAACCGTGCCTCGGAATGGTTCGACCTTCGGTCGCAAAGGCCACCAGTTCCTTCTCGCGGTGGTCGCGTTTGGCCAGGAGTGCTGCCCTTCCTACGAAGTCGTGATCCCAGGCAACGACCCATGAGAGGCCGGCTTCGAGTGGTGTCGTGTCGGGGTCGAGGTCCTGTCCCCACAACGGATAGCCCATCTCGAGTCTGAGTGTGTCCCTCGCACCGAGTCCGCAGGGTGTCGCCCCTGCCTGCACGAGAGTGTTCCAGAGCGCTTCGGCACCATCGATGGGAACACAGAGCTCCCCACCTGGCTCCCCCGTGTAACCGGTGCCGGCTGCCACGACTTCGAACCCCTCGAAATCGGACATCATGACGCGAAACCGTCCCGGCTTCGCCCCGAGTGCCGAATCGATGATCCGTGGTGCATCGGGGCCCTGGACGGCGAGGAGGACTGTTGCTGCTCTGACGTCCGATATCTCGACACCGTCCGGTGCAGCGTCTGAGAACCGCTTGACGATGTCGTCGAAGTTCGTTCCGTTTGGCATCACCCAGAACCGCTCATCGTTGAGCCACCAGACGATGATGTCGTCCTCGACACCGCCGAGATCATTGAGGGCCATGGTGTACTGTGCACGCCCCGTCCCGATGCGGGCGATGTCGTTGCAGAGTTGGGTTCGAAGAAGTTCCGTCGAACCGCGACCTGCGACCTCGAATCGACCGAGGTGGGAGACATCGAATACACCAACGGCATCGCGGACGGATGCATGCTCCGCGAGCACGCCCTCGTATTGCACCGGCATCGACCATCCGCCGAAGTCGGTGAATCGCGCTCCTGCGGCTTCATGGGCGTGGTGCAGAGGTGATTGTGGCATTGGTACCAGGGGAAGACTAGCGCCACATCTGGCACCCATCGCGCCTACCGAACTGCTCTGCACCGTGCAGTATCACGCATCGGCTTGACCGGCCGGGGTCGCTGCAACCTGCATCGGCGTTGCGACTCGGGACTCTAGGAAGCGTCAGCTTCCTTGCCGAGGTCGATGATCTCAGGGGGCCCCGGAATCCGAGTGGGCGCAGGCGAGGGAACTTCGGCGTCCGGTTCCTCGAGCCCGTACTTGACCAGGAGATTCAGATAGTCGCGCTGGTAGAAGACCTTGCACTTGATGTGTGGGTAGTGCTCCTTGAGCTGGCGAACCTTGCGGTTCTTCTTCGTGACCAGTTTCTGGCTCATCGTCGTGATCTCGATGTAGACGTCGTCTTCGGGCAGATAGAAATCCGGTCTGAAGTATCGAGTCGGCTCTCCACGCTCATCCCACTCGAGTGCGAAGGCGTGAGGCTCATACTCCCATTCGATTGCATAGAAGTCGAGCAACCGGGCGAATTCTCGTTCGCTGTTGTGCGCGAACTGAGTCGTCTCGGCCTGTGACGGCCCGAAAAGGTCCTCTGTGCTCAGGTTCCAGACGCTCCCGCGAGATTCTCATTGCTGACTGCGCCGATGGCGCGATCGGGGAAAAGTTTGTGGAGTTCCCCGCGCACCTCGTCGTGTACCGGACGCACGGCAATGCCGAACACGCCCTGGCCACCTTTCAGGAGATCGATGACCTCCTCGGGGCTTGTTGCGGCGTAGATCGATGTCCCGTCACTCAGCAGGGTGATATCGCTCTCGCGCCAGTCCTCCCCCACCTGATCTTCGAGTTGCTCGAAGGCAGAACGGATCTTGTTCAGGCTCGTGCCGGCGTCCTTGAGGCGTTTGATCACACGCAGCGTCACGATGTCCTGGAATGTGTACAACCGCTGGGTGCCTGAACCTGACGCAACTTGCAGGGAAGGGACGAGCAGGCCGGATCGATCCCAGTAGTCGAGTTGCCTGTACGTGATCCCGACGACCTTGCACACCTGCGGCGAGCGATAACCCAGGTCTTGTTCGGTGTTTTTTTTGTCCATGGCGTCTCCTCACCCAGAAGGTTACACAGTCGTAATTCCGCCCTTTGAACTACGCGCATGAAAGTTACGGGCTCGACACGTTCATGTCAACAACCGGGGACGATCGTGTCAGCAATCTTCGAAGAGGTGGCTGAGCGATTCGAGTTGGGTTTCGGATCCGATCCCGAGCACACAGTCGCCGTGTTCGAAGGTCTTGTCGGGGTCCGGGTTCATTCGGATCGGCTCCCCTTCCTGTGCGACGCCGATGACCATGGCGCCCGAATCCTTCCGGAGATCCAGCTGTGACAGTGTTCGTCCGACACTTGGCGAGCGGTCGGCTACGACGAATCGTTTGATGCGAAATTCGGTCGTCGAGTCTCGTACCACGGTATCGATGAATTCTGCGAGGCCCGGTTGCGTAGCCAGTGCCGCGATGCGCTCTCCCCCGAGGAGCTCGGGCGTCACGACAGCATCGGCTCCCGCGAGTTTCAGTTTGTTCTCCGTTTCTATATCCACTGCTCTTGCAGCGACGGGAATGCCGGGGTGCAACGCCTTTACGGACAACGTGATGACGAGGTTGTCACTTGGGGACGCCACACTCGCGATCACAGACCGTGCTCTCTCGATTCCGGCCTCGAGCAGAACTTCATCCCTCGTGGCGTCTCCAGCCACAACCAGGAACTCGGCATCCTCGGCGTCTCGAACGGTCGCTGCGCGTTGCTCGATCACGACGACAGGGATGTGACCGCGGCGAAGAGCCGCGGCGGCAGTTGCGCCGACGCGCCCATAACCACAGATGATGATGTGATCGTTTACCAGGCTCAACTCTTTCAGCATCTTCCTGCGCCTCCGATGGTCAGATCCGAAGAGGACCTCGAAACCGTACTCTATGAGAGCGGTGAGGGTGTAGAAGGCAGCGCCCATGCCGGAAAGCAGCACGATCACCACCCACACGCGCGTGGTTCCAGCGAAGGGTCCTCCGATCTCGCTGAAACCGAGCGTTGTGATCGTGATGATGGTGAGATACAGCGCATCACCACCGGCGAGACCACCAATCAACACGAACCCGGTCGACCCCACAACCATGACTGTGATCAGTGCAATCAGCCCGATTTTGAGGTGGTGCGGAAGGTGCACTTCTATGATCCGGCCTCGAAGTCCGTCGGGTCGACTCGTTCGAGAAACTCTCTGAACTTCTCGATCTCATCCTCATCGTCGTGGTCCTGGATATGCACGCCGGCTTCGTCGAGCAGATCCCTATCTGCAAAGAGCGGAGCATCTGCTCTCACCGCGATGGCAACAGCGTCAGAAGGCCGGGAAGATATGTGGTGCGTGGCATCTCCAACGGTGATGGTGAGGTCGGCATAGAACGTGCCGCCGCGTAGTTCGGTTACGACCACACCATCGACCGTTGCGCCGAGATGCTCGATGAGCGATGCGACGAGGTCGTGTGTCAGCGGTCGCTTCGTTCTGATGCCGTCGTGTGCGAGGGCGATGGCGGTCGCCTCCGGCGTGCCGATCCAGATCGGGAGATATCGGTCGCCTCCGCGTTCTCGCAGAAGCATGATGGGTGTGTTGGTAGGCAGCTCGACACGAATGCCGACCAGGTCCATGCGTACCGATTCGCTCATAGCACCAGACTACCGTCTCGACACCGGGATGGGAACGAGTCAAGCCCCGATGCCGGTTGATCTGTATGCCACCGAGTCGAACGATCGGGGGTTCTCGGCGAGGTGGGGAATGTCCAGAACGGCCCAGATCGAAGGGACGTTGCGGTAGTAGCCCTCCCAGTCGAGGCCATAACCGAGCAGGTACTCGTCGCCCACTTCGAAACCCCGATAGTCGATGGGCACGTCGACTATCCGTCTCGGAGCCTTGTCCAGAAGAGTCGCGGTCCGCACGCTTCGAGCGCCGTGCGCCTCGATCAGGCGCTGGATGGTTGCCAAGGTCAGGCCTGTGTCGACGATCTCGAGGACCACAAGCACATCTCTGTCATCGAGTGGGATGGAGACATCCATCGCAACGGATACTCGACCTTCACGGCCGAATCGTGTCAGGGACAGGAACTCCGCCGTAGACGTGAGCGGCAGATGGGCGAGGAGGTCCTTGTAGAAGAACAGCGAGCCCTTCAGTATGGCGATCACCACGAGGTCACCTTCGGGGTAGTCCGCCGTGATCTGAGCACCCATCTCAGCGACTCGTCGTTGCAGTGTCTGTTCTGTGATGACCTCGACGAACGGTTCAGTCATCAGTCCCCGGTCGCGACGTTCGGGATCGCCTCCCTGATCCAACGTCCGATCGATTCGGCCTTGGGAAGGTCTTCAAGGCTCGACGTGTTCCATCGTCCGTCCGGCAGTGGGGGAAGCGCTCGCAATCGCCGTTGCTCGCTCTCTGTCAGTTGTGTAGTGACAGAAACAGTCGCACCGCCACCATCCTCGCTGAAGAGGGGTCGCAACCACCGATCACGGATCGAGTACGTCCTGTAGGACCATTCGAGTAGCTCTCTGGTGTCCATGAAATGATCGTCGCTGTGCAATACAACGCTATAGATGCGACGTCCGGCACGCTCGGAGGTTGCGAGCAGGACCTTGTCCGCCCAGGGTGTATCGCCGGTCTTGAGACCGGTAACACCCGGGTACGAACCGAGCAGCTTGTTGGTGTTCTTGAACGTTCTCGCTTTGCCATTTGGATCTGCCGGCATCGAAACGAGTTTGATACGACTGATGCGTTGGATGTCTGGATACTCCTGGGACGCGATGATGAGGGTCAGAAGATCCCTGGCAGTCGAGTAGTGCTCGTCGGCATCGAGGCCGTTCGGATTGGCGAAACGCGTGTTCGTCATCCCAAGCCCTGAGGCCTCGGCGTTCATCATGTCAACGAAACTCGAGATCGACTCGCCGCCCACGTGATACGCAAGTGTGAGAGCAGCATCGTTCCCAGATCGGACGAGCATTGCGATGAGCAGATCACCAACCGTCCACTGTTCCCCTGTGACGAGTCCTGCGACCGATCCGCGTGCACCGGTTGCGAATGAAGGGATGGTGACGATGGTTCCCAGGTCGGCGTTGTCAAGGACGATCATCGCTGTCATCACCTTCGTCACCGATGCCATCGACGACCGATCGTTGGCATTCCAGGAGGCGAGCACCACATCTGCGTCGGCATCGTAGGTGATCCACCGTTCCGCGGTGAGCTTTGGGATTTCGGGCGCGTCCAATGCGGTCACCGGCGCCGAAGCGTGTGGTGTACCCAAGAGAGTCGCGACGAGCGCGAACGAAACAAAGGCTGTCGTAAACATCAGTGTTCAAGTAGCTTGCGAAGCCTACTGCGAACGAGCGTTTCTTGAATGATCGCCGAAGCCTCCGAGGTATCCGCGAGAACCTCGGAAGAACGCCTCTGATTGTCCGGATTCCTGTGCCGCAACAACGGTGCAACCAGCTGGCCGAGCAAGTCCGTCTGCCGATCGGCCGCCAGGCGAATGCCTCGGAGATGTCTCGGCTCGAGGCCTCGTGCAAGAAGTCTGTGCGCCGCCCTCGCTATCTGGAGGTCGCTGTCGGAATAGACAGGTGTTCCATCCGGGAGTTCCACGGGATCGAGCAGGCCCTCACGCTCGAGTGCCTCGAGTTCATCGTCACGAAGTCCCGAGGAGCGCAGGATCTCTCGTGCAGATAGGGACACTCCGGAAGACGCGAAATACGCCTCCGGTGGCGGACCGCTGTCCGGTGCGACGGGTGACTCCTTCCCCTTGTCCCATGCGGAGAGTTTGGACTTGATGACCTTCAACGGCAGATAGTGATCCCGTTGCTCGGTCAGCACGTACTGAATTCGCTGAACATCGTCATCGGTGAACATGCGATACCCGGAAGACGATCGACCGGGCGTTATCAAACCACGTGACTCGAGAAACCGCACCTTGGATACCGAAATCTCCGGGAACTCCGGTCGGAGAAGGTTGATGACCTCCCCGATGGTGTGCGTCCTGCGCGAAGGCGGTCCGACGGCACGAAGATCAGCCATGACCCCGCGAAACCCTGAGGTGGAACTTGCCGATCATCAGCTCGTCCCCCTCCTTGAGAACCCCGGCCACCAGCCGCTGACCGTTTACGTAGGTGCCGTTCGTCGAGCCGAGGTCGGACATCGACAGGCTGGAGTTGTCGACCGCGAATCGTACGTGTTCTCTCGACACGGTGACGTCGGGAAGGAAGATCGCTGCATCGGCGCTTCGCCCAGCGATCGTGTTTCCGGGTCCAAGGACATACGTCAGACCGGTCTGGGGCCCGCTCTCGATGGTGAGCGCCCACGCGAAAGCTCCGGTGAGCTTGCCCGAAGAATCCTCCCGATCTCCGATAGTAGCCGCCGGCTCCCACGTGACCGTTGGTTCTTGCTCGATGTCGACGTGGTCGGGCGCGTCCCGGTCGGTGTCATCCATGACACCATGTTACAGGTAAAGGCTCAAGCTTGAGTTGAACGTTTGACAAACATCAGGCATCAGCCGTGAGACAGGAGAAATCACGAGCCCACAGCCGGCGACGATGACCTGACTCAGGAGACGGAAACTTCGTAACCCTGTGCCGTGAGGAGGTTGTCGAGTTCGGAGACATCGGTTGCTTCGATGACGGCAAACCAGCCCTCTCCATACGGGTCAGAATTGACGAGTTCCGGGTTGGACTCGAGAGCCCCATTGACTGCGATGATCGTACCGGAAACCGGTGCGCTCACATCGGAGACAGATTTCGTTGATTCGACCTCCGAACATGGGTCGCCCGCCGTTACGTTCGCACCGATTTCGGGTAGCTCCACATACACGACGTCTCCAAGGGCGTCTTGGGCAAAGTCTGAGATCCCCATTCTCACCGACGCGTCACCTTCCAGCCTGGCCCACTCGTGGCTTTCGGCATACCTGAGATCGTCTGGGTACTGCAAAGGGTCCTCCTGAAATCGTCACGGCAATGCTACCTGGCTTCGGCGATCGCCTTTGTCATGTCTCCGAAATACTGAACTGCTACCCAGTAGTACATGATGAGCCCCGGAATGCCGGAGGCGTACGCGATCCAGAGAGCAGGGTCTGTATCGAAACCGGCGGCGATGTAGAACGCCGTTATCGAGACGTACAGAGCGAGGGTCGCCCCTTTTCCAAGGATGCGAACATCGAGTTTGGTAACACCGTTCATCCATCCATAGAGGGCTCCGATGCCGATGATGACCTCGCGAACGATGAGAGCAACCGCAAACCACGCTGGGAGAACGCCGGTGACGAGTCCAGCGATAACGGCAGCGATAACGGCTAGGCGGTCTGCGAGTGGATCCAGGAACTTTCCCAACTCGGTCACCTGGTTGAGTCTGCGCGCCGCAAACCCGTCGATCCAATCTGTAGCGCCGATCACTCCAAGCAGAATGCCGGCCCATCCGTACTCCTTTGCTCCAAACACCATCCAGATGAACACCGGAATGAGCGCAAGCCTGATGAGAGAGATCGAATTGGGAACGTTGAAGAGATCTGACACTACGAGACCTTGACGACCCGGAATCGGATTCGGGCGAGTTCTTCGTCGTCGAGGGAGACGACGAAGACGTATCCCTTGGCCTCGGGAAATGTGATGTTGCGAAATGGGCTGACGATCGGTACGACACTCGGCGAACCCGGCGGCAGATTCGGTGGTGCGCCTACGCGCAACATCCCCTTGGCTTCGACTCCGATAGCCTCACCGTCTTCATCGATGAGCGAAATGTGCAATTCGAGATCACGTTGGCGGTCCTCCGGTCCGACCTCCGCGACCATGGCGAGGGTGAGGTTCCCATGTGTCGCAGGGAGGCTCCGAACCGAGATCGTGTCGAATCCGCCACCGAGGACGAAGAGCTTGCCCGATTGGACCTGCGCGGCATCGGCGAGCATTGCTGATGTGAGCTTCATGATGGGCTGCTCCCTTGCTCGGGGATGATCGTCCATCCATCCTGATCGTTCAGTGGGACCATCGGTTCACCCCGTTGGTAGGTCGCGGCGTACCTGTGGACAAGACACATATGGGCCATGGCGTCGACGATAGTGGCACAGGGGCCACTGCATCTTGGTTCGCATCCTGGGAACGTCGTTGGAAGAATCCCCGGGACCCGGGTACGTAGGTGGATGCATCTATACCGAGACCAGAGCGTTTCTCAGGTCAGCGATGATGTCATCAGGATTCTCAACGCCTACAGACAGGCGCACGAGCGAGTCGGTCACATCGAGCCGAATCTTGTCTGCAGCGTCCACTCCGGCATGGGTCATCGATCCGGGGTGTTGTGCGAGAGTCTCTGTCGAACCGAGGCTCACAGCGAGGCGAGCGAGTTCGAGAGAGTCGAGGAAACGGAACGCTTCTTCCTCTCCCCCATCGATCCACAACGAGATCATCGCGCCTGGACCCTCGCACTGTTCCGCGTAGATCGTGTAGCCATCGTCGCCGGGTGAGAGCAATCCGAGATACGAAACCTTCGCGATCTTGGGATGATCCGCCAGAAAATCGGCGACCTTTCGTGCGTTCTCTGTCTGCTTCGTCATGCGCAGTGAAAGCGTCTCGAGGCTCCTCATCATCAACCAGCCGGTCAGCGGCGTTGCCATCGTGCCAAGGATCGTGCGTGTCTCCGCGACTTTCGCCATGAGCTCGCTCGATCCGAGCGCTGCTCCCGCGATGAGGTCCGAGTGGCCTCCGATGTATTTTGTTGCCGAGTAGAGGACGACGTCGGCGCCGTGTTTCAGCGGATGCTGCCACATGGGTCCGAGGAAGGTGTTGTCGACCATCACGGGTACGGGGTGGTCGTCGCTTCTGGCACGGGCAGCAAGATCACGAGCCGACCTGATGGAGAACAGGTCATTGGTCGGGTTCGCGGGTGTCTCGACGAGTATTGCCGACAACTGTCGCTCTCCGACCTCGGAGGCGACCTGGTCGGCTGTCATCCCATGGCGCCACTCGACCGTATCGACGTTGAAACGTTTGAGCATGTGATGTACGAAGTGGTCTGTTCCTCCGTACAACGGCGCGGTGTGTACGAGGACACATCCGGGATGGAGGAAGGTGAGCAGCGTCGTCGTGATCGCTGCCATACCCGATGCGAAGACGAGGCCCTGGTCGGCGCCATCCCACAACGTGAGCCTCTGCTCGAGAATCTCCAGATCGGGGTTGTTGATCCGCGAGTAGATGAGTCCCATTGTCTCGCCTTCTGAGGGTTCAGCGAGCCCGTAGGC
>BTQL01000027.1:0-28267 GCA_036985855.1 Acidimicrobiia bacterium | reverse complement strand
CCGTGTCGACATGAAGTTGACGTTCGTCCTCGAATAACGAGCCACGAAGTTGGAACGCGATGAGGCCCCGGATCGCTCCGGGGCCTCATGTGTCCGACACCGTTCTGGCGTCCGTGAGGGCATCATGTCGCCCTGAGGGACGCCAGAACGGTGTCTGTGGGAGTGTCTAGGGACCTGACTCGAAGTCGTCCTCGAACGACACGACCTTGCGGCCCGGTTTGTCGGAGGAGGCACTACTGCGTTCACTTCGACCGGAACGATCACCACGGTCTGCACGATCGTTTCGCCTAGAGCGGTCGTTCCTCTTGTCCTCCTTCGGAGCGTCAGAACGACTATCGCCGTCACCGGACGGAGCGTCTGCCATGTCGAGGCTCACTTTGCCACGGTCGTCGATCTCACGGACAACAACCTTGACAGCATCGCCCAGGTTGAGCACGTCTTCGACTCTGTCGATACGTCGGTTGCCGCCGATCTTTGAGATGTGCAGCAAACCGTCACGCCCCGGCAGGATGTTGACAAACGCACCGAACTTGGTGATGTTCACAACCTCACCGTCGTAGACCTCACCAACCTTTGCCTCTGGTGGGAACCCGATTGCAAGGATGCGTTCTTTGGCAAGGTTCATCGATACGGTATCAGGGGCGCCGACGCGCACCGTACCGTCGTCGTCGATCTCGATCACGGCACCGGTCTCTTCTTCGAGCTCACGAATGGTCTTGCCCTTCGGGCCGATGACTTCACCGATCTTGTCCTTCGGGACCATGACCGCCTCGATCTTCGGAGCCTTCGCCGCAAGTTCGCTACGCGGCTCTGCAATGACTTCAGACATCGCGTTGAGGATGAACAACCGGGCATCGAGTGCCTGATTCATCGCACCGATGAGGACGTCGGCAGGCAGACCCTCGATCTTGGTATCGAGCTGGAGCGCAGTGATCATGTCTGCGGTTCCCGCCACCTTGAAATCCATGTCACCGAGGTGATCCTCAACGCCAAGGATGTCGGTGAGAGTCACAAACTTGCCGTCCTGGTAGATGAGGCCCATCGCGATACCCGCAACAGGGGCAGCGATCGGAACACCGGCATCCATCAGAGACAAGGACGAACCACAAACCGAAGCCATCGAGGAAGATCCATTCGACATCAGCACCTCGGAAACAAGGCGGTACGCATACGGAAAATCCTCAGCCAAGGGGATCACAGGATGCAATGCCTTCTCAGCGAGAGCACCATGTCCGATCTCGCGACGTTTCGGACCACGCATGAAACCAGCCTCACCAGTTGCGAACGGCGGCATGTTGTAGTGGTGCATGTACCGCTTCGAGTCCTCCGGAGAGATCGTGTCGAGCATCTGCTCCATCTTCAGCATGCCAAGGGTCGTGATGTTGAGAACCTGGGTCTCACCACGCTGGAACATACCAGAACCGTGAACGCCGGGAACCAGTCCAACCTCAATGGTCAGCGGACGGATCTCCGTGAGGCTACGACCGTCGACACGGACACCTTCGGCTACAACCCGTGAACGCATGACGTTCTTCTGGACCTTTGAGAATGCGGCATTCGCCTGCTTGAGGCTATCGCTGTCGTCATCATCGAGGCCGAGAGACGCAATGGTCTCCTCCTTGATCTCAGCTTCGGCGTCCTGACGCTCGTGTTTCTTGACGATCGTGCCAAGACCTTCGAGCTTCGACTTTGCGAACGCCTCGACCTTTTCGTAGATCTCGTCGGAGTACTCCGTGACGAGTATCCACTCGACAGGATCGGGTTCACCGTGCTTCTCGAGCAACTCGAGCTGGAGGTCTACAAGCGTTGCGATGTATTCCTTCGCAAGTTCGAGCCCTGCTGCAACGGTTGCTTCGTCGGAGGCCTGCTGGCCATCCTGCACCATGCGGTAGCCATTCTCGGAGGCACCGGCCTCAACCATGGAGATGTCTATGTTCCCCTCTGCGTTGCGCTTTCCAGCGACAACGATCTCGAACACGGCCTCCTCGCCCTGCTCGTAGGTCGGGAACGGAATCCATTCGCCATCCTTGAGCGCGAGCCTGATCGCACCGATCGGACCCTCGAACGGGATCGGGCTGACGGTGAGGGCAGCAGATGCTCCGTTGAGCGTGATGATGTCGTGCGGGTTCTCGAGGTCTGCAGCAAGAACGGTCCCTACGACGTGTGTGTCGTGGCGATATCCCTCTGCAAAGTTGGGGCGCAGCGGACGATCGATGAGGCGGTCGGCGAGGATAGCCTTCTCCGATGCACGTCCTTCACGGCGAAAGAACGACCCGGGGATTCGGCCCACTGCATAGGTGCGCTCTTCGACGTCAACGGTGAGCGGGAAAAAGTCCACACCCTCCCTGAGGCTGCGCTTTGCGGTTGCGGTCACGAGGACCTCGGTGTCTCCGATGCGAGCAACGACTGCCCCATCGGAGAGTTGTGCGAGCTTTCCAGTGCTCAGTGAGATCTCGACCTCACCTACACGCCCGCGTACGGTGGTCTCTGCCACTCGTTTCTCCTTCTGTATGGGAGGAGGCCCAATTGGCAGTGGTCGATATTCGAGGGGTTGGTCCGAATAGCGACCACTGACAACTGGATCACTTTCTCCGTTCTTCGATCGCCTGGACACGACTGAAGGTGGCCGAAGCCGCCTCCCGGTTCGTGTTAGCGACGCAATCCCAGTTTTGCAATCAGGGATCGGTAACGCTCCACATCTTGTTCTTGGAGGTACCGGAGCAGTCGCCGTCGTTTTCCGACCATCATGAGCAGACCTCGCCGGCTGTGATGGTCTTTCTTGTGGACCTTCAGATGCTCGGTGAGATGATCGATACGCTCAGTCAGCAACGCGACCTGGACCTCAGGCGAGCCTGTGTCCGTGGCGTGCGTGCCATATTCATCTACAACAATTTGCGTGTCGTTCACGAGGTACTTTCTTACGCGAGTAAGTGGACGGGCGAATGCCCACGGGCATGATAGCAAGGTCGCGCCGTATCAATGCATCGATTCCCTCATGACCGACGAGCCGAGCACAACTTCTACTTCTATCTCGACCAACCACTCTGGATCGAGCAACCCGGCTACCACGACCATCGTGGCTGCTGGCTCGGATCCGCCGAAGAGTTTCCGGTGAGCTCGGCCAATGTCGTCGGCATCCCCGGCGTCCACGATGAACATCCTGGTGCGCACGACGTCAGTCATGGCGCCATCCAATGCCTCAATCGCCTCCCGTGCGATTGCCCCACATCGGAGCATCTGTGCGTAAGCGCCCTCGGCAAGCTCCTCCCCCGGTTCGGGAACAGGAGCCGTTCCCGCCACATGGATCGCGTCGCCAACGCGGACGGCTCGGGAGAATCCGTATGACTGTTCGTAAGGGGAGATGCCATGGTGGCGCGTGACGGGCATGGGGCCAGCGTAGACGGAGTGCTGCGGCGGGCGCTTGGATTGCACTCTCGATGATCAGCCACAAGACAGGCAACCTGTAGTCCTCGTCGGTCACTCCACCATCACGCGACCGCTGCCACCGGAACCACGACTGCCACCGGCACTACCGGACGGAACGGGTGTTGCGCGCTTGCCATCGCTCCAGACGCACGATCCGAGCAGCGCGACCTCAGCTGCGATGCAGCCCGCTACCGCGTCACTCTCGAGGACCGAAGTGTGGGCCTGCCAGACGCGGAACGATGACAGAATCGGGCTCAGAGGCAGGAAGTACCTCGCCGGGATACCACCATCGTCAACCAGGTCATAGACCCGTAGCCCCGCAGGATCGTCACGGAAGTTCGTGATCTCGGCATCCGGGTTCCTGATCGAGATCACTTCGACGCCAGAAGCTTCACCCAGATTCTCACGAACGTCTCTGCATCGGCCGTCAACGCACTTCTCAACCTCGAATCCACCGTTGTCGGGTAACCACGAGCTGAGACCACCGAAACGTTGCAGTCGTCCGAGCCATCCACTACCGATCGCGGGATCAAGCAGTGCTGCACCTCGATAACCATCGATGGGCGGTCTCGTCCCATCGTCGAGAGCACCGATCATCGACACTCCAACTGCTCCCCCTCTCGAGTGGTGCAACGAGTAGATATTGCTGTATCTATCAGCGAGTCCGCGAATGAGGTTGTCGAGGGCCTTCGCTGCGCTCTCGGTCGAGACAGTGCGGCTCGCCTCGGTCGAGGAAGAACCCGGACGAGCGACTGCGTAGTCGAGGGCGGTTACTCGATCCGCCTCTACACCCAGTTTCCCCAGCAATACGTCGAAGTCGTTCCTTGAACCGCCGTTTCCATGCACGACAACGAAGTACGGTTCATCATCCCGTCTCCGGCGAACCTGGGCGATCATTGCCCCACCGGCTAGGGCTGTGATGCCGATGGCTCCTCCGAAACCGATCGGGACCCTCGGAGTGCCCGGGACAGGCAGGCGCACGAAAGATCGCACGATGGGGACTGGTGAGAGGACGAGTCCGTCTCCAGGGACGATAGGAGCTGTCCCAGCATCGGAAGGCGACACGAGCAGGAAACCAGCAACAAGAAGAGGAAGCATCGGCATTCCCTTTCGGGAAATGCGGGATCACGATCAGCATGCGACACACAGGCACGGGATGCAAGGGGGGCGTTCGCGACACGCGCCTTGCTGCGTAGGAGTGCGCCGGCGATCGTACCGTCTAGTGTCTACTGCCGGGCGCGAGCACCGAGCGCGCCTGTTCGATGTCCTTCTTGATCTGAAAGACGAGCGCGTCGGCGGACGTGAAATTCTGCTCATTGCGAAGTCTGTCTATGAACTGCACGCGCATGCTCTTTCCGTACAAATCCTCGTCTGTATCGAGCAGATGGACCTCGATGGTCTCCTCGCCTCCCCCGAACGTAGGCCGTGTACCCACGTTGCTCACTCCGTCGAAGTGGATATCCTCGACCTCACAGCGCACCGCGTACACACCCGTTGCAGGTCGAACGAGACGGTCGGGCATCGTGATATTCGCTGTTGGGAAACCGATCGTCCGCCCCCGCGCGTCACCAGGTACGACCACGCCATCGATCTCGAAAGGTCGACCGAGCATCCGGGCTGCGAGCGCTACCCCTCCAGAAGCAACCGCGGCCCTGATCGAGCTCGACCGAACTTCGGTTCCGTGGAGGTCGACGATCGGAGTCGACAGGACGTCGAAGCCGTACTTGCCGCCGCAGATCCGCAGCGTGTCTACGCTCCCCCGTGCCAGGTAACCGAAACGAAAATCCTCGCCTACGGATACGAGTGCCGTGTTGAGACCGTCCACGATGTAGGCCTTGAGAAACGATTCGGGTGATAGTTGACGCACGTCCTCGTCGAAATCGATCACGGCGACACCCTCGAGGCCCAGCTCACCGAGCAGTTCGATTCTCCGTTCCAGGGGTGCCAGCGCCGGAGGCGCGGGCATGCCGGTCACGACTTCATCTGGGTGCGTTGCGAACGTCATCGCTATGACGGGCATATCACCGGATCGTTCCATCAAACCCCGCAGAACTGCGGCATGGCCCCTGTGGACGCCATCGAAAACGCCGATCGCCACAGCGGTTCGTCGGCCGCCCGTATCCCAACTCGACGGATCGTTCCTGTACACATTCACGAGAGCACAACCTCGGGTCGCAGTGCCGTTCGGTCACGACGGTACACCGCGATGAGTTCTCCGTGCCGGTCTCCAATGCGAATGGAGGAATCCGGGTCAACACCATCCGGCATCAAGATCTCAGGAATCTCTCTCCCATTTCTCACAGCAGCGATCATCGCGTCATCTACGCGGATCTCGGGAAGATCAGCGAGAACGACTGCTGGAGTGACGAGAACGCGCTCGATGTCGTTCGCTTCCGCCGCATCTACTGCTTCATCAACCGATACGGCATCAGAAACAGACAAGGCCCCGATTCGCACTCGACGCAGCGCTGTCAGATGTGCTCTACCGCCAAGTGCGCGAGCCAGGTCGTCCGCCAGCGTCCGCATGTATGTTCCGGTCGAACAGACGGTGCGCAATGTGACCTCCGGATAGTCAGACGGGGCCAAATCCACGAGCTCGAATCGATGGATCATCACCGGGCGCGCTTCGCGTTCAATGACCTTGCCCTCCCTTGCGAGCTCGTACAGACGCCGGCCCTCGACCTTCCTGGCGGAGACCATCGGAGGTACCTGCAGGATCTCGCCGCGAAAGCGCTCCATCGCGAACTCCACCTCCTCACTGGTTACCGGAAGGGGATCCCGTGACAGGATGGCTCCGTCTGCGTCGAGGGAATCGGTGGCGACCCCGAAGAGTGCTGTCGCCACATACTCCTTGTTGCAACCTTGCACGAAACGAAGCAGTCTCGTTGCGCTCCCGATTCCAAGCACCAAGAGGCCGGTCGCCATGGGGTCGAGCGTTCCGGCGTGACCAACCTTGCCACCGACCCTACTCCTGACCTTTGCCACGACATCGTGTGATGTCCAGGCCTTCGGCTTGTCGATGAGCAGGAACCCAGTCGCCTTGTGCTCCGTCACGACAGGTGAGCCACGATCTTCTCGATGATCTCCGCGGGGTCTTGCAGAGATGTGAATCCGGCAGCATTGTGATGACCCCCGCCACCAAATGACCCCGCGATGGCTTCTACGTCGACACGGCCGCGTGACCGCAGACTTCCTTTGATCACGCCCTTCTCCTTCTCCTTGAGGAGGCAGGCAACTTCGGTTCCTCGAGCCATGCGCACGAGATCTATGAGACCGTCGGTTTCGTGGTACTCGAGCCCGGCGGCCGACAGGTCATCTGGTTCCATGATGGACCACACAAACGCGTGGTCCTCGTCGAGCACAGCTCGTCCGAGAACGCGAGCAACGACCTCGTAATAGCCGAACGAGGCCTCCTCGAACAGTTGCTGACCGATGACATCCGTCTTGACACCGCGAGCCAGTAGATCTGAGGCGACGTCATGCGTGCGCGATGATGTCGATGAATACTGGAAACGGCCGGTATCTGTCACGAGACCCGTGTAGAGGGCGGTTGCGACCGCTTCATCGATAGGCCATCCAAGGCGCAGCAACAGGGCATGCACGAGTTCGGTCGTAGCACCCGCGGTCACATCGACGACAACGACATCTCCCCATGAACCGTCAGAGATGTGGTGATCGATGACGGCGAGCTGGTTCGCCTTCTCCATGGCCCCGGCCAACGCTCCCACCCTTCCGCGCACGGACGTATCGACAGCCACGGCGACGTCGAGATCGTGAGGAAACTCGCTCGGTGGAACGAGTACGGATGAGTCGAGGAAGGACATCTCTTCGGGAACAACAAAAGGTTCGTCGAAAGAAGCAACAGCGCGCTTCCCTGCGAGCCGTGCAGCACGCGCAAGACCGATCATCGATCCGAGGGCGTCTCCGTCCGGCCCAACGTGGCCGACAACGCCGATCGACTCGGCGGAAGTCAGGACAGCAACGAGCTCGGCCCACTGCTTTCCTGTCTCAAGCATCGTCCTGCTCGCGATCGCGGTCATCGAGTCCGGCGAGGATCTGGTTTATCCGTATCCCCTCGTCGATGGACGGATCTACCTTGAAATCGAGTACAGGGGTGTACCGCATTCGCGTCTCCCTCCCAAGGGCTCCCTGGATGCGGGCCTTTGCACTTTGAAGAGCTGCAGCTGTGCCGGTCTTGTCCTCTTCGCTCCCAAGCACCGAGTAGTACACGACCGCATAGCGGAGATCAGGACTCGTCTCAACTCCGGTGATCGTGAGGAATCCGATTCGTGGGTCCTTGAGATCCTGAACCGCATCGGCAACGACCTCGCGCACGAGCTCGTTCACCTTGCGCATCCTCGGACTCTTCTGCCGGGCCATGGTGCCTCTTCAACGTTTCGAACGGGCCTGGATGCAACCCACTCTGGTTACGCAATCAGGTGCGTGCAACCTCGCGCACTTCATAGGACTCAATCGTATCCCCAACCTTGATGTCCCTGAACTTGGCAAGTCCGATGCCGCACTCGTAGCCCGTCGCCACCGTCTGGACGTCGTCTTTGAACCGACGCAGAGAGATGATCGAACCGTCGTACACCACAACGGAGTCGCGCACGAGCCTGGCCCGAGCATTCCTGTTGATCGACCCTTCGGTGACGTACGAACCAGCGACCGATCCAAGCTTCGGAGCTCTGAAGACCTCACGAACCTCAGCGACACCGAGGAACTGTTCGATTTCTTCGGGTGAGAGCTCACCAACAAGCAGGGATTCGACGTCATCGAGCAGTTCGTAGATGATCGCGAAAGTGCGAATATCGATGCCGGTCTTCTTCGCCTCAGCTCTTGCGGGTGCGTCCGGCCTTGCATTGAAACCATAGATGATCGCATCTGATGCTTCTGCGAGAGTGACATCGTTCGTTGTGACACCACCAACAGCAGCATGGACGATCGTCACGAAACCATCCTCACGGCTTATCTTGCCGATCGACTCCCTGATGGCATCGAGTGAACCATGGGTGTCGGTCTTTATGATAACGCGGAGCTCAGAATGGTCCTGAGTGCGAAGTTGCTCGATCAGCATCCCAAGGCGGTCTGTCGCACTCGGAACGACCAGCTGTTTGGATCGTAGCTCGTCGAGTTTGCCCTGAGCCAGCTTGCGCGCGGTACGCTCATTCGTGGCAACCTCGAACATATCACCGGCGGTGGGAATGTCCTCCCAGCCCATGACAACGACCGGTGTTGATGGTCCCGCTTCGTTCACTTTCTCACCCTGATCGTTGAACATCGCCCGAACTCTGCCCGAAGTCGGTCCGGCCGCGAGGGCATCGCCACGCTTCAACGTTCCACGCTGAACCACAACCGTGGCGACGGGCCCGCGTCCTACTTCAATCTGCGCCTCTATGACCGTGCCGATCGCGGGAGCCTCAGGATTCGCCTGAAGTTCTTCAACCTCAGCAACGAGTGAGACCATTTCAAGCAAGTCTTCGACATTCGTGCCGACCAACGCGGAGATTTCGATCGCGGGGACATCGCCGCCGAGGTCTTCGACAACGATCTCGTGCTGTGTGAGGGCTGCACGAACCGCGTATGAGTCTGCAGTTTCGAGGTCCATCTTGTTGATCGCGATGATGATCGGCACATCAGCTGCCTTCGCATGACTGATCGCTTCAACCGTCTGGGGCATAACCGAATCATCCGCAGCAATGACGATGATCGCGATATCGGTGATTTCGGCACCCCTCGCGCGGAGCGCTGTGAATGCCTCGTGGCCGGGCGTATCGATGAACGTGATCTTCGAACCGTCATGTTCGACCTGATACGCGCCGATGTGCTGAGTGATCCGGCCTGCTTCGCCTTCGATGACATTCGCGTTGCGGATGGTATCGAGCAGTTGGGTCTTGCCGTGGTCGACGTGACCCATGACGGTGACGACCGGCGACCGGGTCACCAAACTCGAAGCATCGTCTTCATACTCGACGAGGAAACGTTCGCGACCGGTGTCCTCCTCCTCTTCCTCGTCCGATTCCGCTACGAGAATCTCCCACCCAAGTTCACGCCCGAGCGGTTCGATCGCGTCGACAGGGATCTGTCCTCCACCCGGGACCATCTCGCCCATGAACATGAGTGTCTTGACGATCTCAGCCGTACGAATCTTGATCATCCGTGCCAGGTCGTGCACGGTGACCCCCGGCTCGACGAGGAGGACCTTCTCTTCCTCGAGGTCCGCAACGGTGGTTCCTTCGTCCGGATTCGACTCAGGCATCGCCCCGAGCTCTTCGTCTGCTGGCTCGAGTTCCGGGACCACCTCATCGGCTACTGCTTCGGCTTGCTTCTCAGCGACCGCTTCCCCGGTCGACCCTGGATCATCGTCATAGGACATCCGAACGAGAGCCGTCGCACCCTCATCCAACCCGGAAGAAGCCGTCTTGACTTCGACGCCAAGCTCCTGAGCTCGCGCGAGCACATCCTTGGACTCAAGGCCAAGATCTCGTGCTAGCTCATATACGCGTGTCTTGCCCACGCTCACCTCCGGTCGGGTCGCTGTCGATCGTTACGTCTGATCGACAGCCTCTTCTGTTGTTGCTGAGTCTTCGTCATCGGTCACCGGCTCTCCGTCATCGGCTGTCGGCTCGGCGTCGATCCCAGTCGTGCCGTCTCCGTCTGCATCTTCGTCGGCTGAAGGCTCGTCCTCATTGGTCGCCGGAGAGGTTTCGCCTGCGCCATCACCTTCTTCGACCGTTTCGAACTCGACGGATTCCTCCTCCTCGTCCACATCGAGTCCGAGATCCTGGGACTCGGACCGGATGTCGATTCGGTATCCGGACAGGCGAGCCGCGAGCCTCGCGTTCTGACCTTCTCTACCGATAGCGAGGCTGAGCTGGTGATCGGGAACGATCACAACGGCAGTGCCCTCTTCTTCGCCCTCGTCGTCGAAGCGAACCTGTTGCACCCGTGCAGGACTCAGCGCTTCTGCGATGAACCGAGCCGAATCCTCATCCCACTCGACGATGTCGACCTTCTCACCTTTGAGCTCATTCACAACCTGGCGCACGCGCGATCCGCGGGCTCCAACACAGGCACCGACCGGATCCACGTTGTGGTCATTCGAAGCCACGGCGATCTTGGTTCGGTGGCCTGCTTCACGCGCGATCGCCTTGATCTCGATATCGCCGTCGACCAGCTCCGGAACCTCGAGTTCGAAAAGTGCCCTTATGAATTCTGGGTGGCTGCGAGACACCACGATCTGTGGTCCTTTGCCCTCGCCGCGAACCTCGAGGATCCAAGCCTTGACGCGGTTGCCCCGCTCAAGACGTTCGTAGGGGATCTTCTCAGACCCGGGGAGAATCGCCTCGGCGTCACCAAGATCGAGAATCGAGTAACGATGGTCTGACTGCTGAACGATTCCCGTGACGAGGTCACCCTCACGTCCGTCATAGAGCTCGAACACTTGCTCGCGTTTTGCATCGCGCAGCCGCTGGAGGATCACCTGTTTGGCAGTCTGGGCCGCGATACGACCGAAGTTGTCCGGGGTATCGGCCCACTCGTCTGTGACATTGCCGTCCTCATCGAGCTCCTGGCCGTAGACCATGATCTCACCGGTGTCGGCGTCGATCGTAACCCGTGCTTCTTCGGCTGCGCCTGGCGTTCGCTTGTAGGCAGAAACGAGCGCGTTGGCGAGTGCCTCGAGAATCGTGTCGCGAGGAACACCCTTCTCGCGTTCCAACATCTCGAGCGCATCCATGAGGTTGTAGTCCATCGTCTCTCCTACGCGTCCTTGCCCGGTCGGGCACCCTTCTCCCATACAAAGACGGTTCGTGCTGAGGACACGTCCCTGTATCGGAGCTTCCGTTCGGTTCCATCGATGTCGATCGTGAAGCCTTGTTCATCAGCGGCCACGAGCGCACCCTGATGGCTCTTGTCTCCGTCAATGGCCGCAAAGGTCTTGACCTTGATGACGCGTCCGATCGACTTGCGGTAGTGGTTGAATCGGGTCAGCTTTCTCTCAAGACCCGGAGAAGATACCTCGAGCACGTACGAACCAGGCAAAGGGTCGTCCTCTTCGATCAATCGACCAATGCCCGCTGAGAGCTCTGCGATGAGATCGACTCCGATCGGATCACCGGCATCAACCGTGACGCGCACAATCTGGCCACCGCCAAGGATCTCGATGTCATCGAGTTCGATTCCCTCGGCCGCGACGTAAGGATCGATTCGATCCCACAGTCTGTCTTGCACGCTCGCCACTGCACTCCTTGCACGCCAAAGAGACTCTGCCCAAACAAATAGGCGGGCTACGGCCCACCTCAGCAGAGATCTCGGTTCGTGTCACCAGTATACCAGTACGCAGAAGAAGCCGAATACCTGCGACGATCAAGGAGATCCGATGACCGACAACCGAATCCGCTGTCGCGGTTCACGGTCTGTGGCTCAGCGAGCCGCCTTCAAGAACGCGTGTACCTCGGCTATCGCATCTTCTGTCGCGACCTCACGCTGTTCACCGGAGCGGCGCAAAGCAAATTCCACGACACCGCTTTCAAGCCCGCGCGGACCAACAGTGATGCGAAGTGGGATACCGATGAGCTCTGCGTCCGTGAACTTCACGCCTGGACGCTCCATGCGGTCATCGAGCAATACCTCGACACCCGCTGATCTGAGTTCGTCATACATCGTGGTACTCACGTCACTGGACCGTTCGTCATCTGGTCGCACGACGGTGATGACCACGTGGTACGGGGCAATCTCGAGCGGCCACACGATTCCCTTGTCGTCGTGGTTCGCTTCAATCGACGCTGCCATATTCCGCTCGACGCCGATTCCGTACGAACCCATCACGATCGGTATCGTCGCGCCATTCTCATCGAGGACCGATAACCCGAGCTTCTCCGCATAGAACGTGCCCAGCTTGAAGATGTGGCCGACCTCGATGGCCGAATACACGTCGAGTGGCTCACCGCAATTCGGGCATGCCTCACCCGCGTTGACGGTCCGAAGATCGAGCCACTCCGTCACCGAAATATCCCGTTCGATGTCGACTCCCCTCACGTGGAAGTCGTTCTCGTTCGCTCCCGTTGTCAGGCCGGCGCGTCCAGCCAGCTGAGCGTCGGCGAGAATCGGAATGCCCTCGACGCCTACTGCGCCGAGACTGCCGGCATCCGCTCCAAGAAGCTCTTTGATCTCATCCGCCTGTGCAGAACGGACATCGACGGACCGCGTGGCGTCGGCGAGTTTCTGTTCTTGGAGTGCATGGTCACCTCTCAAGAGCACGAGCGTCGGCACGTCGTCCAGGACATAGACGAGAGTCTTTATCTGGCGATCGGTGGATGCTCCGCCATCGAAGGAGACGAGGTCCGCGATCGTGCGGACGCCCGGTGTGGCGAAACGTTGCACATCCAGCGGGCCATCGGGATCAGCGACGGATGGAAGTGTTGATGTGGCGGTTTCGAGGTTGGCTGCGTAATCGCCTTCTGGACAAGCAGCCACCTCGTCCTCACCCACGTCACTCCTGACCATGAACTCGACAGACTCCTTTCCACCCATCGCCCCTGAAGATGCTTCGACAGAAACAACTTCCATGCCCAGCCGTTCGAAAATGCGCACATAGGCGTCGTAGTGGCGATCGAATTGCCGGTTGAGACCTTCGAAATCCGCATCGAACGTATAGGAATCCTTCATTGTGAACTCGCGGACTCGCAACAGGCCAGACTTGGGTCGAGCTTCGTCCCGGAACTTTGTTTGGATGTGGTACCAGAGCTGTGGGAGCTGCTTGTAGGACGTGAGCTCGGTCGCCGCGGTAGCGAAGATCTCCTCGTGCGTCGGACCCAGAATCACCGTGCCGCCCTTGTTGTCTTCGAAGGACATGATGATGTCGCGCATCGTGTCGATCCGGCCGGTCTGTTCCCAGATCGAGATCGGATGGAGCTGGGGCAAGAGGAACTCCTGACCCCCGATGGCGTCGATCTCTTCCTTGATGATCGCCATGACCTTTGCTCGGACCCTCTGTCCGAGCGGCAACATGGAATAGACGCCTGCCATGAGCTGGCGAATGTATCCGCCGCGCACCAGCAATCTGTGGCTCACAGCCTCGGCGTCAGCCGGGTCGTCACGGAGTGTGGGAATGAAGGCTACTGACCAGCGCACGGTGCTCCAATGGAGTAGGTTTCCGCGAGGATAGCTATGCGTCCCCGCTCATTCGGTTTCGGAACCGGAGGCAACTTCGGCGACTGCGGCCCTGCGCTGCTCGGCTCGATTGGCGTCACCCTGGATCGTCAACAATTCGACCCTCGTCTCCTCTGCAAGGTCCGCGGCGGAGACGTCAGCAGCAGCGAGCCGTGCTTCCGTACCTTCCTCAGCGATGAGTTTCGCCTCTGCAACCAGTGCGTCGACCATCTCGGCCTCTGGCACCACGCGCACAACCTCACCTTTGATGAAGAGATGTCCTCTGCCGCGGCCTGCCGCAAGACCAAGATCGGCTTCTCTCGCCTCGCCGGGACCGTTCACAACACAACCCATGACCGCAACCTGGATCGCGAGGCCGAGCTCCCCGAGTCGGTCGTTTGCCTCTCCCGCGACCTTGATCACATCGACCTCCGCCCTTCCGCAAGAAGGGCAGGCAATGAAATCGAGCGTCGTCCGGTCCCTCAGTCCGAGATACTCGAGCAACGCTCTCCCCGACTTTGCTTCCTCCACCGGGTCCGCGGTGAGCGACAATCTGATCGTGTCACCGATCCCCTCATTGAGCAACGTCGCAATCCCGGCAACGGACTTGATCAAACCACCCGGAAGGGGCCCAGCCTCGGTCACCCCGAGGTGGAGCGGATAGTCGGTGGTGTCTGCAAGCAAACGGTAGGACTCGACCATGAGTGGAACGTTCGAGTGCTTTACCGATATTTTCACATCGTCGAACCCGACGTCATCGAAGTACCTGACCTCGCACATCGCCGATTCGACGAGCGCCTCAGGTACCGGACCACCGTATTTGGCAAGCAGATCCTTGTCGAGCGATCCTGCGTTGACACCGATACGGATCGGGATATGGGCCTCTTTGGCAGCCGCGGCAACCGATTTGATGTGCGATTCGTTGCGGATGTTCCCTGGGTTGAGTCGCAGGGCCGATACTCCAGCTTCGATGGCTGCGAGGGCGAGGCGGTGCTGGAAGTGGATATCGGCGACGATAGGAACGGGTGACCGGGGCATGATCACGGCTATTCCCTGAGCCGCCTCCACCGAGTTGCACGTCACCCTGACAATGTCGGCCCCGGTAGCAGCAAGCGCGTAAATCTGGGCAAGTGTCGCTTCAGCATCGGCCGTCTTCGTCGTCGTCATCGACTGAACTGAAACTGGTGCCCCGCCTCCAACCTCGACCTCGCCGACGCGAAGCTTTCGAGTGGAGCGTCTTTCGAAGGTCATGGCAGAAGAGTAAACAGTTCACAGTCGACACTTTCGCAACGTGCCGACCGAGAACTGAAAACCCCACTCCTCAGAGAGGAGTGAACAGCGCTAGTGCCCTTCGTGGCTGGTGTCTTTCGGGCTCAGGTACTTCGCCCACCATTTCTTTCCGGCGTCGATTCCGCCAACTCCAAACGCGATGGCAAATGCAACACCTACAGCCGCCGTGAGGATCTTCGTGATGTCCTCCGCAAAGGTGATTTCGAGCAGATCGAGCGCAAACAGGACGCCGAATATGATGACAGCGATCTGTGCGAGAACCGCCAGCCAACCCACTCCCTTCGAATCGGCGAACGGCTTGATGAGTCCGGCAACCCAGCTTCCGACCGCAGCTGCAATCACCACGACGACCGCCGCTAGCAGCACCGTCGGAATCCACACGAGGAACCGTTCGAGGAGAGTTACGAGTGTGCCGATCTGGAGAATTCGCACCACAATGAGCCAGAGCACCACGATCAGGTACGCATATAGCACCGACGCCGTGATTCCGGCGGCTGTCTGGTCCGAGGTTGCCAGAGCTCCTGTGATTCCTGCCCGATCGAAGACGCCCTGCATGAATCCCAATTCCAGGAACTTCACGGTCAGTTTGCGGATCCAAAGGAGAATCCAACGACCGATTATGAGAATTATCAGCGCAACAATGATGCGCGGCAACCACTCGGCGGCCTGCTGACCGAGCGACTCGAATTCGGCGATCATTTGGTCCCAGAACGACATGACTCTCCACTCCTTCGTCTCGCGTGGAACTCGTACCCTAGCCGATGGACCGGGGAGCGGCGAAGGAAACATCCGGCTGAGGATCAACGAGAGCAGAGACCGTCTACTGGATCGGTTTGAAAATGTCCAGGTACACACCCATGAGCCCGAGGCTCACGAGGAAGATGAACACGGCAGCGGCAAGAGGCAGCAACTTCTCGACCTTGGGTTGGCGACCCGTCACTTTCTCGTAGGCTGCCACAGCGAAGTGGCCGCCATCGAGCGGGTACAGGGGCACGACGTTGAGCACACCCACGAAGATGTTCACCAACGCGAGCAGCTGAAGCGTCGATTCCAGTGGCCCGGCAATCCGCACCAGGCCGATCGGACTGATCGGGCGAATCGTGTCGAGTATCTCGTCATCGCCCCCGAACAGTGACATGACCAACTTAGGGAATCCGATCACCATCTCCCAAAGGCCACGCACGCTCATCGTCACGGCTTCACCGACCTGGCCGGCGGCCTTAGAGACCATCAGAATCGGACCGGTCGCTTCGCGCTCCGCTTCGGGCGTCACACCGAAGAACCCGACCTCTTCTGTGATCGGATCACCGTCTGGACCGAGCACGTAACTCCCATCGACGACGATCGGCCGATCGAAAGTGGCCAACGTCGTGGGAAGGTCGAGCACCTGACCATCGCGGTCGATGCTGATGACTACATCTTGATCGGCGTTTACTTCGGCGAAATGGCTGAACTCCTTCCACGTCGTGATCGGAACGCCGTCTGTGCCGATGATGACGTCCGCTGCTTCAACACCGGCGATGCGTGCGGGCGAGGGCTCTGACGTACCGGGGATGACGTTGCTGACGGCCGCGACTGTCGTCGTTCGGACGGGAGTTCCGTCGGACTCGAACACGACGATCCCCCAGACAGTACCGACGAACCACAGGAGCAGAAAGGCAACCACGAAGTGGCTGAAGATCCCGGCGAGAACAACGATCGTCTTCTTCCAGAACGGCGCAGCACGGTATGTCCGCGATTCGTCCTCAGCGGGAAGTTCCTCGAAAGGGTTCATCCCGATGATGCGAACGTAACCACCAAAGGGAATCGCCTTGACGCCGTACTCGGTCTCACCTCTGCTCATCGACCAGAGCTTGGGACCGAATCCGAAGAACGCCTCGGTTGCCTTCATGCCGAACGCTTTGGCCGCAATGAAGTGGCCACCCTCGTGGATGACGATCATCGCAATGATGCCTACGATCATGAGCGCAGGTCCCATGGACCCCTCAAGGTTGCGTGCGGTGTAGCGGTACGGTACCGACCTCGGAGGCTAAGCGGTCAGGTCTCGGCCGGCAGGCACACGCCTCTGCCTCCCGTGACTCGATCTACTCGGACGAAATCGCGTCGAGGATGTTCATTCGGGCCGCCTTGCGAGCAGGCCAGATCGCGGCCAAGACTCCGGCCAGAGCAGCCAGGACCAGCGCAAGGATGACTTGACCGATCGGAATGCTGAAGGCGCCGAAACCCTCGTCGGCGAGGGCTTGGACCACAGCCCAACCAAGCACGATGCCGATGCCGACTCCGAGGATGGCTCCAAACGTTGCGATGATCACCGCCTCCCACCGGATCATTCTCCGCACCTGGCGACGCACCATCCCAACAGCACGCAGTAGGCCGATCTCACGAGTTCGCTCGAAGATCGAGAGCGTCAAAGTGTTGGTGATCCCGAGCACGGCGATGAGCACTGCGAACAGAAGCAAACCGGTGAACAGGGCGAGAGCCTGGTCGATCTGGGTCTCTGCCTCATCGACGATCTCAGACTTTGTCTGAGCCTTGACATTGCCGAAGCTCCCGACCGTTGGGGCGATCGCCTCCTTGGCCTCAACCACTTCCACACCGTCTGCGGTGTTCGCCAAAACCACGCCATCACCGACGTATCGATAGTTCGACTTGAACGTTTCCGTTGACAGGTAGATATTCGAGAAATCATCCGTCTCGAACGTGCCTACCACGGGCATCAGAACCACACCGGTCCGCGCGAACTCCACCGATACCACGTCTCCGACTTGCCAACCGTTGTCCTCGAGGAACCCGCTCGCGACGATCAACGACCCCGGCTCTGACACAGCCGAAATTGCATCGCCATTTGGCTGCAACGCGAGCACCTGATCGATAGTGGACGGATCGAAAGCGCCGAGGAAGTGGGTCTTCCCGTCGATCACGATGCGTCCGAACTGCATTGCAGACACAACGCCGAGTTCGCCATACGTCTCGAGTTCCAAAGCGAATGCAGGACTGATCGCGGCCGGCATCTCTGGATCCGTCTGATTCGTCGACTGAAATGTGAGATCTGCGGGGAAAAGCTCGAAAACGGTCTCTGAGACGGAAGCCTTCGTCGACGATCCGAACACCGAGAAGAAAGCAACAAGGGCGACGCCGACCATCAGCGCAGACGCAGTCGATGCTGTCCGACGTGGTTTTCGTTTCGTGTTCTCCCTGGCGAGAAGCCCCGATATCCCGAAGAGTCGCGGCAATGGCCATCCGATGACGTCCGCAAGTGGTCTTGCTGCAAGCGGTGCGAGCACTGAGACGCCGATGAAGGCGATTGCTGCACCGGCCGCGACAAAAATGATCGCCCGTCCGACACTTGCGAACAGCCCAACGGCCAGGAGAAGCACCCCAACTCCGGTGATCACGGTCCCTGCCACTGCGCGCGTGTGCAGACTCCGACGTGGTGTCCTCGCCGCGTCTTCTCTCATCGCTGCGACAGGAGGGATACGCGATGCCTTTCTTGCGGGCAGCAGGGAGGAGAGGAGCGTGAGAGTCAAACCCACCAGCATCGCAACGATGATCGTTCGAGGCAACAGGACAAGTGCACCAGGCGGAACTCCGAATCCCAGAAGATTCATCAAGCCTCGAATCAACAACGCCATGACAAACCCGAAGATGATTCCGGCGATGGATCCCACGAATCCTATGAAAAGTGCTTCAGTGATGACCATCGTGCGAATCTGCCTCCCCGTCGCACCGATCGCACGCAGAAGTGCGAGCTCACGGGTTCGCTGGGCAACAACGATGCGGAACGTGTTCTGGATGATGAACGCCCCAACGAATATCGACACACCTGCGAATGAAAGGAGACCGATGCTCAAGAAGCTGAGACCTTCGTTGATATCCGCTGCCTGCTCACCCTGCTCGGTTTCGCCTGTCACTGCCTCGACACCCGAAGGGAGCACCTGTGAGATTCTGTCGGTGAGATCTTGGGCGCCAACACCGGTTTCAGCCTGGACGTTGATCCCTGTCAACTCATCTCCGAAGCCGAAGACTCTCCTGGCTTCCTCGAGTTCGAACATGACGATCGTCGCACCGAGCAGACTGTCCTGGTTGCCGAAGGATGCGATCCCAACGAGCTCGAACTCCTCCGGTCCATTGAAAGCTACGACGGTCACCGAGTCACGGAGTTCGAACCCAGCATTCGTGACGGTGTTCGCATCCAGTACCACCTCACCGCGGCCTTCGGGAGCACGGCCGGCATCATCTTTGATCCGCATTGGGTTGAGGGAGGCGGCCTCACCCCAGGAGAAACCAAGCGTCGGCGGACCCTGGCCGCCGATGGCGTCACCGCTCTTGTCGAGCACCTGGGCGGTGATGGACCCAACACCCCCTTCGGCAACCTCCACACCATCGACTGCCTCGACATCAGCAAGAACGGATGACGGGAACGGTTCTGTACCAGCGCTGAAGTCCCCCGACTGTGCGCGAACGCTCACGTCGATACCTGCGTAGATGTCGTCCAGCAGGTCATCGAACTGACTGTTGATCGTGTCGGTGAAAATGAACGTGCCGGCCACGAGGCTCACACCAAGAACGATCGCGATGGCCGTCAGAACGAATCGAACCTTGTGGGCAAAAAGCGACTTGATCGCTGTTCTGAACATCCTTCAACCACCGAGGCTCTTGAGGCGATCGAGTACCGAATCAGCGGTCGGATCAATCATCTCGTCGACCGTCTTCCCGTCTTCGATGAAAACGATCCGATCCGCATACGCAGCGGTGTTCGGATCATGGGTAACCATGACGATCGTTTGTCCGAACTCCTTGACCGCCCTCCGCATGAAAGCAAGCAGTTCTGCGCCGGCTTTCGAGTCGAGATTCCCACTCGGTTCATCCGCGAAGATGATCTCGGGCTGAGACACAAGGGCTCGCGCAGCCGCGACCCGTTGCTGCTGCCCACCGGACAGCTCCGACGGAAGATGCTCGAGGCGGTCCCGCAAACCGACGGTGTCGAGGATCTGGCTGTACCAATCTTCGTCCGGCTTCTTGCCTCCAATCGAGAGCGGGAGCAGGATGTTCTCCTCCGCGGTGAGCGACGGAATCAGGTTGTACGCCTGGAAGACGAATCCGATTCGCTCGCGTCGAAGCAGCGTGAGATCTCTGTCCTTGAGTGTCGACAGGTCTACGTCACCGATGTACGCACTGCCGGACGTGAGACTGTCGAGACCTGCGATACAGTGGAGTAGCGTTGATTTCCCCGATCCGGACGGTCCCATGATCGCCGTGAAACGACCTCGCTCGAACTCAGCAGTTGCGCCGTTGAGAGCGTGCACTGCTGAATCGCCGTCTCCATAGGTCTTTACGCCGTCTTCGAGCCGCGCGGCGTATGTCGTGGTTGCTGCTGTCGTCATGGGTCCGCCTTCCTCGTTCCCGTACAAGATACGCAAGGCTGGCGCTTCTGCCGTCGGTCATGGGATGATTGGGAGATTGGACTAACGGACGACGTATCAAGACCGAAATACGAGCGAGCTCATCCGCCGCCCGTTTGTGCAGTGTGCGGCGGGTCGCGCATCAGCCAATCGACCGATACCGACATCATCCTTGTGAATGACCTGTATGAGGGTGTTCATTCGCCAATACCTGCGCAGGCCTCGACCGCGTAGGCACGGGCTTCTGCATCCGCCTCCGCGACATCCTCGACATTCCGAGGAACTCGAACATCGTGCGCCCCAAGCACACCCGACACAACATCGGCAATATCCACGAAACGAATCCGACCTTCGAGAAAAGCCCCAACGGCGACTTCGTCTGCAGCGTTGAGTACTGCCGTGGCGGTTCCACCCATACGGCCGGCTTCGTACCCCAGATCCAAACACGGGAACGTCTCACGGTCCGGATCCTCGAAGTCCATCGTGGTACCAGCGATTCGGAACGGTTCATGGTGAGTTTCGACTCGGTCGGGTCCCGTGATCGCATACTGGATGGGTTTCCGCATATCCGGGAAGCCGACTTCGGCCTTGACCACGCCGTCGGAGAATTCGACGAACGAATGGACGATGCTCTGGGGATGAATCACCACATCGATGTCGTCGAAATCCACACCGAACAGACAATGCGCTTCGATCACTTCGAATGCCTTGTTCATGAGTGTCGCCGAGTCAGTCGTGATTCTCGGACCCATCGCCCATGTTGGATGATGCAACGCCTCTGAAACTGTCACCGACTCGAGCTCAGTTCGTGACATCCCTCGGAACGGTCCACCTGATGCTGTGAGTATCAAGCGCTCGACATCGGCCCGCGACTCACCGATGATGCACTGCCAGATAGCCGAATGTTCAGAGTCGACGGGCACAAGCTCGCCACCGCCGTCGCGCAGTGCGTCGAGAATGAGTGATCCTCCGGCGACGAGGCTCTCCTTGTTGGCCAGCGCAAGCCGGTTGCCGGCATACAAGGCAGACAACGAAGAACGAAGCCCCGCAGCACCGACAACGCCGTTGACCACGGTCGTATTGGGTAAAGCTGCCGCCTCGATGCTCGCTCCCGGTCCGAAGAGCACGCGCTCGCCGAACTCGCGTTCGAACCGTTCACGACCGTCGCCGGGATCTGTCACGCAGACCATCGCGTCGGGGTTTGTGCCGGCGATCTCATAGAGCTCGACAGATGCGCGGTTCGCTGCAACCGCGGCAATCGGCGCCCCAATCCGCGATGCCACGTCGAGCGTTTGACGCCCGATGGAACCTGTGACCCCAAGGATGACAAGCGGGTTCAGAGGATTCCAGCCCAAAGGAAGATGATCCACGCCACGGGGATCACGAAAAGGAGGCCATCGATTCGGTCGAGGAAACCGCCGTGTCCTGGCAGCACAGAACCCATGTCCTTGAGACCGAGTGATCGCTTCGCAGCAGACATCGCGAGATCTCCGATTGGGGCGAATACCGCAACAGCGGCTCCGATAGCGAGACCGGAGGTCAATTCGAACGGCTTGAAGAAGTCGAGCAGGGCACCGATCGTGAGCGCGACGATGACACCGGCAATGAGGCCTTCTACCGTCTTTTTGGGCGATACCCATGGGGCAAGTTGATGTCTGCCCAGTGCGCGGCCAAAGAAGTACTGAGCGATGTCCATTGCGGCGACCGTCACGACCACACCGAATATGAGGGTGCGGTACGCATCGGGTTTTGCGATCAGCATGGCGAATGAGCCGAGCCCTGCCCAAACCATCACGGTGATGGTGAGACCGAGATTACCGATTGGATCCAGCTTTCCCGGCACCACCGCATAGAACAGCAACAGAACCGTCGTCACCAGGAGGAACGCCACCGGTATCCACAGTGCATCGAAGAAGAAGGCACCGAGTGATGCGCCGATGATGCCGATGAATCCGAACAGGGCAATCGGCTTCCGTCCGGACCTCACGAGCGCCGTGTAGAACTCGCCGGCGCCAAGGACGAAAATGCCGAGGGCGAAGGCGACGAGGGCGGGCCGCCACAACAGGGACGCACCAAGGGCGACGACGAGGCCAACGCCTGTGATGATTCTCGCTAGGAGGTCTCCGGATGGTCGTGCGTGAACTCGGCCATGTCCTTCGGCCTCAACGACGTCTTCGAATCCAACGACCGTGGAATCGAGGCCGGGGATCGGTGCCGCCAGGGCGACCTGGGCGGTGTCTTCGTTATCTGCCAACGCCATCAACTCGGCAAGGCTCTCATGTTCTTTCGTGGCGGTGTCGAGGTAGTCCTCCTTGGACATATCAAACAGTTCAGGCGACGTACCGGTCGAAGTCGACTCGATACTGTCGGACTTATCTTTCCTCCATAGGCTTGCAAACCCCACACCGGAGACTCGCTGCAGACCTTCGGTGTCGGCGTCTTCATCCAACGCCTCCGCGACATCAGACCCGTCTTCAGGGACTGCAACGCCTTGAGGTGTCACAACTTCAAGCTCACCGGTGTCGTCAAGCTCACCGTCGTCACTCTCGGAGTCATCTACAGCAGATGCAGTATCGATCTCAGAGGTCTCGTCATCCTCGAGCTCAGCCGAGGACTCATCGCCAGACTCAACAACCTCGATCTCGAAAGTCTCATCCTCTTCGGCTTCTCCATCCGACTCAACACGCTCCATCTCAGATGTTTCGTCGTCCTCGACCTCTTCGTCCGCAGACTGATCGATGCGTGCTTTCGGCTCCTCAGATTCCTCACCTGAAACCTGATCAGAGAGCTCCATCCGGTCATCGGCGGCTTCTTGGGGATCATCGGAGGCAAGCGATGCGTATGGATCGGTTACCGGGCCCGGCTCATCATCGAGCCAGTCGTCGAAACCTCCGCCGGACTGATCGTTCTTGCGGTCGTCACTCATGTTGGCTCAACGGTACCTGTTTTGTTGTCCTCACAAAAGCAATCTGAGGAATCCGGTGACGCACTGCCGCCGAGGCAGTGGTTCAGACTTCGAGCAGTTCCTCTTCCTTGCGCCCCACGGCATCGTCGATCTTCACGACGTGCTTGTCGGTCAGCTCCTGGAGCTCCTTTTCGGCCCGGCGGATATCGTCCTCTGACACATCTTCGCCTTCGATGCGATCTTTGGAGTGACGTCGAACGTTGCGCACAGCAATCCTGCCTTCTTCAGCGAGTCCCCGAACGACCTTGATCAGCTCGCGTCTGCGCTCCTCCGTGAGGGCAGGGAAAGCAAGTCGGATGATGTTTCCATCATTCGACGGATTGAGACCGAGATCGGCTGCCAGGATGGCACGTTCGACCGCTGTAATCGACGACTTATCGAATGGCTGAACGATCAGCATCCGGGCCTCCGGAACGGAGAAACTTGCGAGCTGCTGGAGTGGCGTCTGCGTGCCGTAGTAGTCAACGGTGACACGGCTGAGAATTCCAGCGTTGGCCCGTCCGGTTCGCACTCCGGCGAATTCCTGAACGGTGTGTTCAACCGCCTGGTCCATTTTCGTGTCGGCCTCTTGCAGAAGTTCGTTGATCACGTCGCCCTCCCGGCGTCCACCACCGTCCCAACCGGTTCACCGCGCACCGCCTTGGCAACGTTGCCCGGTGTGGTCATGTTGAACACACGGATCGGAAGGTTGTTCTCCATGCACATCGTAACCGCCGTCGTATCCATGACACCGAGCTGTTCGGAGATGGCGTGCATGTAATCGAGTTCGTGGAGGAGCTCGGCATCGGGGTCGGTGGCGGGATCGGCTGTGTAGATACCATCGACCCTGGTCGCTTTCAGTATCGCGTCGGCACCGATCTCAGCACCTCGCAGGGCGGCGGTCGTGTCCGTCGTGAAAAACGGATTGCCTGTTCCAGCAGCGAAAATCACGATCCGGCCCTTCTCGAGATGTCGAATCGCCCGCAGTCGGATATACGGCTCAGCTACTTCCTGGATCACGATTGCCGTTTGCACACGACACTCCGCACCGGCGCGCTCGAGCGCATCGCGGAGCGCAAGCGCGTTGATGACGGTCGCCAACATGCCCATGTAGTCGGCATTGGCTCGATCCATGTCCTTCGCTGCCTCGCTGAGGCCTCGGAAGATGTTGCCACCGCCTACGACGATCGCGATCTCGAAGCCTTCCTTCTGCACAGCAGCAATCTCCTCAGCTGTGCGGTCGACGGTCAACGGATCGATTCCGTAACCAAGATTCGCGTCGGCGAAAGCTTCGCCCGAGAGCTTGAGAACGACCCGTCGTTTCGCCATGTTTCAGCCTTCCCCGATTTCGACCCTTGCCATCTTCTCGATCGAGATGTTCTCCCCCATCTTGATCGCGAGTTCCTGAACCAGTTCACCCACCGTACCTTCAAACCGCTCGGAACGGACGAACACCTGGTCGAGCAGAACATTCTCCTTGTAGAAAGAGTTGATGCGCCCCTCGACGATCTTCTCGACAATCGCGTCGGGTTTGCCCTCGTTGCGAGCCTCAGCCGCAATGAGCTCCTTCTCTTTCGCGATGGCGTCCAAGGGAACATCCTCGCGCGACAACCATTGAGGCCTTGCGGCTGCGGCATGCATCGCGATGTCGTTCGCGGTCTGCAGGAAGTCATCACTCTTCGCGACGAAATCGGTCTCGGAGGCGAGTCCTACGAGAACCCCGATAACAGGCCGACCCGCTTGTACGTGCATGTATACACCCACGGCTCCCTCGCCCTGATCGCGACTGGATCGCTTGTCTGCCTTCGCTATGCCCTTTTCGCGTAGCAGATCCCTCGCTCTGTCCATATCTCCGCCGGTCTCGGACAGCGCATTCTTGGCATCCATCATTCCTGCACCGGTCTCCTTGCGCAGACCCTGGACGTCCTTCGCTGTGAAGTCCGCCACCGTGTTACTCCTTGCCTTCTTGTTCGGCATCCCGCGGCTTCGCGTCCTTGCGCTTCGCTTGAGCGATCTCTGCCCCAGCGATGCAGCCATCAGCGATCACCCCTGCGATGAGATGCGCCGCTCGGATCGCGTCGTCGTTTCCGGGGATCACGTAGTCGATGGGATCGGGATCACAGTTCGTGTCGACGAGAGCGATGATCGGAATACCGAGCCGACTCGCCTCGGCGATCGCGATTTGCTCGGCGTTGATGTCTATCACGAAGACAGCGTCCGGTTGGCGCCGGAGATCCCTCACACCTCCGAGAACCGTTTGCAGCTTCACGAGTTCACGTCGAAGACGAATACGTTCCTTCTTCGGGAGCGACTCCATCTCGCCGCTCTTTTCCATCTGCTCGAGTTCGCGCATGTAGAGAATCCGCTTGTGAATCGTCTGGAAGTTGGTCAACATGCCACCGAGCCAACGGTTGTTGACATACGGCATTTCTGACCGCTTCGCAGCTTCTTCGATGGCTGCTTGGGTCTGCTTCTTGGTTCCGACGAACAGAACCGTTCCACCTGCCGCAGTGATGTCTTTCACGACCTTGTATGACTCGTTGATGGTCTCAAGTGTCTGACGGAGGTCGATGATGTGGATTCCGTTGCGCTCCGTGAAGATATACGGACGCATCTTCGGGTTCCAACGGGCGGTCTGATGACCAAAATGAACGCCAGACTCCAAGAGCTGACGCATGGCGATTACTGCCACGTTCTTTTCTCCTTGTTCGGGTTTTTCCTCCGCCCATCCGTTGAGCCCCCGAACGGCTACCTGTGTAGCCGCACCACGCGGGGATTGCGATGGACGTGTTCGATGGCCCGGAGTGTATCGGAGGGACCGGCGTAGTCCATGGGCACAGGTTATGACCGATAGGCAGGTTCTATGAACCTGTTTCTGAGACTCATCACCGCCTTCGTATGAATCTGACAGACTCGCGATTCCGTGACGTTCAACACGCCGCCAATCTCAGCGAGCGTCAGACCCTCGTAGTAGTACAGCGTCAGAACAAGCCGTTCCCGGTCCGGAAGCCGATTGATCGAATCCGCGAGCATGTAGCGGGTTTCTTCCTTCTCGAAACTGCCCGATGGATCAATCGCTTCGGGATCAGCAATCATCTCCGACATCGCACCTGAGTCCTTTTCGGAGGGATTGAGCAGCTCATCGAGGGCCACAAAACCAAGATTCGCTATCTCTCCGAGTTGATCTCGCAGCGTATCGAGCGGGACCTCCATGGTGGTGGCAACCTCCTCCTCCGTGGGAGTGCGCTGCAGCTTGTGATTGAGCTCGGCCATCGTTCGCTGTATCTCTCGCGCTCGGGCGCGCACGGACCGCGGAACCCAGTCCAGGTGTCTGAGCTCGTCAAGGATCGCGCCCTTGATTCGGTTCACGGCATACGTTTCGAACTTGAAACCGCGCTCGGGCTCGAACTTGTCGACAGCGTCGATGAGGCCGAATGTACCGAACGAGACAAGATCGTTCTGGTCAACGTTCCTGGGTAAGCCCGATCCCACACGGCCTGCAACGAACTTCACGAGTGGCGAATAATGAAGGATGAGACCTTCTCGCGCGTGTTCGTCGCCCGAGGCCTTGTACTCAGCCCACAGGTTCTGGAGGTCCTGTTCTCCTGGTTCACGCACGTGGATGGCTTCTTTCGTAAGTCTCGGTCATGTGCTTCCGCGTGACGGCAGTGTATATCTGCGTCGTCGCGAGTTCGGTATGACCGAGCAGATCCTGCACGGAACGAAGATCTGCACCGTTTTCTAGCAGATGGGTGGCGTAGGAGTGACGAAGCGCGTGCGGAAATGTGCCAACCCGGATACGCACGATCCTCCGAATGCCACGTTCCCCGAAACGCCTCCCGCGCTTGCCAAGCCATAACGCATCGCCCGATTCTGTGGTCGCGAGCTGAGGACGAGCGTGCTGGATATATCGATCGATCGATCGGCGAGCCGCGCCACCGATTGGGATGCTCCTGTCCTTGTTGCCTTTGCCAGATACCCGGAGAAACGAGCTATCTGCGACAGAGCGGACGTTGAGCGAACAAAGCTCCGATACCCGCAGCCCCGTGCCGTACAACGTCTCGAGGATCGCACGATCCCGGATCTCGATCGGATCAGGCGCATCGAGTTGGTCGAGCAGGTCGCCGAGCGCACCGGCAGGAATCGCGCGCGGCAGCGTGCTCGGACGTTTCGGCTGCGGGGTTCCAACGGCGGGATTGTTGTCAATGATCCCTCTGCGGGCGAGGTCGGAGAAGAACGCTCTCACCGTGGATGCCTTGCGCGCGACAGATCGCGGTGCGTAGCCGCGCGTGGTGAGATTGGCAACATGACGCCGTATCAACTTTCGATCAACAGAGTCCGCTTCAGACACGCCGTAACGAACGGCAAACTCGATGAATCCGGCAAGATCTCGCGCATAAGCGACGAGTGTGTTCTTGGCGAGGCCTCTTTCGATGCGTAGACGCGCGAGATAACTGTCGACCTGGATTCTGAGGGCCATCTGTGGCATCCGACCATGGTCGCTGCTGTGGCGTTCCCAGTCAACGACTTACGCTAAACCGCGCTCTGATCGATCCTGCACTTGTCATCGAGCTCCGCATCGGTCGGTTCGGTGATGTGCGAACCGTCGGCAAATACAACCACCGGAATGTTCTTGCGGCCCCCGTTGTATGCCATGACCGTCTCGATCTCTTCGGGGTTCGCTTCGAGATCAACCCAGTCGAATGCGACATCGTTTCGCGCGAACCACTGTTTGGCGCGGCGACAGTCACCACACCATTCCGCTCCGTACATCGTTATCGGCGTCATATCTGCAATCTTGTCCACGATCGATTCCTTTGCTGCGCCCCGGTCTGGCACGGTATCCCGAGCGCCATCGGCTAACCAACGACTGGAAGGGTATCGGTGGGAACCTCGTAGTTCGCAGCGGCGCGCGCCAGCGAACTCATTGCGGGCAACACCTGGACCACATTCGCGTACGCCGATCTCATCGTAGACACGGCCGTTCCCCGCAGGGCTGCGACGCACGAGGACCACCCGGTTTGGGACTGTTGTCCGCTGGTTCGACTAACCC
>BTQL01000026.1:0-28711 GCA_036985855.1 Acidimicrobiia bacterium | reverse complement strand
TCACCACCATCGACGAGAATCTCCAAAGACGATGTTGATATCGAGGTATGCGGATGAAATCGTATGACATCGCAGTTGTCGGTGGGGACGGTATCGGCCCTGAGGTGGTCGCCGAGGAGTGCAAGGTACTGACGGCGGTCGCCGCCCAATCCGGATTTCAGTTGAATTTCACGAACTACGATCTCGGCGGGGAACGGTACCTGCAGACAGGGGAACTGTTGCCTGAGCCGGTGCTTGCGGAGCTGATGGATCATGACGCGATCCTCCTCGGTGCGATCGGCACGCCAACCGTGCCTGTTGGCGTACTCGAGCGCGGCATCACGCTGGCGCTGCGCACGCGACTCGACCAATACGTGAACCTCCGGCCCATCAGGCTCCTGCCGGGTGCTGTATCAGCGGTGACGGGGCTTACATCCGATAGATGTGATCTGGTGGTATTGCGCGAGAACATCGAAGGTCTCTACGGCGGGGCAGGCGGGACCTCCTACGGCGGAACTCCCGCGGAGGTGGCGACCCAGGAGTCGATCAACACGTACTTCGGCGTTGAACGGCTTGTGCGATACGGATTCGAGCTCGCTCAAACACGGCGCGGCCACCTGACCCTCTGTCACAAGACGAACGTTTTGGGTTATGCGGGCTCACTGTGGGCTCGCGTCGTCGACGATGTGGCAACCGAGTATCCGGAAGTGCAGACCGATTACGTGCATGTCGACGCGGCATGCCTGTACTTCGTGACACAACCCGAACGATTCGATGTGATCGTGACCGATTCCATGTTCGGCGACATCATCACCGACCTGGGCGCGGCTGTCACCGGCGGCATCGGTCTGTCTGCAAGTGCCAGCATCAATCCCGGGTCCGGAGTGCCCGGCACGTTCGAACCGATTCATGGATCCGCACCCGACATTGCGGGACAAGGCATCGCAAACCCTATAGGTGCGATCCTCGCGGGCGGGTTGTGCCTGGAACACCTCGGGGAGATTCAGGCATCTCTGATGGTGGAGGAGGCAGTGATCCTCGCCCTCCAAAGAGACGAGACGGGAATGACAGACACCACTGCAATCGGAGATCTCATTACACAGGAGACCGAACGCGTAGAAATCCTGGACGCGGTGTGAGGAGCGTTTGCTGTTGATTCCGGGTAGGGGCCGTCGGGGCGATCGATCCGTCGGGTGGCTCGTGGTTGCCGATCAAGTGACGACGCACGGCGCTCGTAATGGGCTGGTTGTGATGTGCGGACCGAATGATCATTAGGAGTTCATAGATGTACGGAAGAATCGATCACGTAGGCATTGTTGTCTCCGATCTATCGGAGGCTGTTCGGTGGTATCAGGAGCGGTTCGATTGGGAGATTCACCACCAGGAATACCTCGATGATGTCGGTGTGCACTTGGCGTACCTCTTGCCGACATATGGAAACCTCGAGGGTGGTGCGACTTCGCTGCAGATCGTCCAGCCGGTTGATCCGGGTCCCGTACTCGATCACCTCAGAACCAAGGGTGATGGTCTTCACCACGTCTGTTTTGAAGTCGCTGACATGTCCAAAGCGTTGTCACAGCTCGGTGAAGATCCTGATGGTGTGTTCCTGGGCGGACGCGATCGGCTCGCTTGTTTTCTCCAGGAAAGCCCGACCGGGGTGTTGATCGAGTTGATCGGGCCTGCCCCCGATGCCTTCGATATGCATCCGCCCTCGGACAGTCGTTGAGCACCCTGATCCCCGTATCGGACAGGCGGGCTTCTGATCATGCCGTAATGGCTAGGGAATCCTCATGAGGGTTGTTCTGGTGCTGTGCGATGGCGTCGGCGACGGGGTCGCGCGAGAACACATGGGTTATCTCGAGCAACTCGTCGAGCAGGGGATCGCCGGTCGATTCGTTTCGCGGGCCACACTCCCAACCATGTCGCGACCGAACTATGAGACGATCCACACGGGCCTTGTGCCCCGCGTTCACGGCATCACCGGCAACGGTGTCGTACAGCGGTCGACTTCCCCCAATCTCTTTGTTTTGTGTTCTCAAGCGGGTTTGGCCACTGCAGCCGTGGCGTACCACTGGATCAGCGAGCTCTACCACAAGGCTCCTTTCGACCGACAGACCGACTCCGAGTACGACGACCCGACGTCCAGCATCAACCACGGCAGGTTCTACGACCAAGATGATCATCCCGACCACGAGGTGATCCGGGGTGCGCTAGCGCTGTCGAAGCGGTTCGCGCCGGACTATCTCCTCGTGCACCCAATGGGCGCCGATCTTGCCGGTCATCTGCACGGTGGGCAGAGCGCGGCGTATCGAGCCGCCGTTGGCAACCAGGATCAGCTGTTGGCCGTCGCGATACCGCGATGGCGGGAAGCGGGATGCGCCGTCCTCGTCACCGCCGACCACGGGCACGTCAGCGAGGGCGGCCATGGAGGACCGAGCGACGAGGAGAGGAACGTACCACTCTACGCGATTCTCCCAACGGACCGTATCTCACTCGAAACGGACGAGATCATCGAACACACCCAGCTTGCACCGACGATCTGCGAACTGCTCGGCCTGGAGATTCCCGGGTCGATGCAGGCGCCGCCCATCAAACTCTGGGCGTGACTTCGAGCAGATCTTTGGAGCGTTCACAATGGGAAATTGAAGTGTGCACGGCATCTGTCATGGCCGACAAACCCGGATTCGCGTTCACTGTCCGTCGTTGAGTGCTCGATCGAGCGCCGCGAACTCGTCACGCTTCCAGCGTCGGGAGATATCAGAATCCGGGACACTTCCGATGGAGCCGTGAAATGCGCCTGGATAGACGTGTAACTCGGTAGGGACGCCAGCGTGAAGCAACCCCTCGGCAAACGCTACGTCCTCGTCGACGAACAGGTCGAGATCGCCGACCGTGATGATCGCAGGTGGCAGCCCCGCGAGATCTGTGGCGCGGGCAGCTGCGGCGTACGCCGGTATGTCGCTTGCACCAGCCTTCCCACCGAGATAGGCATTCCATGCGGCCTGGTTCGCTGCTCGGTTCCACAGCCGGGCGTCGGTGATGAGGTAGCTCGATCGGGTGTCGTTCCGGTCATCAAGCATCGGGGCTCTGAGGAACTGAAAACACGTTTGAACCTGCCCGCGGTCCCGAGCGAGCATGGCGAGGCCGGCTGCCAGTCCGGCGCCGGCGCTGGAGCCACCTATCGCAATCCTTGAACCATTCATGCCTGTAGCTGTGGCGTGGTCGAAGAACCAGGTGAGTCCTGCGTAACAATCCTCGAGGGGAATCGGATAGGGAAACTCAGGAGCTAACCGGTACTCCACGGATGCAACCACGACGTCCAAATCGCAAGCCACCTCGGCACACCACGGATCGCTGTTGGACACGTCACCGAGAATGAGGCCACCTCCGTGCACCCAATAGAACCCTGGACTACTCGGTCGTTCAGTGTCAGGCTTGTACAGGCGGACCATCAACGGATGACCGTCGAAGCCTTCCACGAGGTGGTCGACAATCGACACACTTGCAGGAATCTCCGGTTTCGGCATCGCGGCCCAGCGGCCATTGATCCGTTTGCGTGATTCTGCGAGATCGGTGAGATCGAGCAGACTGCTGGGTAGCAGGTTCAGCGCTGCGAGATGTTCGCTATCGAGACGTGACGAGACGTCGAAGGGCTCTGTGTTCATTCGAATCCGAATCGCCTTCCTGCCGCGTCACCAGAGATCACTCTTCGGCCATCCTTTTGCCGAATCCGAACGGCAGTCATTTCCTGAATCCTCCTTGGGATGTATAGCTCATCGACGACCGGTCCGAACCGTCTGACGTTTCGGAAGGCGGCGTATCGATCGCCGCGATCCAACCCTGGATTGGGGTTGCTTCGCTCCTGCGTCGGTCGAGTTCCGCCTCGTCGGGGAGATCCGGGGGAGTTGTCCATGTTCGTAGTGTCCGGTCCATGTTGGGAGAGGCCAGAATCGCGGAAGCGAGCAACGTCCTACCGGCCGAGATGGTTGTGCGAAGTTGCGGGACGAGGCTGCGAGGGAAAACCAGGTTCGTGTTCGGCATCGGTGCTGTGATGACACCGCGACGAGGAGTACTTCCTTCAAGGATTCGAATACCGGAGAAATCGTCCGTTGTTTGGATCGCTGCGGCTCCGTCGATTTCGGTGAGTTGCACGGTCTTCGTTTCAGTGCGGTCGGTAGCGAAACCTCCTTCGGCAGATTCGAGGGCACGCGGCGTGAAAATGCGATGGATGCGAAGGTGCCATGGGGGCTCGGCTATCAGCCAGGTTTCGACTTCGATGTCTTGCCAAGGTTTCCATGTGCTGTAGAGCGTGTCTTGACTGATTCTGGCGTCCTCAGCACGCATACGAATCCTGTAGTGGAGGCCGTTGTCGCTCAGGGCGAGCATGTTGTCGAACGCTCCGGCGACGAAGTCTGTGTCCGAACCTTCGACGCTGAAGCCATATCGTGTCGAGTATGCGAACTTGGAGTACTTTTCAGCGCCCTGGCGGATGTCGGGATGCTCCTGGCCGGTGACGAGCGCAGTCGTGTTCCGTGGCTCCCCGTACATCAGCATGCCGGGAATGGGGAGGCTGACTATGTCGGTCGGTGGTTGCGGTGCGATTTCATCCGCCTGCCAGAACGGGTGGTCTTCTGGCAGACTGAGTGCTACGAAAGCCTTTGCAGCCCAGTAGGGCGAGCCAAGCGAGTTGTATTCTTCCGTCATCGCGAGGTTTGGATACGAGTATCCCAACGATAGAACACCGTCTCTGTCCGCAATGGGCTGGTCTCGCCACCATCGGAGGTTGGACAACAGCAAGCCCTTTGTCTCGCCCAAGGGCAACGCATCGACGTCCGAGAAGGCCAAAGCTGCCCAGAAGCCGGCATGGGCGAATCGATATGTCAGGCTACGGCCGAACGGAAGCCCGGCGCCGTCGGAGGCGAACCACGTCTTGAAGTCCTTTGCGAACGCAACAGCGCGATCGACGAAGACACCACGTCTGGCGTCGTCACCCTTCCGGAGTTTCGCGTACAGCAGCCCGTAGAAGTGAAACGAGAAGGCAACATAGTGGTCGAGTCTGCGCCCAGGACCATCGCGGTACCACCCGTCGGCCAGATAGAAGTGTTCGATCGTATCGAAACGATGTTCGAGCCGAGACCAGTCGACAGGCCAGCCAACACTGTCCAAACCCAACGCCACGACGACCGGGAAGAAGTTCCAGTTGTTGGCCGGTGTCTCAAGGTCGATGATCCGTTCCAGCCAGTAGCCAAGATTCTGCTGCTGGTTCCCTGTCAGGGGATGCCAGAGCTCTTCAGGCGCAAGAGCGAGCGAGAATCCGAGAGATGCGCTTTCGACGATCTGCTGACCACGGTCGGTGACTTCTCCCCAATACTCGGGATGATCCGGGTCGGTACCGTTGACCAGGCCGCTGCGAACAACATCCCAATGTTCGAACTCACCACCCCCCGCTGCAAGTGGGCCCAACCCCCACAGCGGCCGCGCAAACCCTTCGAGTTCCGTTGCAGCAGTGGGGAACTTCGAGGCGGTCATGCCGAGTCGCACACGGGCCCCGCCCTCACTGAAATAGGGGAGCAACGGAGTGAACAGCGAGCGCATGGCCCGCTGCAGGTCATCACGGTCGCGAAGCGGGTTGCCGTACAGTGGATTCGACATGATATACGATCGATCCCGCATCGTCATCGTGGATCCCCGGCGGGTGCGCTAGCTGTCATCATCGCGCGAGCCAGCCACCGTCCACCGCTAGCACCTGGCCGTGGACATAACGAGAGGCGTCGGATGCCAGGAACACAACGGCACCGGCAATGTCGGTTGGCTCACCCCAGCGTCCTGCGGGGATGCGCTCGCGGATCTGGCGGTATCGGGTTGAGTCGCTACGGAGGGCCTCCGTGTTGTCTGTGACCATATAACCGGGCGCGAGCGCGTTCACGTTGATACCAAGCGGTGCCCACTCGTTGGCCAGGGCTTTTGTCAATCCTGCTATCGCATGTTTCGAGGCCGTGTACGCGGGCACGGTGACTCCACCTTGAAACGACAACAAGGAGGCGACATTGATGATGCTGCCTCCGTTGCCCCGTTCCACCATCTGTCGACCTACCGATTGTGACATGACCCATACGGCCGTCAGGTTGACGTCGATGATGTGCCGCCAATCGTTGAGTCCGAGCTCCAGCGCAGGGGAGCGACGGATCGTGCCTGCGTTGTTCACCAGTATGTCGATTCGGCCGAACTCTGAAACGACTTGTGTCACGAGGTCTTGGGCTATCTGGGGGTCGGTGAAATCAGCTGCGAAGGCAGCACCCTTGTGACCGTATTTGTCGATGGATGCCAACGTGGCAGCAGCGTCACCCGACCGAGATGTGACGGCGACATCGGCCCCCGCTTGTGCGAGAGCCACGGCCATCCCCTGTCCAAGCCCACGATTGCCTCCGGTGACCAGGGCTACCTTCTTCTCCAGGCGAAAGGAATCGAGAATCATGCCTGTCTCCGTCACAACAGATCATCCACGGGTACGGCATCCATGTCGGTGAAATCCTGATTCTCACCAGCCATGGCCCAGATGAAGGCATAGTTGCCTGTGCCCATCCCGGAGTGGATCGACCATGGAGGCGAGATCACGGCCTGCTCGTTGCGAATCACGAGGTGCCGTGTTTCGTCGATCTTGCCCATGAGGTGGAACACAGCGTCCCCTTGGTCGATGTCGAAGTAGAAGTACACCTCCGTCCTGCGCGCATGCAGGTGCGGAGGCATGGTGTTCCACATGTTGTTCGGTGCGAGCAGTGTCAGACCCATGACCAGCTGGCAGCTCTGGACACCGGCGGGATGGATGTACTTGTAGATCGTGCGTTTGTTGGACGCGGCGTCATCACCGAGGTTGAGTGGTTCCGCGCTCGCTATAGGAATGTGTGAGGTCGGGTGGTTGGTGTGAGCGGGAGCGCTCATGAAGTAGTAGTGGGCCGGGTTCTCCACATCATCGCTCTCGAAGACAACATCCTCGACACCCATGCCGACATACAGGCCGTCTCGGGTCTCCATCGGGTATTCGACACCAGCCGTCCTGATGCGTCCCGACCCGCCGACGTTGATCATGCCGATCTCACGACGAGCCAGAAACACGTCAGAGGCCAGTGCCTTCTTGTCGCCGGCCAGCGTAAGGGGAGACAGGGGGGTTGCGCCACCTACGATGACCCGGTCGATGTGGCTGTAGACCATGCTGATCGTATCGCTCACGAATAGGTCGTCTATCAGATAGCTCTGCCGCAGTTCCTCAGTGGTGAGAGTGTTGGCTCGCTCGGGATCGATTGGATATCTTTGTTCCATCGGACTGTTTCCTCCGTAGTGATCTTTCTGTGTGAGATCGCCGCGTTCGTCCTTCCTAACTCGACGGGCCCCAGAAATCAGTGAAGTCTCCCGTTGCAGTGAGTAACGCTTCAAGGAAGAAATAGTCGCCGTAGATGAGGTAACCATCGATTGTTTCGTTTCTCGGAACGTGTTGCGCACCGTGGCGAAGGACCCCCTGCCGACCGACTTCGGTCTCCAGGCATTCTCTGATCAGCGTTTCGAGCAGCTTTTCTGCTTGTATGCGATAGTGCTCGCTGCCGATCAGTTTCGCCAGCCGGAAGAGACCGCACACCGCAATCGCGGCTGCGGAGCTGTCGCGATATTGCGGAGCATCGGGGCCGAGCCGCAAGTCCCACATCGGGATCCTGTCCGGCGGAGATTCGGCGAGGAAACGGTCAGCCGCCATTCTGGCCGTCTCCAGGAATTCAGGATCGTCGAGCCACAAGGCAGAGAGCGAGAATCCATAAATGGCCCAGGCCTGGCCGCGCGCCCACAACGAATCGTCGGAGAATCCCTGGATAGTCCTGGCGTACAGCGGCTCACCGGATCGGGGATCGAATACGAAACTGTGGTTCGTGCTGCCGTCATCGCGCACAAGGTGGTGTTGCGACGTGACAGCATGGTTGTGCGCCATTTCCTGGTAGCGAGGATCGTCCGTCTGTTCCGTCGCCCAGTACAGGAGATTCAGGTTCATCATGCAGTCGATGATCATTTGACCCGCTCGGGGACTGTCATCGATCGTCCCAAAAGCCTGGATGTACCTACCGCGAGAGTTGTACCGGTCGCTCAGTTTCCGGGCTGCCCGGAGTGCCGTGTCATGTGCTCCGTCGTCTCCTGTCGCCATCCACTGGGCCCTGCAGCTCAACAGGTACAGGAATCCCACGTCGTGGTTGAGGTTGATGCTGTAGTCCAACCGTTCGACAAAACTCCGATGCAGCGCCTCCGCCCTGGTTGCGAGGCGCGCGACACGGGTACGACCATAAGCCAGCCACAACATTCCAGGCCAGAATCCGGTTACCCAGACCTTGTTGGAGGCGGTTTCATAGATTGGATAGCCGCGGGTCGGGAACTCGAGTCCGAAGGTTTCGCTGTTGTTCCGCACGCAGGAGAGGACGTGATGCAACGCGGACTCGTTGGTCTTCGCATTTTCGGTTTTCACGCGGCGTCATCCGTTGTGTGACACGGCATCTGAGCGGTCCAACACGATGCGCATCGCCGCATGTGGATCTGTCATCCTTTGACGGCTCCCTCGAGCACGCCCGAGATGAACCATTTGCGGAAGACGAAATAGATCAATACGAGCGGGATGATCGATACGAACACTCCGGTGTACACGACCCGGAAATTTGTCGTATATTGCCCGGTGAACGACGCGATGAACGGCTGGAGTGTCGCGTTACCCGGATCCAGGTAGATAAAGGGATAGAGGAAGCTGTTCCAGTAGAACGGGAGCACGATCACGGTCAAGCCGGCGATTGGGACCTTCATGAGCGGCAGCAGGATGTGCCGTATGTACTGCCACCGCGTGGCGCCATCGATCTCTGCCGATTCTTCTAGTTCTCGTGGAATGGCCCCGATGGCAGACGTGAATATCATCGTTGACAGCGCTCCGCCCTTGATGAAGAGCAGAATGAGGGCTCCCAATTGGCTGGCGTCTCGGACCAGGCCGGGATTTGCTACGCCCGGGATCAGGGCTTGGATCCGACTGACCAAGATGAATTGCGGAAGCAAGATGAGAAAGGTGGGGATGACGACCTCGAGCAAGTAGATGGCGTAGATCCAGCGTTGATATTGGAAACGTAGACCTGCCAATCCGGCTCCGGTCATCAGACCCAGGAGGTTGGTCCCGATAATCGCCACACCTGCAACCAGCACCGTCCGCGCGAGGGAGGACCAGAAACCCGAATTGCCCAGTAGCACGATCCATCCGTTGTATCGACCGAAACTTCGCAGGTAGTTCTTGATGGTTTCTTCGGGAATGTCGTATTTCTCTGCGACTTTGGTGAGGCTTTGTCGGGGGTTCACGTATTTTGTTGCGGGTATGCCCCAGGCCTCTTTGACTTTGGCGATGTCGAGGTTGAGGAAGATGGACAGATTGCCGATCTCGGCGTCCATGTTGACTTCCTCTTCAGGGGGAAGCCAGAACCACAGTTCGGCGGAGTCCTTGGTGGAGACGAAGGTCCGTACGAACAAGAAATAGAAAGGCAAGAGCGTCAGGATCACGTAGAAAACGAAGAAGACCAGGATGCCTGCGCGTAACAGACGCCTGCGGCGGCTCACCGATGCACCGCGTCGATCGGAACCGGCTCCCTGCACGTCGCCGAGGTCGGTACCAGGGGTCATCTCTGGTGGCATGTCTTGGGTGATGGTCATGGGTATGTGGTGCTAACTCTGATAGCTGGTTGCGCGTCGCTGATACCACTGCAATCCAATCGCGATGATCGTGAGTGGTATGAATGTCATGACCGACAGTGCCATGGCAAGGGCGAGTTTGTTTTGGGTGAAGCCCCATCGAAAGAAGAGGATGGAGAGAAACTCGGCTGCGTCGTTCTGGTTGAGGCCACCCATGGCAATCAATTCGTCGAATACGCTGAAGGATCCCAGGAGTGCAAATATGGTCGCGATGACGAACGATGGAACCATTTGGGGGAAATACACGTGGCCGAGGCGTTGCCTGTAGGACGCGCCATCGACGATGGCGGCTTCGATCGTGTCCTTGGGGATGCTCAGCAGTCCGGCGAGGAAAATCGCCATGTTGAAACCGGCGGCTTTCCAACTGATCACGATCGGTAGCACAATGGTCGTGCCCGTCTCGCTCTTGATGTTGAAACCGGTGTCGATGAGGCCCAGATTCTTGAGTAGCAGATTGACGGATCCGGTCGATTCTGAGAACAGCATGAGCGCCATGAATCCCAGTGCCAGACCTGAGATCATCCACGGCAGGTAGATCATCGTGAACAGTCCACCACGGAAGCCAACCTCGTACATGAGCAGTGCCAAGGTCAAGCCGAAGATGAACACCCCGGCATAGTTCAGAATCGTGAACCGTACGGTCTTGAAGAACCCGGCCCAATAGTCGCCCGCGATACCGGGGTCTGTGAACAATCGGGTGAAGTTGTCGAATCCGATGTAGTTGACCGAAGTATCTCGGATTGTCGTCATGTCTGTGAAGAGCAGGGGCAGAGCCACGACGAGGGGGATCAGTATCAACGCCAGATAGATGATCAGCTGTGGCGTCACCAACATGACGTTCTGTTTGTGGCGCTTCCGCTGCCGAGCTGTGGCTTTCGGCTTGGTAGCAGGTTTGGCGACAGCCGTCGTTTCGCTGTCAAGAGTCCGTGGGTCTGGAGTCATGTCCAAGCTTCTCGATGCATTGGTGGTGCAGTGTCGCCCATAGTGCTCCTGCTGGGTGCTCTCAATGGTCGCGTAGTCGTTGGTTGTGCGGTGCCACTTCTCGGAGGGTTTGAACCCTCCGAGAAGTGGGCGACCGCTGCGACGATTCCCTTACGGAATCGAGTAGTCGTTGGCTACCTGTTCGTGGAACCACGCAAGTGCCTCATCTACGGTCATCTTGTCGTTCATGACATCCGCATAGATGTCGGTCCACTGCCAGTCCCAGAAGGCGCCGGCATCCTCGTTCTTGAACGGTGCGATCAGGTCGTCGCCCTGGGGTTGGCTCGCAAGGATCACGTCCTCATAGAAGCCGCCCGGCTGGAACTCTTGCACGATTCCCAGATATTGCGGTCCCTCCAGCTCCAGGGGCTCGTCAGTGGTATACGTCAGCGTAACGCCCTGGATCTCGGCCCGCAGCTTCACGATCTCTGGGCTGTTCCAGAAGTTGTATGCCTTGAGCACCAGGTCCCATTGGGGTGTGTCCAGGTTCTCGATGGGGATCTTGAACCCTGAATCGACCGCCGGTGGACTCACGAACTGGACCCACGGGTCCCCTGCGTTTGCGGGGGGCGTTGCAGGGATACCCTGCTGGCGAGCATCAGGCTTCTCCGCAAGCATCTTGTCCCAGGTCCACGGACCGTGCAGCATCATCACAGACTTACCTGCGATATAGCTTGCTTCCATGTCGGTTTCCCATTCACGCAGCCAGAAGTCCTTTGGCATCAGGCCGGCGTCATAGGCATCCTTGATCCACTGGAGGGTGTATCGGAAGGGATCTTCGGCCGGATCGGTGATCTTGCCGGCGAACGAGTCCTGCTGGTAGGGCTTGCGTTGGCCATCTGTATAGGCCAGAGGCATCATTCCCCAGATGTTGGAACCCCACACCCAGTTGTGCCATCCCTCGTCCCAGAAGAAGTCGATGTCGTCACGGGCATCAACCAAAGCTTGGCCTTCTTTGAGGAATGCCATCAGGTCGGCCTGGGTCTTCACGGTGGCGCGTGGGTCGAGACCCAAATCCTCCATCAGATCGAGGTTGTACTGCCACGTGAACAAGAACCCGGAGTTCACATTGAGCGAACGCAGGCCAGGGAAGCCGAGCTTATCTGCCTGGGCGGTCCGCACGTCATACGTCCAGCGATCGAGCCACTGAGTGTCGACGGTCAACAAATCGACGTACAAGTCCTTGTTGGTAGCGTCGACTCGACCTCCGGCGTTGCCCTCGATGGCTGGGAAATATCCCCCGGCCCGACGAGCCGCATACGCCTCTTCTTGACCCTCGTTCACAGCGAACTGGACGACGGTGACACCGGGGTTCTGCGCCTCGAAAATGTCCCAAACCTGGGCTTCCGCGTTCATGTATTCAGGCTGTGACGCCTCGATATCCAGCGTGATCGCCTCTACCTCTGGCGCCACCTCAGTCGTTGTCGTCTCCGCGGCCTCTGTTGTCGTTGTATCGCCACCGCCGCTGCTACCAGCGGTGGTCGTCGTGTCGTCGGCTCCGCTACCGCACGCCGCGAGAACCAAGGCTCCCGCGAACAGAAGGCTCAACCAAAGCCATCGGTGGTAACCCAAGCGTTTTTTACTTCGCATGTGTACTTCCTCTTTCCGCGCTCTCTCCAACTGTTTTCTCGTTCGCCGTTTCACCGACAAAGACTCTCACGATCGATCTCCCAATAGGGAACTCGGTCCTCACGCTCTTGGCAGGTGTTGCCTTGTGCATGTGCCTCCTCTCGAGGGTGGTCTTACCGGTCTGCCCAAGGGACTATAGCCGGGCAAATCTGTCGCGTGCAAGCGCAAATCACCATTTGGTTTCATGACCAGGGCGAACAATGTTCGACACGAGTTCTGTGAGCAGGTCGTCCGATCCCACGTTGCCCGGGACGACAAGAAGTCGTACCGCACTGTCACGTTCGCCCACTCGCCACGTAGCGACTCCCGTCATCGCAGGACCCTCGACCCAAGCAGTATCTGCTGCAAGCCCCGCCGATGCCACGGTTGCTGAGGTGACTCCTCCTTTTGCGACGACGACGGGCGGAAGGTCTGTCATCTGGCGAAGCGCACCGGCCAGATTCTCGGCGATCCGTAGAGAATCGCCAAAAGGGACCTCGCTGGTTGGAGGGCGACGCGGTGTCGCCAGGATCGCCACGTCGGCGCGCCGGAGCTGTGTGTCGAGCCGGTCGGCGACACGCGCCTGTTCGGATGCTGGGCTCTCCAATAGGGCGTCGAGGTCGGCCTCAACGACGGCGCCCGGGTACTCCCCGGAGAGAGAAGCGAGCTGACGGGTTGCCAGAGGAACGAACGATCCGCATACAACAAGGACCTTGTCGCTTCTCGGAACCGGTCGTAATGACGTAGCCAAACATTCCCCGAGAATCGCCGCGAATGGCGGCGCCGAGCGCACCAGAACATCGGCCCCCGCTTCCTCCGCCGCCAGGAGACCCTTCGCGATGATTCGAAGGTCGTCGTTGGTTTCAGCATCAACTGCGCACACAGATGCAATCCCCGATCGGCTCAGAGGGATGAGCGACTCAACGATCGCATCTACGCCGCGAGTTCTCAGGTCACCAAGTGCCACTACGGCGCCGCGGCGGGCCGACAGAGCACCACCGGATCGCTCTTCTGCCCATGCAAGGAGGTGCGAGTTGCTGTATCCGAGCCGGGGGTCGGCAGCGTACGGTGTCGATGCAACAGGTTTGCGAGTCCGCCCGTCGTCGACCTGATGGACGCCGTTGATGGTGACACGTCCAGCGTCAGGCATCGCGGGCACAAGCAGAAGCACAGGGCGCTCTCGAAATGCGACTTCCGCGACGGCCAGATACTCCTCGTACATATGGCCACGAAGTGTGCTGTCCCCGCGCAATACGATCCTTGCGGATGGTTCGGCGGCGATGATCCGGTCGGCGACCCTCGCGACGAAGTCACCCGCGCCACTCGGTGACAGCGCCCTGGTGTTTGTCAGGTGGTACACAACCGGGTTCCAGAGCACGTTCGGCTCCACGCCATCGTGGTGCGGCCAAAGAACGACGGGTGCGTCCTGAACCGACTGGGTACCCGTGGGATCATCGTCGAGGATGTGGGTCGGGCGACTGATCGATCCGGCGTCTCCCGAGTCGACGAGTCCAGACGTCATGTGGAGTCTGGAGTGATCGTTGCAAGGATCTGACCGGGTTCGACGAGCTCGCCTTCGGTCGTTGACAGCTCGACTATCTCGCCATCGGTCGGAGACGGGATCTCCACGTTGGCCTTGTCGAACGCAACGACGAAAAGAAGCTGACCGCCGGTGACTTTATCCCCGACAGCCACCAGAACTTCGATGATCTCGGCTTCAGGGAAATCCGTCTCCATCACCGGCACGGTTACGTCCATCAGACGATCTCCTCACTCGTGCGAGCCGCGGTTCCGACGATCTGTCGTACAGCCAGGGAGATGTCGGCGACAGATGGAAGAACGAACCGTTCAAGGTTGGGTGCCATCGGTATGGGGACATCTCGGCTCGCCACCCGAAGGATTGGCGCCTTGAGCACATCGAACGCTCGTTCGGCAACGATGGCTGCGATCTCTCCACCGAATCCGGCGCGACGGTGGGCTTCGTGCACCACGACGAGGCGACCAGTCTTGGCCACGGACGTGAGAACGGTCTCTTCGTCGAGGGGAACGAGTGTGCGAAGATCGACCACCTCGACGCTGACGCCTTCTTCGGCCAGGGCCTCGGCGGCTTCAAGCGCGAACCCGACCATCTTCGACCATGCGACCACAGTCACATCTGTTCCCTCGCGTTTTATGGCGGCTTTGCCAAACGGGACAAGGTGATCTGCGACATCCGGCACTTCGCCCGGATCGAGATACATGTCCTTGTGCTCGATGAACAGAACAGGATCATCCAGTCGAATGGCGGTCTTGAGGAGGCCCTTGGCGTCGGCCGGATTGCTCGGCAGCGCCACGAGCAGACCCGGAACATGAGCGAACCAGGCTTCGAGCGATTGACCGTGTTGGGCTGCAGAAGACTTGTAACCACCACCCTGAGTACGGATCGTCAACGGCACGGTGCATTGGCCGCCGGTCATATATCGAATCTTGGCAGCCTGGTTGACGATCTGATCCGATGCCAGCAATGCAAAGTCCAGGTACATCAGCTCGACGACCGGTCGCAGGCCGGTCACGGCTGCACCGAGCGCCGCGCCGACGATGGCGCCTTCAGAGATCGGCGTGTTGAGAATTCGTTCCGGTCCGAACTCGTCCGACAAGCCCTGAGTGACTTTGTAGGTTCCGCCCCACGGTTCGCGGAGGTCCTCTCCCATGAGGAACACTGAGGGGTCGCGCTCGAGTTCTTCGCGTAACGCCTCGTTGAGGGCACGTCTGAAACGGATTCTGCGGGTAGGGGTCATAACAACACCCCGGCAAATGATGCGAGTGTCGCTGGGTCGCCGTACACGTCCTCGAGAGCCCATTCAGTTGGTGGTTCCGACATCACCTCAGCCGCGTCGACGGCGACGGTAACGCGTTCGGTGATGGCCGACTCGATTCCCTCTATCTCTGCCGTGTCGACGTGGTAGCGGTTGACCAGTTTCTCGCGGAACCGGGCGATAGGATCTCTCGCCTTCCACGCTGCGACCTCCTCTGGAGGTCTCCCTGCTCCCGAGTCACCGATGTTGTGGCCGTACCACCGGTACGTGAGACACTCGAGGAAACCAGGCCCGCCACCGCTCCGTGCTCTATCGACCAACCGGGTCGCCGATTCGAGAACGGCCTCGACGTCGTTGCCATCGACGGTCTCGATCTCGATCCCGTACGAGCCGACGTAGTCCTCGATGCTGGTGAATCCCTGGTACTCGCTCGTCGGTGTCGACTCTGCGTAGAGGTTGTTGTGTCTCACGAACACAACGGGTAGGTCCCACAACGACGCCATGTTCAGCGATTCGTGCGCTGCACCCTGTGCGATTGCTCCATCGCCGAAGTGGCACACAGCGACCGAGCCCGTCTCCAAGCGCTGTGCGCTCATTGCCGCGCCCAGTGCGATCGGCATCCCTGCTCCTACGATACTGAAGGCACCAAGGACGCCTTTTGAGAAATCTGTGACGTGCATCGACCCGCCCTTGGCTCGGCATAGGCCCCCGGACTTGGCGAATAGCTCTGCCATCATCCCCTCGATCTCAACGCCCTTGGCGATCACATCGCCGTGGCCTCGATGGGTTGTCGTGATGACGTCATCTGGCTTGAGGGCGAGGGACACGCCTGTCGGAACCGCCTCCTGTCCGATGGAGACGTGCATGAACCCTGGTAGCCGCCCGGCTTTGTGAAGTTCGAGAATCGTCTGTTCGAAGGTGCGTATGAGCACCATCGTGTTGTAAGCCTGTATCGCTTGGTCTTGTTTCATATGGTGCCGCCTGAGGTATTGAGATCGAGAACACGTGCGCGCCCGTAGTGTGTGCTTGCGTTTGATGTTCGATGGTTCATCGCTACGGCCCTTCGCGTTCAGAAACGATCTTGGGAGCAGGGGAGAGGGATAGGGTCTGGCGACCGGCAGCGTGGTTTGCCCAGATAACTCTCTGTGTGCTCGCGTCCCAGTGTGATGAGCCGCTCGTAACCGTCGCAGTGAAGCCGTCCGGATATTGAAGAAGTGGAACGTAGACGACGGTGGGATGAGACGTCCCTGTGTCGGTGTCGATCGTCAACGTGAAGGACTTGGTCGGCCGGTCGAAGCGTTGCTCGATTGGCGCACCGGCTGCTGCGACAAGACGGGGGCGGCAGAAACCCTCAACGGCTCGGCCGCCACGATCGAGCTCGGCGTAGTGCTCTGGTGCTGTTGTGATCTGATCGATACTGAATATTGAGAAATCACATTCATTCCAATGGTCGCCGTCCTCATTGGTGTTGTTCGGGTTGTAGTCCCACAGCGTTGCGTGGACGAGGCTCGCATCGAGAGCGTTGTAGTAGCAGTTGAGGATGTCGCTGTGTGCTGAGAAGTCACCGGTGCGGTATGCAACGGAGTCATCGATATTGAATGGGATGCCGAACTCGCCGAGAAACGTCGGGGCGCCGTCGAGCTCCGTCTCTGACTGAGTGACGTAACGTCCGACCTGTTCCTCATACGAGGATTGCACGGCTTTGCGTCCGTACACCGGCTTGTGCGTGCCCCACTCGATCGTGAAGTCGGGATCGTACTTCCAGGAACGGACGATGGCGATGTCATACCAGTGGCTTGCATTCACTACCGGTTTCGCGCCGTGCCAGGCAAGGGGTTCCGTCGTGTGGGGTGTGCCTTCGAGAAAGATGGCCGTATCTGGATGGACCTGCCGTATGGCTTGGGCATATCGCTCTGCGAAGGGAGATAGTCCATCCGCGAAGGCACGCACGTTCCTGAAGTAGTCATCGACGAGCAGTTCTGGCCTTCCGTCTGAGCCTATGCGCCAAACTCCGTGTTGCCTCCAGATATCGGCGTCTTCGTTCTTCCACGCACTGACCGCTGTCGGGTTGAGCGTGAGGTCCTTCGTTTCAACAATGTCGGCGCCTTGTCGTTCGAGCATCTTGACAGTCTTGGTGAATCCTGCGGGAATGCTCATCGCATCGAACGCGGTGAGGGCCGGCCCTCGATCCTCAGGTATGGGGTCGGTGAGTCTTTCAAGGCCTATGTACCCGGGTCTTGGTTCGTTTGGCGTACCGAAGCCGATCACGTGTGGCAGAGACTTTGTGATCTCTGCGACACAGATGAAGGACTCGATGAAGCGGTCCTGGAGAAACTTCTGAGCACTCTGTCCCTCGATACGAGTCTGTGGAGCGAGTTGGTCACCTGCGAAGAACAGCGTGTACATCGTTGCCGACGCGAGCCGATACGCGTTTGTATGCCACATCACCGGCTTGTAGCCCACGCGCCCGGGTCGACTGAGAAGAGCCGCTTCCGATGTATCGAGGTTGGGAACGTCGAAACCAGCCAGATCCAGAGTCCACGATGGAGCGCCCGAACCGCCACTGGCTGTGCTCCACACGTCTTGATGCGGATCGATCAATATGCTGATTCCATGGTCCCTGGCTTTGGCGAGGATCGCTGCGAGATAGTCGAGATATTCGACATCGTGGACGCCGGGGGCGCTGTGTTCAATGGCTTCCCAGGGAACAAGGAGCCGAACGACGTTCATCCCCCAATAGGCGAGGCGTGCGAAGTGCTTGTCCGCTTCTTCGAGGGGAAAGGGTCTACCGACAAAGGACAATCGACCTTCATCCACGGTACGGGGCATCTTCGACGAGCCGCCGAGGTTAACGCCACGCAGCAGCACATTGCGACTCTGCGGATCGCGGAACCAGGCCCCGTCAATGGTGAGCTCCGACGTCACTGTTTGCTGCTCACAGACTCGTCGAGGTATGGCCGCACGATGATCTTGCGGCCGGATTGAAACTCTGTATCTCCCAGGAGATATCGCCGGGCGAAAGCAAGGTCGACAACTTCAGCGTCGGCGAATCGAGAACCGATCGAGCCATTCGAAAGGCCTGCGACCGACGCCCGCATAGTGGTGAGGTCATGACCGACGCGCCCTACAACCGTGACTTCGCCGAATACCAACTTCGACGACTCTACGGGGACTTCTCCTCCTCGAATCCCAACCAAGATGATCGTTCCACCGGACGTTACGACCTCAGCAGCAGTTGCAAGACCTCGCAAGGCTCCCGACGCCTCGACCACAAGCGGTGCTTCGATCCCACCTGTTTCGTCCGGATGCACGGCCAGTTCGGCGCCACCGTGGACTGCTCGATTTCTCACGCCGGCATCGGGGTCGATGGCGACGACAGAGCCCGCACCGTTTGCGATGGCGACATCGGCCACACATGCTCCGACTGAACCAAAGCCGACGACGGCAATCGGGAGGCCCTCTACATCGATTCCGGAGAGAGCGTGGATTGCGACAGAGTAGGGCTCGACCGTGGCAGCCACGCGAGGCGGCATGTCTTCGGGGACCGTGACACAATGCTGACCTCGGACACGGACCAACTCTCCAAGTCCACCATCACGGGCCAGCCCGAGGACGGCGACTTTCTCGCAGCGTCCGATCGCCCCCGCAAGACAGGCCGTACATTCGCCGCACCAGATCAAGGGCAGAGGTGCCACGCGAGTGCCGACGTCAATACCTGACTGTTCGCCCGCGGCGATGACGCGTCCGACAATCTCGTGCCCGAGGGTTACGGGTGCAACCGTTGCGGTCAAGGGATGGGGTTCATCGGTCGGAATCACGATGGGGCCGTGCCGGACCTCTTCGACATCGGAGCCGCAAATGCCGCATGCCTCGACTGCAATGATGACATCATCAGGATCGATGATGGTTGGCACCGGCACGTCATCGATGCGAAGGTCCAGATGTCCATGCCATCGTAGTGCTTTCAACTCATCGACTCCTCGTCGAAGATGGGCTCACCTCGTGCGGTGTATCGGCGAACCACATCCACGTCGAGCGTGTCACCGAATCGGGAACGATCTGACACAGGCACTGTTCCGTTTTCGCGCACTATCACAGGTAGACCAGGCCAAACATTCGCCGATTCCATAGGTCCCGTCGTCGATGGTGATCCGATCAGAGGTGTTGCAGAAGATCACTTCGACGACAGCAGTAGATACGGAGGTGATCCTCAATGACTTAGTTCTTGTAGGTCGTTCGTTGTCGGCTCACGAAGACGACGGTGTCGGAATGTCCGGCTATGCAGATCATTCCCAGGTCCAAGCAGGCAAGTTGTGCCGCTCGAGAAGTTCGTCGAGGTCCCCCGTGACGTCCGTCCCATCATGGCCCACGACCTGCAGATCGTAAGTCTCTGCGAATAGGACTCGAGCGGTTTGGTGGTGGATGCGTATTGCCTCCATTGCAGCGTGCCGGTCCTGCTGAGCCACGGCATCCATGATGGCGCGATGTTCCTTGTCTCTTTCGGTGAGTGTGAACTTCTGGCTGAGAAGGACCAATTGGGTGGTCATCGGAGCGAGACTGCCGAGCAGCAGTTCCAATACCGGGTTTCCAGATGCTCTCGCGAAACACAGGTGGAAACCCATATCGAGGTGAGCCGCGTGAATGGGATCGGTTTCTTCCTCAAGTCGATCCAAGATCGAGCAAATGAGAATCTCGTTGGCTCCGAGACTGGCTGAGGCTGCGGACCTCCCGGCTTCGATCTCGATCAACTCTCGGGCGTCGATGACCTCGTGAGGTGTCACACCCCGGCGCTGAGCCCACCGCTGGACGCCGCCGGCTATACCTCTCACACTTGGCCGCGCAACAAACGTTCCCCTGCCGGGTACGATTTCGACCAAGCCGCGTTCAGCGAGTTCTCGTATCGCTTCCCTGACCGAAGATCTACCGACGCCGTGTTGGGTCACGAGGCTGCGTTCCGAGGGCAGTCTGTCGCCAGGAGCGAGTTCTCCAGAGACGATGCGGCGTTGAAGGGACGCAGCGAGGTCCGCTCTTGTTATGGTCCGACCGGTCATACCGAAAGTATCGCTGGTACAACACGCGGTGTCAAACGCGAATGGGCCAACCGGTTGATAAAACCTACGAGCGAGAAGCACACCGAGACATTGACAATCGAGCTCGGACGACCAGAGGTGCTACGGCTGCACGTCTACACGTTCGACCAGTCGGAGGTCACCGAGCCGCAACGGACGGACGCACCGGAGCTACCGGTACAGGGGAGCTCGCAGAGCGCACCGAACGCTATGGTCGAGTCGGTTGAGAGAACCTGGGCAGCGAAGTCGAAGCATGGAAGAGTATCCGGAGCGAAGGAGGCCGCATGAACTCGGTTGAACGAGTCAGAGCAGTTCTTGGCGGAGGCATCCCCGATCGAGTGCCGGTGAACCTGCACAACTTCATGATGACGGCCGAGGCTTCCGGTCTCCCATTCCCAGAGTTCTTTCAAGATGGCGAAGCAATGGCCGAAGGTCAGGTGCAAGCCTGGCGCGAGTACGGGCACGATGTTCTGCTCCTCGAGAACGGGACCGCAGCCCTTGCCGAGGCGTGCGGTTGTGAAGTTGAATACATGCGGGACTCCGCTCCGGTCAGTCATGGTCCTGCCATCAAGTCGTTGGACGATTTGGACAAACTGGAGGTACCCGACCCGTACAAGGTTCATCCACTGACTGAGAATCTCAAGACGACGCGGATCGTTGCTCGAGAGATCGGCGACGAAGCCTTCATCATGGGGCGTGCGGACCAGGGACCGTTCTCCCTGGCTTCGATGTTGCTGGGCATGGACGAATTCTTGTTACAGCTGGCCCGCTCCCGACCGAAACCTTCCAGGCGCCGCAGGGCGGAAGAGGCGGACCCGGACCTGGCGAAGAAACTGCACCGACTGTTGGAATTCAGCCTCGAAGTCACGACTCGTTACGCCCACGCCCAGATTGAGCAAGGTGCGCACGCAACCTCTATCGGAGAATCGCTCTCCGGCCCGGATGTGTGTTCTCCGCAGGCATACAGGGAATACGAGTGGGGATACGCCAAGACGATGGTTGAGCGGTTGCAGCAACACGACATTCTGCTTGCCTATCACATCTGTGGCGATGCAACGGCCATTGTTCCCGACATGGTTGCCACGGGCGCGGCGATCCTGGAGCTGGACTACAAGATCGACATGGCAGCCGTAAAGGAAGCTACTCGTGGAAAGACGACGGTTCTGGGTCCGGTCGACCCCAGTGGGGTAATGGCAATGGGCACGCCCGAGGAGGTCGAGGAAAAGTGCAAGGAAGCTATCGAAATCCTCGGTGCCGGCGGCGGTTTGATCCTCGGCCCCGGTTGTGCTTTGCCTCCCACGACCCCGCCGGAGAATGTTCACGCCATGGTAGAAGCTGCTAAGAGACACGGGGTGTACCACGCATGACGCATCTCGGCCTATGGCAGGTCCCTCGACATCGGCGAGAAGCGTCTGGTCTTCGTTTGGCTGTTCGACGAGAACGTGCATGACTGCGTCGGTTTCGTCGACGCGAGCCGAGCTCTGATCATCCGGTCCACACTTCGATCTCGATATCGCGCTCAGGAACGGGCAGCTTCAGCGGCTCGGTCGTCCCAACCTGGACCACTTCACCGTCCAGAACCGCTCGCACAACATCGGGACCCTCGTTGTGAACGACGAGACCGACCCGGTGAGACCCGAACCGGAGCGAAGCGGACACCTCCGTTGTTTCGGGGAGGAGGCGTGGTCTGATTTCGATCCCGTCCGACAATGGCTGATAGCCGAGCATGTTGCGCACGAGAAGTGAGATCGCCTCGCCGTAGGCCAGCCACGGGATGATTCCGTGGTCGATCTGAAACTCGGGGTTGGCATCGCGATACTCCCACCACATGTAACCGCGCCCATCTGCGTTGCTCATGACCCAGTCGATGTTTCGCCGTACCGTGTCCCAGTTCCTCGCCTCCACGGCGCCCTGGGTGATCATGTAGAAGCTCATGGGCCACGGGCCCACCTTGGAGATCTCGCTGCTGGAGTTGTGTAGTCCGTACCCCCCGAAGTCCCACTCCTCGTTCCACAGTTGTTCCATGCGGATGAGGGATCTCGTGGCCAGGGCGCTTGTGGGGTCTACCAGTCCGAGGGCGATCGGCCACGCTTCGAACGAGCACGGTTCCAGCTCTGATTTCCTGTACAGATTTCGCGGATACATGTGTGTTGTGGGATCGGTGAATCTGGGCCAATGGATGTAGGCGCTTGCCTTTGCATCTCGTTGGATCACACCGTCAAGCGAACGTCGGTACATGAAGTAGTCGTCTTCGATGAGCTTGAACTCGGGATTCGTCAACACCGATTCCCAGATCGCCGTTGACCGTTCTCGCCATCGCGTACCTGGTTCCTCATCTCCGACCATCACCGCCATTTCGGCGGCCTTCGCCAGGCCGACCGTCACCCATGTCTGGTGACCGAGGTCGAAACCAGGCTCGAGACCGTGCCGCTCGAGATCCCTTTCGCGTGTGTCCCTGGTCGACTGCACCATCTGTGCTTGCTCGACCCAGAACTCGGGGCGCAGAGGTAACTCGGCGACCGCCCGAATGCGGTCCCAGTGCTGCCTCACGAACTCATCATCGCGACTATGTACCCAGTACTGCCACACGGCGTACAGAAGCTGACCGTTCTGGTCGAGTTCTGCCTCGTCAATGGTGTAGAAGCGAGCTTCGCCGAAACCCATACCGCTGTCGTCGATGAGTCCCTCGAGAATTCTCGTCAACATGGTGCGAGCGATGTCGTGTTGGCCCGACAGGGTCACGCCTACACACGCCAGGCTGCTATCCCGAACCCACTCGGAGTTGTATCCCCAGATCCCTGCGTTCATTCGACCTGAGCTCGCCACCGAGGCGTGGAGACCTGAACGGGCCGAGGCGAAGAGCGTGTCGAGGTTCTGGTCACCGAAACCAAGGTGATTGTATCCGGACCACGGTGCGGAGCTGGCGGAGAGAGCGTCGTCGAAGCCCACGTTACGGAGCCGTGATGAGGTTTCGACGACCTCCTGCTCGGAGGCGCCATAGGCATAACACAGGTCGACGGTTCTGCTCTCACCTTCAGACAGCTCGCCGAGATCGATCTCGTATGCGAGGACTGCTCCCACGTGCGGGCTACTGGGGAGAACGGGGAAGTTTCCATATGACGCCTTGGGTTGAACTCGGTCATCATCGTCTTGTGAGCCAACGCCGAACGTGTCGTCGACGATCGCCTCGAGCGGCTTTGGAAACTCGGCGACCATGTGCTTCGCCGGAGAGTCGAGGATCGACAGAGACAGGAACTCGTCACCGTCCCCGAACGCGCCGGCAACCGAGACGTCACCTGCGGTCACATGGTGCGCTTCGGGGAACAACTCCTGATTTGGCGTGAGCGTGACGAAGAGTTTGGCTGACTCTTGCGCGAGTCCTCGCGTGTTGGTCACCGTTACGCGACGCAACAAGGCTGCTTCGCCTTCGGGTACGAACATCTCTTCGGCGATGTGGAAAGCAGTCCTCGATCGAGCCGATGTGAAGGTGTAGTCCAGGGGATAGGTGGCCCAAAAGATCGGGATGCCCTTGTCGTCGAAGCTGAGACCGTATCGAAGATCGACTTCTGCCTGACGCGGATTCGCGAGGTGGATCCCTTCGTTCGTGACCAGGCTCACGAACGTGTACTCGGGTCCGAGCTGCTGGTGGTATGTGAAAGAGTCAGACTTGTTTCGGCCTTCGAAGCGATCCGGGTTCATGAGGTGCAGCACGAGGGCGTTGCGTGCTCGTTTGTCCCGCGTGACCTGGACAACGGCCTGGATGTTTCCGTTGCCGAGTAAGTGTTGGTCGAGATCCAGATTCGCGCTGAGGCGATGCATCGACGCGTCTGCGACGTAGTGCTGTCCCAACCAGTTCCTGTAACGTTCGTTCAACGTGTCCTCGCGTTCGTCATGCAGAGGTTTTCGGGTTCATATGGTCTTACCGGTCATACCGAAGGCGTCGCCGATACTACACAAAACGTAGAAGCTGCGCACACCAACAGGATTCTCGGACCTACGAATCAGGTACCTATCGGTACTGGGAACACCGGGTACCGTCCGAGTCGAAACCAATCGTCATATGGGACGGTACCGCTTGCTCGATATGACGCCGGTGTCGAAACCTGCGAGATGGAGTCCGCCGTGCCATCGGGCGTGTTCGATCTTGAGGCACCTGTCCTGGACAACTTGGAGGCCGGCGTCAAGTGCGCGCTGGGCGGCCTCGTCGTGGCGCAACCCGAGTTGAAACCACACGACTTTCGCCCCGACCTCGATCGCCTCATCGACGACTCCGGGTATCGCGTCGGGTCGCCGAAATATGTCGACGATGTCCGGGGTTTCGGGCAGGTCCGCGAGTGATGGATAACACGTGATTCCGAGTACCTCCTGGTAGGCGGGATTGACCGGGTAGGCGCGCATCGGCGTGCGTACCAGGTAGGACGCGACGAAGTTCGATGACCGGATCGGATTCGCAGATACACCGACGAGGGCGACGGTGCGGGCGCCGCGGATGATGTCGAGGCGCTCGGTTGCGCTGGCGGTAGTCATGTTGTTTCGAGTGCCTGTTGCAGGTCGAACAGAATGTCTTCGATATCTTCGATCCCGACTGAGATTCGGATCATGTCGTCGCCGATACCCATGATCGTGCGTTCGGCTTCGGGTATCTGTTGATGTGTGGTCGATGCCGGGTGGATTACGAGCGTCTTGGCGTCACCAACGTTCGCCACGTGCGAAGCAAGGTCGACGCTTTCGATAAACGCGATTCCCGCCTCGAATCCTCCGGTTAGCCCGAACGTGAAGATGGCTCCCGGACCTTCCGGCAGGTACCGCCTGGCCTGGCCGGCCCATTCATTGTCATCGAAGATGGGGTAACCGACCCAGGCGACCTTGGGGTGTCGGTGAAGGAACTCCGCGACGGCTTTGGCGTTGGCAACGTGTTGTTTCATACGTACCGACAACGTTTCGAGTCCGATGAGCAGCAGGAACGAGTTGAACGGAGACAGTGACGCCCCGATGTCTCGCAACAGCTCGGTGCGGGCCTTCATCAGGTAGGCGTACTCGCGGAAGTTCTCCCAGAACTCAAGGTTGTGGTAGGCGGGCGAGGGATCGGTGAGCAGCGGGAACTTGCCGCTGCCCCAGTCGAATTCGCCGCTCTCGATGATGCAGCCAGCGATGACGGCGCCGTGCCCTCCGATGAACTTGGTAGCGGAATGGGTGACGATGTCTGCGCCATGCTCGAGGGGTCGGCACAGATATGGAGTGGCGAATGTGTTGTCCACGATGAGGGGGAGACCGTTGTCGTGCGCGACGTTCGAGACGGTTTCGAAGTCGAGGACATCGGCGCGTGGGTTCCCAATCGTTTCGGCATATACCGCTTTGGTCCGTTCAGTGATTGCACCTCGGATCGCGTCCGGGTCGTGGATGTCGACGAACGTGACATCGATGCCCATCCGGCGAAGTGTCACATCGAACTGGGTGTACGTGCCGCCGTATAGCGATCGAGATGCCACGATCTCGTCGCCCTTCTGGGCCAACGTGAGGACGCTTATCAGCTGGGCGGCCTGACCCGAAGCGGTTGCGAGCGCCCCGACTCCACCTTCGAGTGACGCCATCCGCTCCTCGAACGCCGCGGTCGTCGGATTGCCGATGCGGGTATAGATGTTGCCGAACGTTTGGAGCGCGAACAAGTCGGCAGCGTGTTGGGCGTCGTCGAACACATAAGACGTCGTGGCATAGATCGGCATAGCCCGAGAACCCGTCTCGGGGTCCGGCCGCTGACCAGCGTGAATGGATCTTGTGGCGAATCCGTATTGGTGAGTGTCTTCAGTCATCAACATGCTCCAAGAGGTCTGAATCCCCGCCCGCTCGGAGTGGTACCTCCGTTGCCGACCTGTACATCTGGGGTCTGGACCCTACAAGGCCCAGACCCCAGAACAGCTTTCCGAGTGTCCTGAGTCGTAGATCATGCACAGAATCTCGCCGGGTCACAGTGTCCCCGGCTGTGTCCTCCGCCTCGACGCAGTCCAGATTGCGCCTTCGGTGTGTCTGCTTGCCAACAACGCTGATGCCTCGGGCAGATCAGCACGAACTTACGACTCGGGCCACTACGCAAGTTTGACGGTGAGCGGGACAGCACGGCTCAGCGTGTGCCCGACCGGTGACGTTGCAACGACCTTGTCATGGAGCTCCGCGATAGCCGCGTCGTTTGCGTCGGAATCGATGTGGACGGTGGCCTGCAACGTCTCGTAACCGGCGTTTCCCGATTCGAGCCCGAGGAACGTCCTGAGGTTGAGTTCACCCTCGATATCGATCCTGAGGTCATCGATCTTGATCCCCGCGGCTGTCGCGTTCGCGGCGTACCCGATTGCAAGGCAGGCTCCGAGCGCCCCGATGATCTGTTCCACAGGGTTAGGTGCCGTATCGGCACCACCGAGTCCTTCAGGTTCATCTGTCGCGGTTGGAGGGAAGTCCCTGATTGTGGTTGTGGTGTGGAACCCTCCGTCCCATCTGACCGTGGCCCTCCAGGTCGTGTCGGCCTCTGTCGGTTCGGCCTGGATGGCTTCTACGAGAAGGCCAACGGCGCCGATGTTGACGTTGTTGAGTGTTGTTGTTGTCATGTGAATCCTTAATCAAGAAGACCGGATGAATCGGTCAGGTTTGAAGCGGAACGCCGAAGGCACCTCTCGGGTGGTGGCAGTTCCTAGGAGTGCAATGCGAGCACGTCCGGGTGAGCCACCCGAGAGCTGAGCATGCACATGCACATGACGATGACGCGCGACGAAACGTGTGAGGCGGGTGCGGTGTTACCCATCATCTGTTCCTCGCTGTGTCTCGCGTCACATCTGTCGACGTGTTGACCGAGCAGTAAAGCACAACCGGCACACAAGTCAAATCCTCGCTCCACGCCCGACGCTGCAACTGTCGCGGACTGCGACACCGCGTGGGGGCTTTCTTCGGGACGGTTACGAGACCCGGTCTGCTTCGCGTACCTCTTCGATAGCTTGCTCGAAGACTCGCCGTATTTCTCTATGGCGACCCTCGGAGTCGTGGGTTGCCAGCGTGTCAAGCCACGCTATTCCGCCCTCGAGGGTTGTGATCAGGTAACTGGCGACATCGCTATCCCACGGCCGCTCGCCACCGACATCCAGATACACGGGCGAGGTGTGGGCGATCAGGTACTGGGGCCAGACACTCCATGCAACATCATTGCCCGAGCAGCGTACGGCTACCCACCCGCTGGCATCGGCGTCGATCTCGGCGTCGAGCTGCAGAGTTGTCTGCCCGTCTTTGGACAGAGTTTCAGCTGCCACCCGACCGTTTTGGATGACCTGAAGTCGATTGAGCGTTCCGCTCACTACCTCTGCGTTGGCCGTCACATGCAGCTTGCCGCCTCCCCGAGGTAACCGAATCACGTCACCCGATGTGCTGCCCTCGACATCGAACGTCAACAGAGGGCCGCTCGTGGTAAAGGTTCTCCCTGCCCTCACGGCATCAGACCATCTATCGAACGACAGATCTTCATCCCCGATCAGCGCGTACGTTCGCACGTTCCCGACCGGCATGCCGGCAGACATCTTGTCCGTGCCCCCGACAAGGGGAGTGCGATATCCGCAGTTCAGAATGCGGTAGTACTCAGAGAACGAGAACAGATCCATCGTTGGTGTCCAGAAATCCCAGACTTCGAGTCCGTCCACCTTTCCCAGGACGATTTCGGCGAAAATCTCCGACAGCGGCCACGGAAAATGGGGAACAATCACGAGTCCACCGCGGTCGTGGCTCTCGTCTGCCCACTCGCTCATGGCGCGCCAGGTCGGGTCGCCGAAGTAGGACTCTTCAAGACCGCTTGCACTCAAGGGAAACACCGGGCTACCCCGTGTTCCAAGCAGGCTGATGTGCCCCAGAAAGTGGTTGCGGTTCTCCGTTCCGACCCATATCAGCGTGTCATCGGTACTCGAGCCAGACAAGTCCCCTGTCAGATCTCCCACGTTCGTGAACAGGTCTCCCCACTGGGCAGCCAAAACGTTTATGACGTTCACCCCCTCGGCCTCGCCCTCGAGTCTGGCTGTCTCGGGTGACAGGAAATGCACGTGTGTGTCGGCTGTTATCCAGCCCTTCTTGCGCCAGTCGACTGCCCGCTCTATCGGAATCTCGAGGAGCCGTTGCCCCCGCTCTATCTGAAGCTTGCGCCTGACGGGTTCGTACTCGAAGCCCTTGGCAACCTCTACGAAGACATCACCCGGGGGTAGCTCGATCTGGCATGTCCCGTCAACGTAGGCGTACTCAGTGGAACCCAACCTGAGATCCGCGCCGTAATCTTGGAACCAGTTGTCGTTGACAACCTGGCGGTGGCCCTGGGGAGCGAGGTATAAGCCCTCTGGTGATCTGAAATGAACGCGGGCAGCGATCGGTGTGTTTGTCGCGGAATCGACGATCGATACGTGAATCCAGGTGCGTTCCGGTTCGAGAGTTCGGATGGAGTATCCGCTTCTGCCGACAAACTGGGCAGCTTCTGTCAATGACGACAATGCAATAGTTTGGTCGGCAACCGAG
>BTQL01000025.1:0-28946 GCA_036985855.1 Acidimicrobiia bacterium | reverse complement strand
CGCGTCGACCTATTCCAGATGCTCATCAACCGCAACCAACAAGCCAACACGTGACCCCCGATTACCCCTATATCCAGAAAACGCTTGACACGATTACCCCTATAAGTGCCGTTACGGGCGGGGTGCGATGACTTGTCGGAGGAACTTCTCCCCACGGCCGTGTTCGTGCGTCTATCGTGGGCACACTGTCCAGAGGGAGTGTGAACATGACCGACCGAGTAGACGCTGCGTGGGTGAGAGCCCTCATCGAAAGAACGCAATACCTCGTCCTGGCTACGACTGACGGGAACGAGCCGTGGGTTACGCCGTTGGAATGCATGCTCGATGACGATTTGAACTTCTACTTCTTCTCCACCGCCGATGCACGGCATAGCCGCCACATCGAAGTGAACGGGCGAGTGTCAGCTGCCATGTTCGATTCCGAACAACCTGAGTACACGCCGAGTCTGACAGCGAATGTAAATGGTGTTCAGATGGAATGCTCCGCACGGAAGCTTGACGCATCCGAGTACAACGAGGCGGTCCGAGGCGCTATCGACTTTCTCAATCCGCCGATGCCGCCGTATGAGGTGTTCAAGATCACACCTACTCGCTATTTCGTGCCCCGGATTGAGAACGGCGTAAATGTCCGCTATGAAGTAGACATGACCTGACGCACTCCGCCGCCGCCCATAACCGGCTGGGAGGGATGATTCTGGTGGTGTTGCGCGCCCCGGTCGGGCGGTAGATCACCGGTCGAGCTGATTTGAGCAGCTCTGTCGGGTCTGTTCCGCCGTCACCGGGTCGGGCGAGGAGCTTGCGGTCGATCCTCGCCAGGGTGCACTTGTCCGTCATCGGGTCTGGTTGCCGGCACTCAAGGGCACAGACCTCGAAGGTGTGAGGATCCATGACTTGCGGCACACAGCCGCGTCGATACTCATCAACCAGGGGCTTCATCCGAAGATCGTGCAACAGCATCTCGGGCACTCGAGCATCGTTGTGACGATGGACCGCTACGGGAACCTGTACCCATCAGCCACCGAACGCGTCCAGGACGCTCTTGATGCGCATTCGAGACGGGACTGGTCGCGTCGAACACATCGATGATCGATGACAAGGCGAACCAGATGCAGACCGGGGCCTGAGGCGCAGACATATCAGCGGATGTGCCGAGCGCCCAAAGCGCAGTCACAGCAAGGGTTCTGAGGTGGTGGTCAGGGGCGGAATTGAACCGCCGACACCCGGTTTTTCAGACCGGTGCTCTACCGACTGAGCTACCTGACCGTTATGTGATTCGAATGCGCTCGAATCGCTTGATCCGAGCGCTCAGAATCTGGCGGGAGCGACGGGATTTGAACCCGCGACCTCCGGCTTGACAGGCCGGCGTGAACTCCAGACTTCACCACGCCCCCGTGTTGTGCCCCCAGGGGAATTCGAATCCCCGTTGCCGCCTTGAAAGGGCGGAGTCCTAGGCCTCTGGACGATGGGGGCAGGGAGCCAACATTGTACAGAAGAGGACCGGCTACGGTCAGGGAAGTATATAGATGCGCCGGCTGTCGTGACCATCCGCGACCGAGTCGATCGAGTGAGGGGTATCGTTGCGCCATGACGGAGAATCCAACCTACGCGTCTACCGCCGTGGGTCAAGAACGGGACCTCTACAAGTCGCTGGTCAGGCTTGTCGCGGGTGGAGTTGGCGAGGGAATCGATCGATTCAGGTCTCTCGCCGCCGAGCTCGAGTCTGCGGATCACGATCCCGAGTCAGTGGAGGTCGTCGCGGTGGTCGCGAACCCAGCCACGATGGTACTCGTGGGCTGGGCATCCGAATGGCCAGAGCGGTTGCGATCAGTCGGGTCTACGGCTCGACAAATGTCATATCCCGTGACACAACTCGTCGGCATTGCTTACAACACCGGTGCTGTGGTTGCCGAAGCCGCAGGCATCTCAGGCATCGTGTCGTCCCTGACCAAACCGGCACGACAGGCGCTCGCACACGAGCTCGATCGTCTCTCGAAGGTAGGCACGGCAGAGTACGCGCGGGGACGCGTGCTTTCGGTTCAGGCGTTTGAGCGGTCCGTCGACGGCATTATCGGGTATCTCGGCGACTCGGACGAACTTGGTGACCTGGTTCGCGAGCAAACGCTCGGCATCACTGGCGCAGCCGTGCAGGAAATCAGGGAGACCGGCGCAGCCGCGGATGGTCTCACAGAGGGAATATTTCGGAAGCTATTCGGACGTGAAGGTCGATCTCTTCCACCGGTGCCCACCGCCGAGCATTCATGAGCAAAGCTGGTGAATACCACATCCTGCAAGGCAGGAGCGCAGGATTCATCACGAGACTTCTGGCGTATGTAGTGGATCTCGTGATTGTCACGGGGATTCTCGTGTTTGGTGGCTGGCTGGCTGGGTTGGTCGACACCATGTTTCGGCAGATGGGCCTCGACCCGAATGTTGACGTAGCAACGATCTATGTCTTCCTCATCCCGCTCATCATCGGTTCGTATTTCGTGATGTTCTGGGCCCTGACCGGCAGGACCATTGGCAAATGGTTCATGGGTCTCAAGGTGATCGCAAGCAACGGTCGACCACCAACGATCAAGCGTTCGATTATTCGGTTCATCGGATATGGCCTTTCTGCCATCGCGTTCTGGGTCGGCTATGCGTGGGTGATCATCGACGATGAACGTCAGGCGTGGCACGACCACATGGCAAAGACGTGGGTTGTGTATGACTACGAACGCCGAAAGGGCGGGGAAGTTTACGAGGCGTTTCTCGAACGGAACGAGCCGTAGGGAAGCAAAGCGAGCCAATCCGAGTCGACGCGACACACCCTGGCCCGCCGGGGTCAAGTTGACAGCTGGGAATCGTGTCTCTAAACCAACAGATGTGGACCCTCGAATCGATGTGCAGGCGGGAGGGTGGATGTGACGGCCATCAGGGTTGAGGACGATGGTGCTGTGCGGCACCTGGTGTTGTGCCGACCGGAAGAGTACAACACGATCACGCCCGAATTTCGTGACGAACTCGGCGTGGCGCTCGATGAAGCGGACGAGTCGGACGCTGTCAAGGTCGTGATCGTGCGGGCCGAGGGAAAGTCATTCTGTGCCGGGTTCGGGCTTGACTGGTCGACGCTCGCCCAAGCCGATGAGGACGGAGGCGGGGACCGTGTATGGGACTCCGTCGCAGACATACGCGCGACCGGAACCTACGGCAATACGTTCGCGAAGCTGCACGAGATCTCAAAGCCGACCGTGGCCGCCGTACACGGTTGGTGCATCGCGGGCGGTACCGACATGATCCTGAATGCCGATGTGATCGTGGCAGCCGAGTCGGCCCGTTTCGGCTACCCACCGGCGCGGGTGTGGGGGGTACCGGAAGCCCCGTGGCTGTGGATCGCCCGTCTCGGGCTCGAGCGGGCCAAGCGGTACCTGTTCACCGGTGACGAGATCAACGGCCAAGAGGCCGCTCGCATCGGCCTCGTGCTCGAGTGCGTTCCGGACAACGAGCTCCTCGAGCACACAATCGCGCTCGCTCAGCGGATGGCGTTGCTCCCTCTGAACCAGTTGCAGATGATGAAATGGCTGTGCAACGACGTGGCCAGCCATCAGTACCAACCCGATACGAGCCGCCTTCTCGGGTTTCTCTTCGATGGAGTCGCTCGTCATACTCAGGAAGGCGTTGATTTCGTCGAGCGAGCCCAAGAAATCGGGTGGCGCGACGCTGTCCGAGAACGTGACGACCCCTTCGGCGACTACGGCTCGCGCAAGCCGTGACGATGACGGCGCGCACGTCACCACATCCTCGGTTCTCAACGGTCCCCAGCTGTAGAGCCCAAAAAGTTCAACGGTAGCTGGGCTCACGCAACTTGCTTCGTGTTGGCCGCGATCAGCTCAGCACATGTTTCGGGCTGTCGCAACCACGGATGATGATCGACGCCACTCAGCTCAACGAGACGCCAGTCCTCGCGCTCGAGGACGAGGCGCCGGATCTGACCAATCGGAGCGGTCGTGTCGTTCGTTCCGTGGATGAACTGGACGGGGAGTCCATCTGGGAGCGCGTCGGCGTCGGCACGGACATCACGCCGGTACAGGACGTTCCACAGCGACGTCGTCGAGGACATGAAATTATGTTCGACGAGGTCCCTGGCGACCTCACGGGGCACGTCCCGTATCACGAACGGGAGTACAGGCCCGAGGATGCGTCTTATCCCGATGCAAACGACGACGGTGAGCACCATGTTGGTGAAGAACCAGCCTCGCAGCCTCTGGCGAAGCCAACGCACTGCGCTCCTATGACTCTCGTAGGCCGGCAGACTTATGAGTACCAACCGTTCGATCTCGGTCGGGTGCCGCGCCGCGTATGCGACGGCGAGAGCAGCACCAAGCGAATGGCCGACGAGGACGAATGGCGCCCTATCGGCCAGCACCGTCTCAAGGGCTGATAGGTGCTTCTCGAGTGTGTAACGAGTGAGGGGTCGCGGTGAGCGGCCGAAACCGAAAAGGTCGACCACCTCAGAACCTGGTGGAAGAAGTCGAGCACCATCGGCCGCGGTCCAGTATCGATGGGTGCCACCAAGCCCATGAAGGAAAACGTGCGGACGGGACGCACTCGTCGCTTGATCGTCGCGGTCTCCGTCGACGATCTCCACGAAGAGCTCTGCTGGTTCGCCGTCCGAGTCTTGCTCGCTGCTCATTGTCATGTTCCGCCTCTCAACATCGCCGATTTCACACGCGTGACGCGCGATCGACCTATACCTTGGTACGGCCGCGGGTCCGCGGGAAACGCATCGGACTGTGCCGGAAGCACGTGTCCTTGCGGTTGTACCTGCTGAGCAGGGTGGAACAGTTCTCCTCCGTACAGACCCGCCCGGTTGGGAAACTCCTTGGGGCCCGGCCACGGGGAGCAACCGTGGATCCAACGATCTCCTGTTCAGTGGTCACTGCGACACTCCTGTCTCAATTGTTGTGTTCACCATCACCGTAAGCCTTCTAGTCGACTGGAATGTCAAGCGAGAAACGTCGGAGTGGACAGAATCCACGTATCCAGGGTTCTCGAGCGGCAATGTCACAGGCGGTCATGCCACGCTGACCGCCCACAGAACGAGCAGCTGGACGCCCCCCGCTCAGGCGTTTCCCGAATTCGCATCAGAAATCAGGCGCCATGCACCCGTTTGCATGGAACCCAAAAAGATGCTTGACCTTCCAGCCGACCGGAGGGTATAAAGTTGAGTTGTCAACTAAGGGACTTACTAATTAACAGCGTAACGACGAAGGAGCCGACACGATGACCGTGTCCAGGCCGGTTGAAATACTCGACTCGAGCCTTCGGCTGCGATTCGCATCAGATGCGACTTTTGACGTTGCAAGAGGCAGGAGACCAGGAACAATGAAAAATGGTAAACGACTGATAGCCATCGCGATGATTGTCATCGCTGCGGCTGTGATCGGTGCAACGACGTGGACGATTTCGCCCGCGTTTGCGCACGGTGGTGAGGAAGGCGAGGAGGTCGATCCGGTGAATCTGGTGGAGCAGGCACTGGCGATCGTAATCAATACGCCCGCAAAGGCGGATGAAGCCCTCGAGCGTGTTGAGGCAGCTCTCGCTGCGGAGGCCGAGGAGCCTACCGGTGAGCTGGACATCGCGGCGGTCGAGGCGGCGGCTGAAGCGCTCGAGACTGACGATCTTCACGAGGCCGAAGACGCCCTTGTGGCAGCGCTGGGCAGTGACCCGCACGCTAGCGTCGACGAGCCGGTTCGAGAGTCGGCGAGCAAATCCGAAGGGGACCACACCGAAGAGGGTCCGGGCAACTCTGACGTGGTCGCCCATGGGCCGACGGAGCGGGTCGATGGTGGGTTCAGCGCGCCATCGCGGACCGATATCGCAGCATTGGCGGCGGCCGCAGCGCTCGCTGCTGGTGGGTTCGCCTTCGTCTACTCCAAGAAACGAGGTAACTCGTGACGGACCTGCTCACCGCACAGCCGAAGGATGACTCGACTGAGGATCTGAGCCGTGTGGCGCGGTGGCGGGCGGCCGTGGATGAGAGGCTTGGAATCTCGGCGCTGCGGTATCCAGTGCCGCGTCACTCGAATACGGTCGCGTGGACGCTCGGGGGCCTGACGCTGGCATCCCTGGTAATCCTCGTGTTGACAGGCATCCTGCTGGCCCAGTTCTACACGCCGACACCGCAGGACGCTCGGGACAGTGTGCTCCATATCCAATCACAGGTGCCATTCGGCAGCTTGTTACGTGGTATCCATATTTGGGCCGCCCAGGCGATGTTCGTGCTCGCTCTGGCTCACCTGGCGAGAATCTTGATCACTGGTTCCTACAAGCGCCCCCGAGAGGCGAATTGGTTGATCGGCCTAGCGTTGTTGGGCATGGTGTTTCTGCTCATCTTCACGGGATCTACTCTTCGGTGGGACCAGGAAGCGTTCGAAGCCGTCGCTCACAACTCCGAACTCGCGGGTTTGGCTGGAGGGTTCGGCACCTGGTTCACCCCAGAATTCGGCGCAGGCACCGCTGTAGTGAGTCGGCTGTACCTTGCCCACGTCAGCTTCCTTCCGACGGTCGTGTTCTTGCTGCTGATCCTTCACTTTGCCCTCGTGAGGCGTCACGGTGTGTCGCCGAGTTCTGACGTACCGGTCGGAGGTGTGGATGACGATACGAAGGTGCCGTTCACAGAACATGTCCGCCATCTGGTTGGCTGGAGCTTCATTCTCTTGAGCATCCTGGTTGCGCTTGCGGCACTGACGTCGGCCCCCATCGGTGCGGCCCCTGTGGACGGAGTCGAAGTCACAAAGCCGCTGTGGACCTTCTACTGGGTATTCCAGTTGGAGAACTGGATTGGGATCGACGGCTTGTTCTGGGCCCCTACCGTGGTGATGTTGTTCCTAGCGGCGCTGCCGTTTCTCGACCGTTCCCCGCAGCGTCGACCTGGTCGCCGTAAGTGGGTGATCGGATCGGCCCTGGTGCTCTTCGGAGCGTTGACGGTGTTCACGCTGATGGTGGCGTTCTCCGGGCCGGGTGCTCATCTCACTTGAGAGTATGAGAGAGGGCTGATTGTGATGACCGGGGACAACGTCCGCGGTCATCACAATCAGGACTGAGGCACGAGGCGATCGTTCATCCACCGGGCTGCCGGGACCACGAGTGCGAACCAGAACCCATATGCGAAGGCCTCTGCCAGCCCGAGCAGGAACGTGCCGACCGACAGCCACGTGAACCCGGGGAGCAGTGGTGCCCAGACGCTCCGCATCGCCCAGTCGGGAAAGATCGCGTCCCAAGCGACGCAGCCTGCAAATGACAGCGCGAGGAATCCGCCGATCGCGAGCGCTACCGGCAGGTATCCGAGTTGTCTGTTCATCACGATCTCCTCACTGTGCACCACTGGCAACAGCGTAAGCCATCTAGTCGACTGGAATGTCAAGCAGGAATTCGTCGGATAATGATGATCCGGTCGATTGACATGGTGCTGTACGTCGCCTGCGTGACAGCTCATCCATCGAGGACTCTTACGGCCTCCTCGTAGCCGATTCGCGCACGCAAGGCTGCGTTGGAGAGGTCTGTGATCGGGGTCTCGGGATGACACACCAACCCGAGACTGACGAACTCGACATCAGGCGGTACGAGTCGAACGAGGAGGTCCATCCTGTCGCTCATCACCACCGTGACGGCTCTCTGGAAAAGACCTGACGCATGGCCGAGATCGTTCCCGCACCCACACGGCCGGCCAGCCTCAACGACCACAATTCGCCGGATTCCGCGCTCCAGCACGACAGAGAGGGGTAGCGGGTCAGCAATGGCGCCATCCACCAGGCGTACACCATCGATCTCCACAGGCGGGAACAACCCCGGAATGGCCGCGGAGGCGAGTATGGCGTCGAGCAGATCACCCTCAGACAGCAGTCGTGACGTTCCCGATGCCAGATCTGATGCCACAACGGCCAAAGGAATCGTTGTCTCATCAAACCGACGCACCGGTATGGATTGCTCGAGAAAGGATCGCAACGCGCGGTTCGAGAACGCAGAGTCATGGAAGACGACCGCTGCCAACTCTCGAATCCGAGAAACCCGGCTACCGAAGATTCTGCGTACGTCTGCCATCTCCCAAAGTCTCAGCAAGGCTTCGACTCCTTCGGGCGAAGGTCGAGTTGCGAGATAGGCGCCGTTGATCGCGCCCACGGACACTCCGACGATGAAGTCGGGGTGAAAACCTCGTTCGAAGAGCGCCCTCGCGGCCCCGACCTGGACCGCGCCCCAATTCGCCCCACCAGTCAGTATCAGACCCCACCCGGCCTCTTCAAGAGCTGTCCGATCGTACCGGACGTGTTTGTTCTCTCGATCCTGCTCCGCACGTCGCCCTGAACCGGAGTCGCCTGTCATCTTCTGAGCACCTCAGTCCCGTGAACTCTGGAGGCAATCCAAGACTGACAGGAACCCCACCGACCGTGGTTTCTGCCGCGAATGCGGAGCGGGGTCGGCGGGCGGTCAAAACTCGCCGACCCCGCTGCTCCGGCGGGAGTAGGGCCACGCCTCCGGTCTGTCTCGAACGTCAGTGGGAACCGTGTGCGAGATCGTCCCCGACCGGTCCAGATCGTCGTTCGCGCACCACTGCCTGCTCAATGAGCTCCCAACAGGCCACTGCGATGATGCCCACACCTATCAGCCAGGCATTCCACGCTGCCTCTGTCAACCCAGAGAAGCTGAGTACCCACGGTGACACGAACAGCCAAGCCCCTAATACGGCTTGGAGCCATCCGGGGCTCTCGTCTGCCGGTCTGGCGAGGGCCCAGACGGCGGTAGCTGTCACCAGGACACCGAGCGTCCATGCGTTCCACGAGGAATTTGCATCTGAGCTTGTATCCAATACCCAGGGGGCGATGAACAGCCAGATGCCGGCGAGGACCAATAGCCAGTCCTGCCAGCGTTGCCAACGCTTTGAGGTCATAGTGCACCTCCTTTCTGTTGCACTTGTCGTGCCCTACAACCTTATGCCTTCTAGTCGAATGGAAGGTCAAGCAAGAAAATGCCGCCGCAGGGACGACGGACCACGACCGCCGACCGAAAGCGATCCCACGACTCGTCCGTCCTCGTCTCACCCGTTCGGCCGATCGAGTGGATTCGCGGTTTCCGCGATGTAATCACGTCGGAACAAACTTCCTTGACATTCCACTGAGATGGAAGGAGTACGATCTCGACAGAGGCCAGAGAAACGTGCGAAGGGAGACCTCGATGCAGTTGGAAGCGGAGCCCGAGGTGACGTTGCCGGACCACACGGTCATCGGTGCTGGTCCAGCAGGGCTCGTTGCAGCTACAACGCTGGCTCGCGCAGGACGGCAAGTTCGGGTCTATGAGAGGTCGTCGATGGTTGGTCACCGTTTCGCTGGCGACTTCCAGGGGTTGGAGAACTGGTCCACATCAACCGACGTTCTCGAGCGTCTTGCTCATCTCGAGGTCGAGCCGACATTCGAGTACAAGCCGTTTCACGAGATAACGTTCTACGATTCGGCATTGAGGCCTGCGGTGGCCCGGTCGGTCAAGCCGTTCTTCTATCTCGTGAGACGCGGGCCTGAGGACGGCTCTCTGGATCGGGCATTGCTCGCTCAGGCCAGGGATGCGGGCGTCGACGTGCTGTTGGGCCAGCCAGCCTCCCACGCACGGCGAGGCGACATCGTGGCCATCGGTCCACGATTCGCTGACGGCATCGCGACCGGATACGTGTTTTCTACTGATCTGGAAGATCAGGCACACTGTGTCATCTCGGAGGATCTCGCCCCTGCCGGATACGCGTACCTGCTGGTCTGGAACGGTCGGGCAACACTTGCCACGTGTCTGTTCCAGAAGCAGGACAACTGGAAGGAAGCTCGCGGCAAGACGGTGGAGACCTTCTCCCGTCTCGTGCCAGGCATCGATCTGAGCGCTGCCCGGCCGTTCTCAGGTTATGGGTCCGTCTTCGCATCAACTGGCTTCACCGATGAGGGGGGTCGCATCTTCGTCGGGGAAGCAGCCGGTTTACAAGATCCTGAGTGGGGATTCGGAATGTGGTACGCAATGGAGTCCGGAGCCCTCGCAGCCCTCTCCCTGCTCGAGGGTTTCGACTATGACGAGGCCGCAGGGAACCGGTTCGATAGCCGCCGCGAGGCGGCCCTGTTCAATCGTCTGCTGTTCGAGCGGCTTCCAGCAATGATTGTGCCAACTTTGCTCAAAAAGAATGTCGAATCAACGGACCTGCTGGGACGTCTTGGTCGCCATTGGCAGCCGAACATCCTCAAGTCAGCGATTGCCAAGGCTGCATTACCGCACTTCAGCCGCACACGCCTCAAGCGGCGAGACCGCGCCTGTCATTCGGAGACATGCGAATGTGTGTGGTGCACCCATGGCGAGGAGTGCACCGGATCTGGGACATGTTGCTCACGAGAATCCGTGGCCCTTGGCCACAACGAGGCTGTTGAAACGAGTCCCACTTCAGCTTCTACCCACATGGAAGATATAGAATCGTGGCAACGCTGATGCGTCGACCGAGAAGGAACGAATGATCACGATCACCAACGAAGCGCAAGACAAACTGGAGGACATCATCGAATCCCAGGGGGCACCTCCCGGTGTTCGGGTTTCGGTCGTCCGCGGACCCCACGGCTGTGTTCATGGCTGGAGTCTCGAACTCGAGGACGATCAGCGCTCGGAAGACGTCGTGTTCCCCTTTGGTGAGTTACAGCTGCTTGTGGAGCCCGAACTCATCGATGCGCTCGAAGGAGCGAAGATCGACTATCGCGAGGACGCCACTGGTATCGGCTTCAAGATCGACGTTCCCGGCTCACAGGGTAACCGTGGAGGCGGAGGGTGCGGCAACCACTGAGTTCAGGAGGCCTTCTCCGAGTCGCGTGGCCCTGGTAGAAAAACCAACACGACTACTCCGACGACGAGGAATAGGTCTGCGAGGTTGAACGTGATGCGGCCAACCGAGATCCAGTCGACGACGGCCTCGGATGGAAAAATGTGGCGATCCTGAAAACGGTCGCTGAGATTCCCCAATGCTCCGCCCGCCAGGAGGCCGTAACCGATCGCAGTAGTGAGGCGGGACCCTTGAGCGGAACGGAGTGCAACGATGACGACACCCACCGTCGCCAGGACGATGATTGACGTAGGGGCGGGGAAGCCCAACAAGATGCCCCGGTTGGCAACGAGGTGGAGTCGAAGGCCTCCGAGGGTGATTGGACCCGAGCTGAGCGCATGGAGTGCTAGTTCTTTGCTGACCTGATCGATCGCGAGAGCTCCGACGAGTGCGCCCAGAAAAATCCACAGAGCGGAGAATCGGGAACGCTGGTTCGGCACAGAATCGGCTGCGCCGCCGGTCGAGAGGCTTGTGGCTTTTGGGTCGGTCGTCATGTGATGGCTCATTGTCGACCATCCAGTCGAGAGGAAGGTCAAGTAGTCGTATCGTCGTTGTTGGGCAGTTCCCGCAGCCTATCTGTGTTGCTCATTACTCCGACGGTGCTGCCGCATCCGGCGGGTCGAGGTACATGGTTCACTCCACGACGGATGCAGCGACCAGCGAGTCGGTCTCGGTGCTCTGCGGGATGGTTCCGAAGGTCCTACCCCAGTCTCCGTCGATCCGGGTCGTGACAAAGCCATCTGCGAGTGCCTGGGAGCCGTGTCGGACCACGAGTGAGCCTTCCAGAACGATCGCCATCTCCTCAATGAGACGACGCAGCTCCGCCTCCGAGACATCCGACCCAAGGGTCTTCTTGAGCCGGTCGATCGCGGCGTCGAGTCGAAGGTCGGCGCCCCGCGCAAGTTCGATCTCGTCGACGAATATGTCGACCGCCTCCGGCTCGCGCTTCATCGCTCGCATCAGGTCGAGTGCAATGACGTTTCCCGAGCCCTCCCAGATCGCGTTGAGCGGGGACTCACGAAACAACCTCGGCATTGTCGATTCTTCAACGAACCCGTTTCCCCCGAGACATTCGAGAGCCTCGTAGACGACGGCACTGCATCGTTTCGTGACCCAGTACTTGGCGACGGGAGTCATGATCCTCTGGAGGAGAGCCGACGCCGCGTCCTCGTCGGCGCGATCGAACGTCTCTGCAAGGCGCATCGTCAGCAAGGTCGCTGCTTCCGTCTCGATCTCGAGGTCGGCGATGACCGCTTGCATGATCGGCGTGTCGACCAGAAGGTCGCCGAACGCAGAGCGATGACTGATGTGGTGGGTAGCCTGCGTGACCGCCTGGCGCATGATGGCCGTCGACCCGATTGTGCAGTCGAGTCGAGTTCCGTTGACCATCGCGATGATCGTCTTGACCCCTCGGCCTTCGTCACCAACCATACGAGCCCACGCTTTGTCGAACTCGACCTCGCTCGAAGCATTCGACCGGTTACCCAACTTGTCCTTGAGCCGCTGGATGAAGAACCGGTTGACCTCCCCATCGGGAGTCCATCGAGGGAGGTAGAAGCACGAAAGTCCGCCGGGTGCCTGTGCGAGTACGGCGAAGCCGTCGCACATCGGTGCCGACATGAACCACTTGTGCCCTGTGAGCAGGTACTCGCTGCCTGGACCACCTGCTTCGATCGGTTCGGCGACGGTCGTGTTGGCCCGCACGTCCGATCCGCCTTGTTTCTCCGTCATGCCCATACCCAGCAGGATGCCCGTCTTGTCGGCCATCGGGGCGAAGGATCGATCGTACCTACGAGAAGTGAGCAGCGGTTGCAGCTCATTGATGATGTCGGGCTGGAGCTTCAGCGTTGCGGTGACTGACGACGTCATTGAGATGGGGCAGCCATGACCTTGTTCCATCTGGCTGTCGAGGAACATCAGCGCGGCCCGTGCGATGTGGCTGCCCTGGCGTGCCCCGGTCTCACGGTGGATCGAGGGGACGCCATTGCGGACCGACAGCTCCATCAGAGCGTGCCAGGACGGGTGGAATTCGACGGTGTCGGACCGGTTCCCGAAGCGGTCGTGCGTATGGAGGATCGGCAGGTTCTCGTTGGCGAGGCGACTCCACTCGCGGACTTCCAGTTCACCGACGACGCTGCCGAACTCAGTCAATTGTTCCTCGGCCCATCCCGCGCCGTATCTGGCGACCGCCTCGGGCAGAACCGGGTCCGATTCGTACACGTTGTATGCGCCGAGTTCCGGCGGTTGGTTGGTGACTTCATGCGTGGGCATCGTGGAACCTCCTTCTACGATCGTATCACCGCTGCAGAGCTCGTTTGCGCTGCCAAACCCTTGTGCGAATGTGGTGCGAAATCGCCCTGATCAGCATCCGATACCTCGAGACGACGGGCACAGCACGAGGCGATTCCCTCCGCATCGGGCATGCTCTCAAACAACGGTATCCCAGCCGCGCCGGGATACCGTTTCCCCGGACTGATGAAGTGTCAGGCCGAGTCTTCGAGATCGGCAAGGAGGGCTTCGAGAGGGACGAACACGTCCGGGTAGTCCAGTCTCCGGGTGATCTGACCATCTTGATCGACCATGGCGAAGCTGTGGGTTGGCGTATTCTGATGGCCGTAGACCCCGATCATGTCGTAGGCCCTCGAAACGGCCAGATCTGCGTCGATGAGGATCGGCGTTGTGACTCCGAGCCGCCGTGCCTCTGCTGCGACCATCGGTACCGGCTCAACCATGATCGGAACGAGGGTGATGCCCTTGTCGGCCAGCGCCTGGTTGATCTCAGGAATCTGGTAGAAGCATATGTCGCAACCGACCCCCATCGCGAAGTAGAGCAACGCCGGCCCGTCTGCCAGGACGCCTTCGAGGCTGACGCGGGAGCCATCGGTTGTGGGAAGGTCGAACGCAGGCGCGACAGACTCCTCATCGACCCTGCGGTCCCCTGCATCATCAAAGGCGCCGAGAACCGTGAGTACGAGCAGGCCGACAATAGGTACAATGATCGCTGCCCAGGCCCACCCGCTTGCTTTCTGACTGTTCCCGGAGTCAGTCTTCGGATGTCGCCGCGACGGTGTCGTCGCCTGCTTCTTCTTGATTGTCATGGCAGCTCCTATCGAGAGATGTTGTGTCTTGTGTTGTCAATTGTCTGCGGCGACCGGAAATGGCAACTGCAGCGACGGCGATGGCGACCAGGACCAGGCCGATGACCAGATCGGGGACCGGATCGAGCCAACGTACGAAGGGAAGAAGGCGGTCCTGGAGCCAGACGCCTGCCGCGACCTGCGCGGTGGGAGCCAGCGTTGCGCCGGTGATTCCCAGTCCGATGAGAGTGATCCCCAGGAGGCCGAACATCCCGGCGGCGACGAGGTTGAGCGTCGTGACAACCAGGGTGCGGCCCGCAACTCGAAAGTGACGCTCTCCACCCTGCATCCGGTCGCGCAATTTCGCACCGAATCGATCCCAGGTCAGGGCGAGCACGACGAGCGGGAACACCATCCCAAAGACGTAGGCCAACCCGATTCCGACCCCTTGGATGAGGTTCGGGGCTACAGCGGACAGTGTGAGCACGGCGGCCAGAACGGGAGCGCAGCAGGCAGATGCGGCACCAGAGAACACTCCGAGTGCGAACACTCCGCCGGTATCGGTACGCCGAACATCCGGGGATCCCCGCATGATCGGGAGCGTCCAGCCCCGCCCCGACAGCGCAAGCGCTGCGAGCACAAGCATGAGCACGCCGCCCGTGATATAGATCGCGCCCTGATACTTCAAAAGGCCCCGGGTGAGGAGCCCGAGACCGAGTGTGACGGGTACCAGCACAACGGCGATACCGGTTGCGAAAATGAAAGTCAGAGGTATGAGGCGCCACCGGCTGTTACGGACCGCTGCCGACAGATAGGCTGGGAACAGGACGGTGATGCAGCACGGGGCGAACAGTGCCACCGACCCGGCGAGGAAGGCGGCGAGAAGGGATCCACCGAGGAACACACCTTCCATTTCAGCAACCCCCCCGCAGCCTGACGCGGATCGTGTTCATCGGGGTACCTTCGTCGCGCTGATCGCGTCGAGCGCCTTGGTGAGCTTGCGGCGCGATATCCGGCCATGCCCGAAGTAGGTGCCTTCGATCAGCAACACGGGAGGAAACGGCACGCGGAATCGTGTGGCGATGGCCGTACCCTCGTCGCTCTCCAGCTTCACTTCTCTCACCGTGAGCGGGTACGCACCGCTGAGACTTGCGAGGAGCTCTGAAACGTCGTCACAGAAGTGACAACGGGGAGCGGTGACCACTACGACCTCGACCGCTTTCCGGCAGGACCGGTCAGGGTTGAGCATCGAATCCTCCATGAGTCGTACATCTTCGGTCCCCAGAACTGCCCAGGGCGACCGGGAACCAACTACTGGTACTCATTGTATCGCTGTCGAGCAAATACCAAGTTCATAACTAATCAATTCTAGGCAGTCTTGGGCTTGGCGATTCGCCGGAAGACGGTTGCGGTCACGATGACGAGCAGGACGAGCCAGGCCGCGGCGAGTAAGAACGCGCCCAACGTGTCGAAGGTAGGCGTGAACGCGGCGTCGATGAGCATCTGGGAAGCGCCTCGGCCGGGGAGTATGGCTCCCCAACTCGGCGGGGCCGCCGAGAACATGACATTCTGGGCCAATCCGACATCTATGAACGGCACCAGGAACATCACGTAGAGCCCTCCGAGGCGTCCGAACAGAACACCAACGAGGACACCGATCATGCCGTATGTGACGGCTACCAGCACGCTCGCGGCTGCGAACCAGCCCCAACTCTTCGGAGTGAAGTCGATGGCTGTGACAGCGAGTGTCACCGCCGTGGCGAGCAACGATGCGAGCACGATGGTGCCGAGCCTGGAGGCAAGGATCTCGCGCGGGCGAAAACCCGCGATGGCGAGGCGGGCATCGGCCTCGATCGATCCCTGAACGACGAACAGGCCGGAGAGCCCTGCGAGGAATGCGAGGGTGATCGGAACCATGATCGCGCCGTGGACGTCGGCCAAAGAAAGGATCGTCAGGGTTGTGACGCCGTTCTCGGTGAGTTCGACCGGTGTTGGGTCGCCCGGCGTGACGTAGAAGCTGAGTGAGATGAAGAGGATCGGGAGCGCGACCAGCAGCACCCACAAGGCGATGTTGCGGCGATAATCACGAAAGCCGAAGCGAAATCCCGCTCGGAAACGATTCCAACTCGCCCGTGCGGGACTCACTGAGGGCCGGATCCTTTGCCCGGAAGTAGCGATGCCGAACACCGCAGCGGCGAGAGCGAGAGAGCCGAAGGTCCACAGCAGTGCCCAGCCGAGATCACCGATGGGACCCGAATGTCCCGAGGGGGTGTCGAGCATCACAAGCGTGATGAAGTGCGAAGGGAACAGCCAGGTGATCCAGATGTCGCTGTTGGACATTGCGGGGCCGAGGAACACGTCGAACATCCAGATGAAGATCACGACCAGCGATCCGTTGATATCGCTGCGAACCAGGGAACCGACGACGACGCCGATTCCGAGATAGAGGACGGAGAACATGACGACTCCGGCGATGGTCCGAACCGGGTCGGTGAGACCCGTCCTCAACGCGAGCGCGGCTATCGACGCAGCTGCGGCGAGCAGAGCGAGGGCGAGCCCTGAGGCAAGCCGGCCCGCCACGATGCGGCGGGCTCCCAACCCGGCGGCGGCGAGGCGACGGTCCGCTTCGCGGGAGCCGAGCACATGAAAGAACCCGGCGACCCCGGCAATGAATGCCGCGGCCCATCCTGCGGTAGGTCCGACGAGTTTCGAGGCCTCTCCGGTGAAACCCAGGGCCTCGGAGAAATCGGCGATCGCTCCCGCAGTGAGAATGACGAAGATGAGGGGCACCAGCACGAGCAGGACCAGGTTGATCGGGCGGCGGGCGTATTCAGCGAGATATCGACCTGTGAGCCGTGTTGTCACCGTCATCGGAACGTCTTGCCTTCTCTGAGATGCACGATGCGGTCGAACCGCTCCTCGTCTGCGACGAAATGGCTGATGATGAGCACCGCCCGGCCGGCGTCGCGTCGTTCACCCGTCAGCTGCCAGAACCGCACGTACGTGTCCCAGTCGAAGCCCGAGTACGGCTCGTCGAGTAGCAGGACGTCGGGATCGTGCAACAGTGCCAAACCGAGATTGAGCTTGGCCTTCGTCCCGCCGGACAGCTCTTCGACCCGCATGTCGTGGTACTCGGCGAATCCGAAGATGTCGTAGATCTCTTCGCGATTTCGCTTGACCGTGCCGTGATCGAGGCCGTACGCCTCTCCGAAGAGCTCGAAGTGCTCGTCACAGTTGAGTCGCTCATACAGAATCGGCTCTTGGGGGCAGTAACCGAAACTGCCGCGGATTTCCGAACGCCCACCGTCGCCGTCCAGCGAACCGACAACGATCTTCATCAGGGTCGACTTACCGGATCCGTTCTCGCCGACCAGCCCTACGACCTCCCCGGCAGCGATGGCAAGGTTCGCATCGGTGAGGACCTGATTCTCGGTCCGACGCCAGCGGCGCCGATAGGCCTTGGAGATGTGCTCGGCTTCTAGAACGATCTTCGGCTCTGTCGCGACGCCCTGCGCGTCCCCGGCGCCTGCACTGGAGTCGGTTGGTTCGTGAGTCGTATTGTTCATGGCTCGCTCCCTTACCGGTCTTGTGTATTGCCTTGCTTGGTGGCCTGGAATCTGAGGCGCCTTCGTCGTCCCTCTCTGTTGTGGTCCTCGGGTGCTGCGTCCGAATCGCCATCGCGATCCGTGAAACCCGTAGCCGAGTTTTCGGCCTGGGACCCGAGCATGGGAGAATCAGAAGGCGGGCACCAGGCGAACGCCATCTCCCATGTGGGGGGCGCTTGTCCCTTGCGCTCGCCGGATGTCATGTCACGACCACCCTTCCGCGTAACATGCCCATCTGACATGCGAACTCATAACTTCCGGGCGCGGTAGGTGTGAACTCAACCGGTACGGTCTCACCTTCGGGTAGATCCGCCGACAGCCCAAAAGCATCGAAAACGACCTTCTCTGAGCATGGGCTGGATTCCTGGCGGTTGAACATCAGCCGTACCGGCTGGCCTGCCTCCACCTGGATCGTGTCGGGCGAGTAGCCACCCTTGACCACGATGAAGGCCTCCTGGACGCCCCCTGCCGCGGTTGCGGCCATCGCTGCCTCGGGCTTGGAAAGCCAGAAGTACCAAACGATCAGTGCGATCAAGCCTGCACCGATCAGATCTACGATGATCGTGCTCATACTCGTGCCTCCTCTCTTTCGGTTTGAGGCGCCAGCGCAGTTTGGCTGGCGCGTTGGGCGGTGGACGGGTTCCAACGGCGAAGACGATTTGCGTTCGTCACGACGGTTACAGACGAGAACGCCATGGCCGCGCCGGCCAGGAGCGGACTCAGCAGCAATCCAATGAACGGATACAGGAGCCCTGCCGCGATGGGAATCCCCAACGTGTTGTATGCAAAGGCGCCTACCAAGTTCTGACGGACGTTTCGAATGGTCGCCTTGGACAGCTCGATCGCAGTCACTATTCCGGTGAGGCTGCCCTTCACGAGCGTGATGTCCCCTGATTCCATCGCAACGTCTGTGCCCGTGCCCATGGCCATTCCAACATCGGCTTGAGCGAGTGCGGGAGCGTCGTTGATCCCATCGCCGACCATTGCCACGATCTTGCCTTCGGCTTGAAGGAGCTTGATCTGGTTGGCCTTGTCCTGCGGGAGAACTTCGGCGAGCACCCGGTCGATGCCTACTTGCCTGCCGATGGCGTTTGCAGTGCGATGGTTGTCACCGGTCAGCATCACAACTTCGAGTCCAAGCTCATGCATGCGTTTGATCGCTGCGACGGAGTCTTCCTTGACCGTGTCGGCAACCGCCACCACGCCCGCAAGCTCACCATCGACTCCGACCACCATCGCAGTCTTCCCTTCGTCGGAAAGTCTTGCGAGGATGTCCTCAGCGGCGCCGGCAGGGATACCTTGGTCTGTCATGAACTTGAGGTTTCCGAGTACAACACGCCGTTTTCCGACCACGGCGGTGATCCCGTGACCGGGTACCGCTTCGAAGTCATCAGGCTCGTTCGCGGCGATGCCACGGTTCGCGGCACCGTTGACGATCGCTTCGCCGAGAGGGTGCTCAGATCCGATTTCAGCAGCAGCTGCCAGGAAGAGAACGTCGTCCTCCGTGAAGCCATCGGTGGTGATGACATCAGTGAGAACAGGTTCGCCCTGGGTAACGGTGCCTGTCTTGTCGAGCACAACGGCGTCGATCTTGTGAGCGGTCTCGAGTGCGTCACCTGACTTGATGAGAATGCCGTTCTCCGCTCCCTTGCCGATCCCGACCATCAGTGAGGTCGGAGTCGCCAGTCCGAGGGCGCAGGGGCAGGCGATCACGAGTACCGTCACTGCCGTGATCACCGCGTAGATGAGCGCCGGGCTGGGTCCGAAGGTGAACCACGTCATGAAGGTCAGAATCGCGATGATCATCACAGCGGGGGCGAAGTAGCCCGAAACCATGTCCACGGTGCGTTGGATGGGCGCTTTCGAACCTTGAGCGTCGCGTACCATCTGGATGATTTGGGCGAGCATGGTGTCCCGACCCACCCGGGTTGCACGGAACCGAAATGATCCCGTCTTGTTGATGGTGGCACCGATGACGGTCGAGCCTTCGGTCTTCTCTACCGGTATGGGCTCACCGGTGACCATGGACTCGTCAACAGCCGATGATCCCGACACGACGATCCCGTCGACCGGAATCTTCTCTCCAGGACGCACGACGACAACGTCGTCTTCGATCACGTCTCCTGTGGGGATCTCCGTCTCGACTCCATCGCGTACGACTCTTGCCGTCTTGGCTTGCAGACCGATCAGCTTCTTCAGAGCCTCGGAAGTGCGGGCCCTCGCTCGGATCTCCATGGCGGCGCCAAGAACAACCAGAGCAGTCACCACCGATACGACGTCGTAGAACACGTCGCGCAGCTTCTGATCGGGGAAGATATCGGGGAACAAGAGCGCTACGGTCGAGTACAGCCATGCGGCCGAGATCCCGACCGATATCAATGTGTTCATGTTCGCGGATCTGTGCCTGAATGCGGCCCAGGCGCCCGTGAAGAACTGCGATCCTGAGAACGCCATCACTGCCAATGTCAGTAGTGCCATGACACCCCAGATGAGGTTCAGCTGGGTTGATCCCTTTTCAGGTATCCCAGGGAAGATCTCGGGATACGAGAAGTAGATCACAGGCAACGACACGATCGCAGCGAACCAGAACTTGCGCAACAAGGACTTATACAGCCTCTTGTGGGCCTTCTGATCGGCATCGTCATCGACATCGTCGTTGACTTCTCTGGCTCCATAACCGGCGTCAGAGACAGCTGTGATCAGTTGATCGACGTCGACCGCGCCCGAACTGACTTCGACTGTGGCTTCCTCGGAAGCGAAGTTGACTCTCGCGTCGACCACTCCAGGTAGCGCGTTCAGGGCTCCCTCGATGGTGGAAACGCACGACGAGCAGGTCATGCCCTCGAGCGCCACATGCAAGGTCTCTGATTGTCCGGATCCTGCGGGCACACCGACCAGGATCCGCGTGGTAACTGGGTCTTCTTCCTCTTCTTCCTCTTCTTCCTCTTCTTCCGTTTCGTCGGTCGTAGCCTGCTCGAGGTATTGGTCGGGGTTGGCCGTGAACGCCTCGAGGCAGTGGCTCGAGCAGAATCCGTACTCCGGATGGCCGTGCGCTGTCGGTGCATCCGCACCAACCGTCATGCCGCATACTGGGTCACGCATACGCGTGTACCTCCTTCATTTGTTGTCGATGCAAGGAACATACACCTTCCATCCGAATGGAATGTCAAGACCATTTTTTCGGGTATACTTCCTGACATGAAAATCGGAGAACTCGGGAAACGAACAAGCGTCCCTACCAAGACCATCCGCTATTACGAGGACATAGGGCTTCTCCCTGAACCTGAGCGGGCTTACAACGGGTATCGCGAGTACAGCGATGATGCAGTGCTGCGGTTGAGGTTCATTCGCGACGCTCAGGCGACAGGGCTGTCCCTCACGGAGATCGCCTCAATCCTGGACCTACGAAGCGTTGGGGAAGGCACCTGTCACCACGTCATTGAACTCCTCGATCGGCACCTCGAGGATCTCGATCGGCACCTCGAGAATCTCCGCGCGACGCGCGGTCAGCTCGTCTCGCTCCTCGAGCGAGCCAAGGGCCTCGATCCTGAGGACTGCACCGACCCCAACCGATGCCAGACGATCGGCGCTGACGTCGGTGCTTCTTCGCGTATCCACACGGATCATCTGCATGTCAGGCACAGCAATCATGTTCATTTGTGACATCCGGACGTACTGCTTGACATTCCATTCGACAGGAAGGTGTATGACTGGTGTAATACCACGAACCGCAGCACATTGCCTGCGGAGTGACGCACCCGGAGGAGGAGCTGGCGTATGACCTTCGAATCGTTCATCACCAGTTGGTTCGGGTCGGACCTACCCGTGCGCATCCGTGCGTTCGACGGGACAGATATCGGTCCGAAGGATGCAGCGGCGACGGTGACTGTGCATTCCAGGGATGCTCTCGTACGGATGGTGACCGCCCCGGGAGAACTTGGTTTGGCGCGTGCCTACGTTGCAGGCGATCTCGATATCGAGGGCGACATCTATGCCGTCCTGGAACTGCGACGCCGGGTTTCGGAGGTCAAACTGACCCCACTCCAGATACGCGATCTCGCGCAATTGGTCGGTTTGAGGAGCCTTCGTCGTATCCAGCCGCCGCCCGAAGAGCACCGAACTCATGGACGTCTTCACACACGCAGCAGGGATGCGGCATCGATCTCACATCACTACGACGTATCGAACGAATTCTATCGTCTCGTACTCGGGCCTTCGTATACGTACTCTTGTGCAGTATTCGAGAATGAATCGGATACCCTCGAGCAGGCCCAGGCGAACAAATATGAGCTGATCTGCGCGAAACTCGGTCTCCGGCCCGGCATGCGCTTGCTCGATATCGGGTGTGGTTGGGGAGGGATGGTTTTGCACGCCGCACAGCATCACGGTGTCCAAGCGGTCGGTGTGACGATCTCGCAGAACCAGGTCGATCTTGCGCTGAAAAGGGTGGCTGAGGCTGGACTCGCGGGCCAGATCGACATCAGGCTCCAGGATTACCGAGAAGTCGATGATGATCCTTTTGATGCGATCAGCTCGATCGGAATGTTTGAACACGTGGGGTTGCAGCGTCTCGGAACGTATTTCGATCAGGTCAAAGCCTTGCTTGTACCGGGGGGACGAACCGTCAACCACGCGATCAGTCGGGATAAGCCGCCAAAGAGCACGCGTATTGCCAGGTCGAGCTTCATTGATAGGTATGTGTTCCCCGATGGTGAACTGCATGAGGTCGGTAGCGTTATCTCAGCGCTCCAGGATCGAGGCCTGGAGGTTCGTCACATGGAGAATCTCAGAGAGCACTACGCGCTCACGCTGCGTCGGTGGGTTGCGAACCTGGAAGCGAATTGGGACGAGGCGGTCGCCGACGCCGGGGAGGGGCGGGCGAAGGTCTGGCGCCTCTACATGGCTGGCAGCGCGGTCATGTTCGAGGACAACCGAATCCATGTCGACCAGGTGCTCGCGGTCAACACACCGGAGTCAGGTGGGAGTTCGTTACCGCTGCGCCCCGCTTGGGGTTAGACCAACCGATCGTTAGGCGCCGAGCGTTCTGATGTCTGGTGCTCCGAGTCTTGCGGCGTCTGCCGTTTGGTCATCAGGTTTGGTTTGGGACTCTCGCTCCGCCTGCACACGTTTGACGTAGTGCACTATCTCTCGATCGACAGCATCTTGATCCCAATCGAGCAGTGGTGCCATGATCGAAGCGACGAACTCAGCTCCTTCGGTTCCCCGGTCCTCGCACTCGATGGAGAGGCGCGTCCTTCTCGTGAGAACGTCATCGAGGTGAAGTGCTGCCTCGTTGTCGACGGCGAACCGAACCTCGGCGCCGAGATACGGACCTGAAGGGATCTGTCTAGCGAGCATCGGGTCTGACGCAGCGAGTTCCAGAACGGTCGTAGCCTCGCTGCCATAACGTCGAAGCAGCCTCTTGACCTCGGTCTCGGACAAGCCGTATTGGCTGCCGAGCCTTTCGACGTTGCTCTTCATCGTTGAATACCCGGTAGCACCAACGAGGGCGATCTGATCGGTCTTCGATTCGGGTACGCGCATGTTGGCTGCATCACATACACGATCTACGGTGTCCCTGGCCATGACGCGGTAGGTCGTGAGTTTGCCTCCTGCGACTGTGATGAGGCCGGGAACGGGTTCGGTGATGCTGTGTTCCCGTGACAGTTTCGCCGTCGACTCTGCGTTTCCGGTCACGAGCGGACGTAACCCGGCGAAGACCCCGATGACATCGTCTGGAGTGAGCGGACGCTCGAGGATTCGGTTTGCTTGTTCGAGCAGGTATTCGATGTCACGCTCACTTGCCGCGGGATGAGCAAGGTCGAGTTCCCATGGTGTATCCGTTGTACCGATGATCCAGAACTCCCCACGTGGGATCAGGAAAAGGACACTCGACTTGGTCTTTGTGATGATGCCAACGGTCGAATCGATAGCTGACTTCGGAACAAGGATGTGGATGCCCTTGGACGCGGTCACATCAGTATCGACGTCACCGACGAGCATCTCAGTGGCGTCGGTCCATACGCCGGTGGCGTTGATGACGACGGACGCACCGATGTTGAGCTCCCTGCCCGATTCAAGGCAGGTAGCCTCGATGGAGTCGACGCGACCATCGCCATCGCGGCCGAATCCGGTGACCCTCGCGCTCGTGAGGATCTTCGCTCCCATTCCCGCTGCGGTGCGTGCGACCGCTACGACGAGCCTGGCATCGTCCGTGCCCGCGTCGTAATAGCGGATTCCGCCGACAAATTCGCCAGCTTTGACGCTAGGGAACGCCGTCTTGAGATCTTTCTTGCCAAGGTGCCGCTGGTGGGGGAGTGTGCTGTGTCCGAGTTTGGCGAGACCGTCGTACACGGATATTCCTAGAGCAACATATGCACGCTCCCAAATGCGGTGCTTGAGCGGATAGATGAACGGAATCGGCCAGACAAGGTGGGGTGCGATCGACTGGAGGAGAAGCTCCCTTTCGTGTAGTGCCTCACGGACAAGCCTGAAACTGAGCTGCTCCAGATATCTGAGACCTCCGTGTATCAGCTTGGACGAACGGCTCGAGGTTCCAGAACCGAGATCCCGCTGTTCGATCAGAGCGACAGACAACCCTCGCGATGCAGCATCCAGGGCGCAACCGACGCCGGTGATGCCCCCGCCGATTATCGCGACATCGAACGAGTGCCCGTCGAGTTCGAGAAGTGTCTCCGCTCGGTAAGTGGGTCCCAATTGCGTGGTCATAACCCTTCAGCGTACCCACGATCGAAGATCGCTCGGCGGTTGAACGCCGGATCCGTAGGCTTCGGCCACCGTTCGCCGACGAGTCGTATCCATCGGCTGTAGCCTGCATGCATGACTGACATTGAAACCAGAACCCTGGCATGGATCGACGCCGATCCCGATCCGGCAACTCGATCTGAGCTGCTGACTCTGCTTCGAACAGGCGCTGTCGAAGAGCTCTCAGATCGTATGAACGGGAGCCTCGAGTTCGGTACTGCGGGCTTGCGGGGTGTCGTCGAGGCGGGTTCGAATCGGATGAACCGGGCAACGGTCATCAGAGCGACCGCTGGTCTCGCGACTTTCCTTCTATCGACTACCGATCCGAACGAGCGACTTGTCGCGATAGGTCGAGATGCCCGCCTGTCGTCACGATCGTTCATGGATGACGCGATCGGGGTACTCGCTGCGGCCGGATTTCGCGTGCGTTACTTCGAGGATCCGACGCCAACTCCGCTCGTCGCGTTTGCCGGCCTCTCGATGGGTGCATGCGCTTCGATCGTCATCACCGCGTCCCACAACCCACCGGCCGACAACGGGTACAAGGTGTATGCGAGCAACGGCGTGCAGATCGTTCCACCAACCGACGCTGATATCGCAGAGCGGATCGTTGCGGTCGGGGCAGCCAACGAAGTTCCACGATCGGCAGATCCGTACAGCGATTCGGAAGTACGTGCAATCGGCAGAGAGCTCTTCGAGGAGTATCTGCGGTCGGTTGCCGCGTCTCTGTCTGAGGCATCCGGTGATCGCCGGATCTCGATCGTCTACACAGCGATGCATGGTGTTGGGGGGAAATTCGTCACCGAGGCGCTTCGGCGGTTCGGGTTCAAGCAGATACACCCCGTCGCCAGACAATTTGCACCCGATGGAACCTTCCCTACGGTGTCATTCCCAAACCCGGAGGAACCAGGAGCACTTGATCTTGCGCACGAGCTGGCGCAATCGCTCGACGCGGACATCGTGCTTGCGAGTGACCCTGACACGGACAGGCTCGCAGTGTCGGTTCCGGTACCCGGTGGCGTATGGCGACCCTTGACCGGCAATCAGATCGGGTGTCTTCTGGCCGATCATTTGCTCGGCCACACACGCGACGTGCACGGCACCGTCATCAATTCGATCGTATCAACTCCCATGCTTGGCGACATCGCTACCGCGCACGGAGCAACCTGGCACCAGTCACTCACAGGATTCAAGTGGATCTGGAATGCAGCGCTCGACCTCGAGCAGCAGAACAGGGGCAGTCTCGTGCTCGGGTTTGAGGAGGCGCTCGGGTACTCGGTCGGAACAACCGTGAGAGACAAGGATGGCATCTCGGCCGCGGTTGCGTTCGCATTCCTCGCAGCCGACGCAGCATCCGAGGGAGCCATCGTGCTCGACCGGCTCGGTGACTTGTACCGCAGGTACGGGATTTGGGTGTCAGCGCAGGCATCGATCAGAAGAGAAGGGCCATCGGCGGACGATGAGATCGCGTCTGCGATGGCACAGCTCAGGGCCGAACCCCCAGCGTCTATCGCCGATATTGCAGTGAAAACTGTCAAGGACTTCTCGATCGGGGCGGACGAGCGTCCCTCCTATCTAGGTGCGACGAACCTCATTGAACTAGATCTCGGTGCCACTGGTCGTGTACTTGCGAGACCATCAGGAACGGAGCCGAAACTGAAGATCTATGTTGACCTCACGACCCCATTTCCCGATGACGGCGCATGGTTGAACGTTGAGGACTCGCTTTTGGCGTCAGCGACCCGTGTCGGCACGGCGCTTACGGCATGGCTCGAGACCTCGATGTAGGGGTTACGAAGACGGCGTTTCTCCGATCTTCACGCTCCTGTCGAGGACCTCATATCGGCATGACATGAGTCGCTTTCGCAGTATGTCGTTCACGCGTATCACAACGAGTCGTTGGGACTAGACACCAAACCTGTAAAGGCTTGCAGCGAGGCGGCCGAAACGTACTTGAGCACAGAAATGGATGGCCCGTGACCACGAAGAACCCCGACCTCCCGGTCTCCATCGACGACCGCGAGTTCTCAACCTCCCGGAAGGGCTACGACAAGCGCGAAGTGCGTTCGTTTCTTGGCGAGCTCGAGTCGAACTTCAGGGATCTCGAGGAGTGGGCACAGGAAGCGAAACTCCGTCTCCAGCAGGCTGAGTTCGAGGCGCAGAAAGCGAAAGACGCCGAGGGTCAATCAGTTGACGCTGCGATTGCTGCCGTGCTCGAGTCCAAGGACCGGATTCTCGAGCGTGCTCGCAGCCAGGCGGCTGAAATCGAAACGCAGGCACAGACGAGGGCTGCGGCGATTCTCGATGGCGTCGGCATATCCGAGGACGAGCTTCCCGCTGATCTCGATGCTGCCAAACGCGACGCCGCCAGCATCATCGAAGATGCCCAGCGGTTCGCAGCTGATATGCGAGCGGATGCAGAGACGGCTGAGCGCAAGCTCGAGGAGCTGGTTTCGGAACGCGACAAGGTTCGTGACGAAATCGAGGCTCTGATCTCCGAGACCCAGATCACCGAGTCGGAGCAAGGCGTCGAGATCGACCCAGTGGGCACATTGCGTAGGGTCGAGGAGCAGTCGATGGAGATTCTCGCTGACGCAGAAGCGGCGGCAGAGAAGATCCGGCGCGAGGCCGATGTGCGAGTCGTTGAGGCCCAGGAAGAGGTCGAGGTCGCCCATGACGCCGCAAGGACGACGATTGAGGAAGCAGAGGAACGCGTCCAGGAAATGCTCCTCATGGCTGAAGCAGCGTCTGAGCGATCCGTGCAAGCCGCTGACGAGCAGGCGACCAAGCGCGTCGAGTATCTCGTATCGGAAGCCCAGAGTCAGATGGCAGAGGCCAGGGCGCGGGCAGACTCAGAGACAGCGGCTCTTACGGAGGAGGCACGAGACCTTCGTAACCAGGCCAAGACTGATTCAGAGGAGATCAAGCAGCGCGCCTTGAGTCTGCTCGACGAGGCGGAGCAGGCAGCTGAGGCAAGGCTTGCCGAGATTGTATTGCGCGAAGCAGAACTTGAGAACTTGAAGGCTATGGCGTCACAGGCGGAGCAAACGGCAGCCGAGACGCTGAAGACAGCACAAGACGGCGCGGAGGCCCTCAGAGAAGAGGCTCAGGAGTTCCGCGATGAGGCCAGTCGCAAGAAGGAAGAGGCAGAAGTCTTTCTCACGAACGCGAACGACGAAGCCAAACATCGTCGATCGGAGGCCAGGCACGCGGCTCAGATCCTCATCGACGAAGCTAAGACCTTCAAATCCGAAGCGGATGAGCAGATCGAGCGGCTACTCGGCGAAGCCGAGAACATCAAGGTAGCGGCCGAGCAAGTCGCCGAGAACCTCAAGACGGCGGTTGTGGAAGAAGTTGAAGCGCTGAGGGCTGCAACCAACAGCGACGTCGAAGAACTGAAAGCCGAGGCAGAGCGTGCGACCGCAGTTGCTCGGGCAGACGCCGCCGCGATGATCTCCGATGCAAACCGAGAAGCGGATGAAGTACGTGTGGCTGCCCAAGCCGAGATATCAGAGACGATGTCCGACCTCCAGCTCAAGGTGATTGCCGCGAAGAAGGCCACTGTCCTCGCCGAATCGGAACGCCAGGCCCAGAAGGCCGCAGCCCATGAGGAAGTTCTCAAGATTCACAGCGATGCCGAGGAGAAATTGACGCTCGCAAAGGAGCGGCTCGCTTCGAGTGATGCTGTCGCGGCCGAAGCGCGAGGAAAACTTGATATCGCAGAGTCAAGATTCAGTGAGGCTGAAGCAAAGGTCACGAGGGCGGACGAGGAACTCGCCGCGGCCAGATTGAACGCAGCAGAACTCAGCGAAGAAGCGCAGAAGATTCGACAGGACGCCGCTGCACAGGCAGAGGGCGTGATGAAGAAGCGAGCTGCACTCAAGGAACAGACCAAGACTGCTCAGTCTGAGCTCGAGTCGATTCGTAAGGAGACGTCCGAGCTCCGCACGGCGGCGATGGATGATGTCGCACGGATGCGCGAGCAAGCTGCTGCTGCACGTGAGCAGATCGAAGAGGTCGAGGACGCCAAACGGAAGGCGCGGATGATTCTCGAGACGGCAAAGCTCGATGCGGCCGAGACTCGCGACAGGATCGCCGCAGAGCTCGAGGAAGCCGAACTTCGATCGTCGGCCTCCAAGGCGGCCAAAGCGGAAGCCGAGGGCATTCTGCAGGCCGCTCGAGACGAGGCAGAGCTCACCCGGATCGAGTCATCCTCGATCCAGGACCAAGCTCGGTCGATTCTCGACTCCGCGAAGCAGCAGGCCGACGAGCTTGCGGATGCCGAAGAGACAGCCTTTCATCTTGTCGAACAAGCCCAGCAGGAGGCTGCGGGCATCCGCGCCCGGGCCGAGGGTGAGGCAGCAGCGTCGGGGGCACGGATTGAACAACTCGAGACTATGTCCGTCGCTCTCGAGGAGCTGAAGACCGAGAACGAGGAGCTTCGTGCTGATGCCCAGAGTGCTGCTGCTGTGTCTGTGGAACGCATCGAGGTGCTTGAGTCTGAGATTGGTTCCGTTGAGGAGCTCAAGGTAGAGAACGAGCGTCTCCGGGCCGATGCGGAGAGTGAACATTCGGCGTCGGTCGAGGTTGTTGAGTCCTTGGAGGCTCAGGTTGCGTTTGTTGAGTCGT
>BTQL01000024.1:0-29170 GCA_036985855.1 Acidimicrobiia bacterium | reverse complement strand
ACGCAACTCGACCGGCACGTCACCCGACATAGCATTCGCGATGTACGCGTCCCATGGGTTCGTGCCTTCGCGCGCATCGAGCACAGGGCTCTCGAAACGCGCCGACGAATCCTCGACGCCAGGCGCAGTCACGGTCGTCGTTGTATCCGCCGTTGGTCCACCATCAGACGATCGCCCGAATATCCGGATCTCGGCGATGGCAAGCTCGTCGAACGGCGGACCATCTCCGAACGGCTCGGCAGGGAAGGTGGTCGTCACGCGCAGCGATATCGATTCCGTCTCCGGTCCTCTCCACTCGATACGTTGTGGATCCATCGTACGGACGAGTCGGCCAACGAACGTGGCCTCCGAATTGCCTATCTCATATCCCTGAACCTTGAAGTTCCTTGTGAACCCTTCTTCGTCGCTCACCGGGTAGAAGAGGAGGTAGCTGATGGCGACGGGCTCGTCGAACGTGAACAGGATCTCGGCGCCGACACCGCGCAGGCTGTTGTCCTGCCAACCTTGACCAAGATCACCGTCGATCAGGTACTCAGCACCGAACCCAGGCAGCTCGGAGGACGTCTCAACCGAAACAACAAGGTCGGTGATATCGCTGATCTCCGATGAGGGAGGGATCGCATCTACCGAAGTCTCCTCCGTCGGCGCGACAGGCGCCGCGTCCAGAGACGACGTGGCCGCTGTCGTATCGGATGTTCCTCCAACAGTCTCGCTGTGGCCTAGTCCACGCAATGCGAGCAGCGGAAGGCCGACAGCCAGGAGCACCAGCGCAGCTGCGGCCACGAACACCGTGACCCTGCTGCGGGTCGAGTCATGGGTTGGTGTCTCGACCGAGAACCTTGCATGCCGTCCCGCCTCGCGAACAGAAGCCGAGGCATCTCTGAGTTTCTCGTCGATTGTCATGTCAGTCTCTCCTCGGCGTCGAATCGTGTCGCAAGTGTTTTGCGGGCTTGATGGAGATGCACCTTCACGGTGTTCTCGGTGCATCCCATTACTTCAGCGGTTTCAGCCACTGTGAGCTCGTCGAGATAGAACAAGGCAATGGCCTGGGCCTGCCTGGTCGGGAGCCTGCGAACGGTTCGCCACACGTCTCTTGCCTCCACATCGAGCCTTGCAGGCGGTGTCCCCCGGACTGGACCAAGACGAGCAAATGCCCGGACCTCGGCCTTCCATCTGTGATAGAACGATGCTGACTTGTTGGTGACGACCCTGCGAACCCACGCTCCGGGTCGGTCGAGCGCCCCAATCCGTTCCCAGTCCCGGTGCGCGGCAATCATCGCCTCTTGTGCAAGGTCCTCCGACGCGATGCGGCTTCCCGAAAGCGCATAGGCGAGATCCACCATGCGGGGGAACTCTCGGGTGTAGAAGGTTTCGAACACTTCAGGCACGCGCCGTGCCGGCGGCTCGTCCTGGTCCCCGGTCGCTTCCATGCTCAATCTTCGTTTCGTATCCACTACCCCATACTCCAACAACCGCACTACAAGGTTTACACGAATCTCGGTCTGCGTGCGGAGCAAGCGCGTCTAGTGCGCAATCGTCAAAGGGCGCGAGAGAACCCGGAGCGTCCTCGGCGTGTTCGCCGTCGCACGGGACCTACGTGCAATGCTCCGGGTTCCGGTGGTCCAAGTTGAAGTCGCTACCTGCCTCAAAGAGGAGCGCGACCTCGCTGGTTCACAGCTGGTCGCGCTAGCGCTCGACCACCTCCGGGATCCTATGAATACTTTCGGACATTCTTGGACCACCTCCTTTCTCCGTCCGACCATATTGCCACGGAATCGTTCACCTGTCATGCGATCTATCGTGCGAGCCTCATCAGAGGAGGTTTGATGATCGAGTGCAACGGTGCCATTTCGTGACCGCCGACATCCGTTCCGCCGTCACGCGCGCCCTGGAAGATGCCGAGGCTGAGTTCTCATTGATGGATTGCGATCCCGAGTTCGCCGACACAACACAGTTCTGCGACCACTACGGGATCCCGCCGAACCAATCAGCGAATGCGATCGTGCTTGTATCGAAGCGACCCTCCGGCGTCCACGCCATGTTCCTGGTTCTTGCAACGACGAGGCTCAACGTCAATCGCATGGGCAAGGAACTGATGGAAGCGAAGAAGGTCTCCTTCGCCTCATCCGAGGTGACATCACACGTCACAGGGATGGTCGTCGGGGGTGTCACACCCTTCGGTCGACCCCAGGATCTCCCGCTGTTCGTCGATGCGGCCGTGATGACACCGGAGTGGGTCATCGTCGGTGGAGGATCGCGAGATATGAAGATCAAGGTGAACCCTGAAGTCTTCGAACGACTCGCAGGCACCAGAATCATCGAGAGTCTCGCCATGGAATCGCCCGGCTCCTTGCAATGATTCTCGTTCTCCGGGCTGTTGACCGGACTCAGTACGGTCTGGAACCCTGGGTTTGGGGATTTAGTCGTGCAGGGCGTCGGCGAGGGCAAGCAGGGCCAGAGCGCGGTGGGAGATCTCGTTCTTCTGATCGGCGGGGATCTCCGCGAGGGTACGACCATCGACCTCGAAGATCGGGTCGTAACCGAAACCGCCCTCACCCCGGCGTTCCGTCGTTATCACGCCCTCGAGAACACCCTCGACGACGACTTCTTCACCCCGGGGCGTCACGAGAGCAACCGCTGTGCGGAACCTCGCAGTTCGGTCCTCGATCCCACTGAGCTCAGACAACAACTTGTCAACGTTGTCTTGGTAGGTCGCTCTCTCTCCCGCGTAACGCGCCGTCGTCACCCCGGGCGCTCCACCAAGCGCATCGACCTCAAGACCTGTGTCATCCGCAACCGCGGCGTGGCTCGTGGCCGCGACGACGGCCCGCGCCTTCAGCAGTGCGTTGCCGACCAGTGTGTCCTCCGTCTCGTCGACGTCCTCCCATACATGGCCGGGAATCACCGCAACAGGTGGATCAAGGGAACTGAGAACAGCCTCGACCTCGGCGATCTTGTCAGCGTTCTTGGACGCAACTACGACACCGTGCGGTCGCTTCACGAACGAGACTCGTTCTGCATCGCCACGAGCGCTTCGATACCCGCAGCGGCGTAGTCGAGCATCGTGTCGAGCTGTTCGCGGCTATAGGGCTCCCCTTCCGCCGTGCCCTGTACCTCGATCAAGCTTCCATCGCCCGTCATAACGATGTTGGCATCCACGTCGGCCGACACATCCTCAGTGTACTCGAGGTCGAGCATCGGGACACCTTCAAGCACTCCGACCGAAATCGCCGCAATGTTCGTCTTGATCGGGTTGCTCTCCATCTTCCCATCGGCCACCCATGCATCGAATGCATCCGCAAGCGCGATCCACGCCCCCGTGATCGAAGCGGTGCGGGTCCCTCCATCAGCCTGCAACACATCGCAGTCGATGCGAGCGGTCACCGATCCCATCGATTGCATGTCGACCCCCGCCCGAAGCGAACGTCCGATGAGCCTCTGGATCTCCTTCGTACGCCCACCGTTGACCGAACTCCTCCTGATCCGCTCAGGACTGGCACCCGGAAGCATCGAATACTCTGCAGTCACCCAACCTCCACCGGACTTCTTCATCCAGGGCGGCACGTCATCGTCGAGAGACACCGTGCAGAGCACGCGGGTCCTTCCCATCTCAATGAGCACAGATCCCGGTGTCATCTCGGTGAATCCTCTCGTTATCGTCACTGTCCTCAGCTCATCATTCGCTCTGCCCTTACGCATCATCACTCCCTACTTTCGATCTCGAAAACAGCTCCTCTTGCGGCGTAAGTCACCGTGCCCGCAAACGCACCGGAAGCCTCATCGACGCTGATCTCGGTGTCCATCAAAGCACCGATGTGCGTCAGAATCAGTTGATCCACACCGCCCCATGCCGCGATCTCCCCCGCTTCGATGGCCGTGAGGTGATACGGGTAGGTCCGCTCATCGCGCACACCGGCGATGGAAGCCTCACAGAGAAGCACGTCGGCACCAACGGACATCTCGATGAGATCTCCCCCAGGACCAGTATCTCCCGAGTACACCAGGGTCGCCCCACCAGCCTCAATGCGAGTGACGAGCGCCGCCACAGGATGAACTGCTTCACCGAACTTGATGACGACATCTCCGACGGCAACCTCGACCCCAGGCATGACCTCCCCGATGTCCAGCACCATGTTGAAGATGTGCTCGTCGCTCGCTCTTGCGAACGCTGCGAGATGCTCTGCTGCTCCGTCCGGAGCGAACACCTTCACCGGGACGTCACCAGATGGTCCGAACGCGAGGTACCCGTACAACCCGAATAGATCGGAGCAGTGGTCGACATGAGTATGCGAGATCACGACGGCATCGAGGGTTCCCGGATCCACCTTCTCGGCAAGCCCCATGAACGTGCCGGTCCCCGCATCGATCCAGATCGATGTTTCGCCGTGCTCGACCAGATAACCGGAGGCGGGATTCGATCGCGAAGGCGCGCCAGCGGTGGAGCCGAGGATCGTGAGTTTCATCTGCCCCACCCCATGATCCCCACTCCAACACCGACAAGCAGCATCCAGGACACCGCTTGCATCGTTCCTGCCAACGTTGGCACCATGAAGTTGTCCTGATAGCGCCGCCACGACCACCACGAAGTCACAACCACGAACGCGAGAAGCCCCGCGAACAACCACAGCGGGACGACGGGGAATGACACCAGCAGAAGAAGTGCCGCAAGCGCCTGAAGGCCGGCACCCACATATCCGAACAGCACGCGATATGCCTCCCGGTTGTGTTCGGATCGAGTCATCGCGACGATTCTATTCCTCGATGGTGACCTTCACCTCAGCAACCTCACCGTCGACGATCCGATACGCCCGCAGAAGAGGCCTCGGACCTACCACGGGTCCAACGATGAAGTGCATCCATTCCGGGTCGGCGCCACCTTCGATGTCCGAGTCGGACGGATACGCATCAGAGCGCGGGTGACTATGAAACACCGCGCCGATGCTGAACCCGCATCGTTCCGAGAGTCGGTTCGCTCCAAATTGCTCAGCCGGAGAGATCGTGAACCGATCGTCAGCGCGATCTGCATTCGAGAGACAAATCGTCAACGCAGGGACGCCACGGCCATCGAAAGCTACGAGGCCACACGCCTCGTCCGGATACGCCCAACCCGAATGTTTGAACATCGCATCCGCGATTTGAGCGCGAAGCGTTACATGTTCGATCCCAAGACTCTCGTACGCATCCTCAACATCCCCACACCGCACGATGAGTCGCACTCCGTACCGGGAGAAGAATCCGGGATTGAGCCCACCCTCGTCGTCAACAGCCAGCCAGGCATCGATGCCATCGGCGGCGAGCCTGGCGAGCGCTATCTCGCCATCCGATCGGATGTCGTAGACCGCAACGGTTTCTTCGCTATTCACTGGGTTGCTTCAGCCGCGATCACACGCACGAGATCGGCTAGAGGTGTATCCCCGAAGGTCGCATCTTCGGCCAGCTCCCCCCTGCCCCACAGCCAAAGGTCGAGTTCGGCCGCTGTACCTGAGATCGTTGCGTCAGGGTTCTCCGCTCGATCGATGATCGCAATCGCGGGCTCGTCCTCATAGAGGTTTCCTGTGTTCGGGGACTTCCCGCTCCAGGTCGCAGTTCGAAGTGCCCATGAGCGATCCGATGTAACAAGGACGACCGTCCGATCCCCCTCGGCCAGATCGTCCCAATGAGGAGCCCCAACCGTCATCTCGACGAGAATCTCCTCGATTCCGTCCGCTGCGAGCTGCTGATCGACATCGGGTGTACCTCCAACCGCTATCACTGCGTCTGCCCCATGGATGAGCGTCTCGTGCGCCATCCGCCGCACCCACCACTCAGCATTGTGCTGATGCGGGCACCACGTCCATGTCGGTGCCGAAAGGTCTGCCTCACGGAACACAGCAAGCATGTCGTCCACCCCAGCGTTGAACCACTCAACAACATCACCGTTCGGACCGCCCTGCGGATCTGGCTGGCCCTGGGTCAACCCGGCGCGGACCAAGTCGGTCTTGTGGCGATGCACGATGCCGGTGTGGACCACGAGATCCAGCACCGTCCATCCGGGACACGTGGGCACTAGTGCCTCGAGATCGGCGCCTGCAACGGCCCCCTGCATAACAGCGGCCTCGCGCTCGAGGGCGCGCAGGAAGTCGATTGATCCCATCCCGAGAGACTATATGCAGGTCGCCGCACGGTCGGCGTGCGTCGGTGTGAGACGTCTAGAGATCGTTCGAGCCCAGCACCTTGTTCAGCTCAACTCTCTGGAGCCACACGCGTCCCGGGTATGTCTCCCGCCTACCAGTGGGCATGTATCCGAGCCTCGCATAGAACGCACTGGCCCTTTGGTTACCTGCCTCGACATCGAGAACCGCGCGGACTGCTCCCCTCTCCACACCCCAGGTCTCAACCGCAGTCATGAGCTCCTGGGCCGTTGGGCTGCCGCGGTACTGCGGGGCGACAAAGACGGAAACCACGTCCAGAACGCCGTCATCACAGAGGACTCCAACCGCCAAACCCACGGTCTCTCCAGCATCGAAGGCGAGCACAGACATCGATGTCCCAGCCACCGGTTCGACCGACGCACGGTCGATCCACACGCTGTCGTCATAACCGGATGCCTCCTCATACGTTGTGCAGAACGCATCGGGGGAATCGGTCAATGCCTCAAGACGTATCGCTTTGAGCGACTTCCAATCCGAAGGGCGGATGGAGCGAACTTCAACCATACGCGATGGTATCGCATCAGGTGTATCACATCAGGCGTTGCCGATGGTGATGCCGTGTTTTGGACGCGGATACAGATCGCCGGGAGAGTCATCGCTCACGAACTCGTTCCACGACATGTGGGTCTGGCCGTGATCTCGCTCCACCATCGTGATGCAATCCTGCACGGGACAGACGAGACTGCAGAGATTGCATCCAACGCACAGCTCCTCGACTATCGCGACCTTGGTCTTGTCGTCGGCGGTTCGCTCTGCGGTGATCGCCTGATGTGCTCCGTCCTGGCATGCGATGTAACAGAGTCCGCAGTGAACACATTTGTCCTGGTCGATGTTCGCCTTTATGACGTAATTGATATCGAGTTCCTGCCAGTCCGTGACCTTGTTGACCGACAACCCACGCAGCTCCTTGACACTCGCCATGCCCTTGCTGTCGAGGTAGTTGGACAAACCTTCGTGCATGCCTTCAACTATCCGATAGCCGTAATGCATCACAGCTGTACACACCTGAATGGTCGTGGCGCCAAGCAGGATGTACTCGGCGACGTCCTGCCACGTTGCGATCCCCCCGATGCCGCTGATCGGCAAACCTTCGGTTAGCGGATCAGCCGCGATTGCTGCGACCATGTTGAGAGCAATGGGCTTTACCGCAGGCCCGCAGTAGCCGCCATGGCTCGACTTGTCCCCGACCACGGGACGGGGCACGAAGCTGTCGAGGTCGACGCCTGTGATCGAATTGATCGTGTTGATCAGGCTCACGGCATCAGCACCGCCGTCCTTTGCCGCTCTGGCCGCCGTTCTGATGTCCGTGATGTTCGGAGTGAGCTTCACGAACACCGGCACCGAGGCAGACGACTTTGCCCAGCCGGTGATGTCACAGGTGTATTCGGGCACCTGCCCGACGGCAGCTCCCATGCCACGCTCAGACATGCCGTGTGGGCAGCCGAAGTTGAGCTCTATTGCGTCCGCACCCGCTTGCTCCACCTGCTTTATGATTTCGTCCCACGCGTCCGGGTTCGACTCGACCATCAGACTCACGACAACAACGTTGTCCGGGTACCGCCGCTTCACTTCTTCGATCTCGACCAGATTGTCGTCAAGCGAACGGTCGGTGATGAGCTCGATGTTGCTGAACCCCATCATTCTCTGACCGTTGATGTCAACAGAGCTGTACCGGCTGTACACATTCTCGATCGGTTCTCCAAGGGTTTTCCACACCGCCCCGCCCCAGCCTGCGTCAAAGGCGCGCGCTATCTGATCGCCAGTGTTTGTGGGAGGTGCAGATGCCAACCAGAACGGATTCGGCGACTCGATGCCACAGATATTCACTGATAGATCAGCCATGGTGCTGTCTCACTTCCCGGCTGCGTCTGGGCGCAGCGTTCGATCGATACTCACAGCGGCCGCTTTCCCGTGGGCCACGGCGTTCACAACTTCTTTGCCCCCGTTCACACAATCACCGCCTGCCCAGATCCTCGGGTTGTCGGTGCGAAACTCCTCATCGACGACGACTCTGCCGCTTTCGTCGGTCGCTAGGCCTCCGAGTCGGTCAAAGAGGCCGACTCGTTTCTCCTGACCCGTCGCCCGCAGGACCATGGTTACGGGGATCTCGAACTCGCTCCCCGGAACAGCACCCAGTGTGCCTGTGCCGTCCTCCCGATACTCGGTTCGTTCGCATACCAGGGCGGTGACCGAGCCGTCACCCTCGATGCGCTTCGGTGTGCTCCAATGAATGAACTCGACTCCGCTCGCCAGCGCTCGGTCGATGTCGTGTGGATATGCCTTCATCTCGTCGCGACCTCTCCGGTATACGAGGTAGACACGTTCGGCGCCGAGGCGCGCTGCTTGTGAGACAGCATCGATCGCCGTGTTCCCACCACCGACGACCGCTACACGCTGACCGGTGAGGTCGACACCACCGCCTCGAACGTCGGCGATGAAATCGAGAGCATCAGCTGTCCCCGTGAGCTCGTCGCCCGGAAGACCCAGTGGTGGCACCGAGCCGAGGCCGACCCCTACAAAGATCGCTTCATGGTCAGAGAGCAGCTCTTCGACGGACACGTCACTTCCGACCGAAGTTGCGGATCGGATCTCTACGCCGAGCCCTCTGATGAACTCGACCTCGGCAAGGGCCGTTGCCTTGTCCATCTTGTAGTTCGCCACGCCATACGTATTGAGTCCACCGGGCTCGTCATTTGCGTCGTACACGACAACATCGTGACCGAGCATTGCAAGCTCGGCTCCGCACGAAAGACCCGCCGGCCCGGCGCCGACGACGGCAACGCTGTGCCCGGATGACTCATGGGAATCGAACAGATCGATATCTCCAAAGACGACATCGTCGGTGGCGAATGCCTGCAATCGTCCGATGTCGATGGGACGTTCGTGAAGATCGTTCAGGACGCAAGCACCTTCGCACAACACTTCCGTCGGGCACACACGCGCACATGATCCGCCGAGGATGTTGGACTCGAGGATGGTTCGGGCCGAACCAATGAGATCGTTGTTGCCGATCCTCTTGATGAACGCCGGCACATCGATACTCGTAGGGCATGCGCGCGTGCACGGAGCATCCCAGCACATGAGGCATCGGTGCACCTCAGAAAGTGCTTCGTCGAGTGTCATGGTCGGCGGTGGCGCCAAACCTCTCGAATCTGCTGCCACCGTCATCATCTGGTTCATACCCGTCCCATCCTCCCGAGTTCTGCCGCTCCGATCAAACGTTCTGCGGGAAACCGAGGTCGATCGAGCTCGTCGCAGGATCTGGCCATCTGCTCGTGACGACCTTCGCCTTGGTATAGAAATCGATGCCCTCCGGCCCATACGCATGCGAACTTCCGAACAGCGAATCGCCCCAACCGCCGAAGCTGTAGTAACCGACGGGTACAGGCACGGGCACGTTGATTCCGACCATGCCGGCGTCAACATCGATCTGGAACCGACGAGCAGCTCCGCCGTCCCTCGTGAAGATCGCTGCCCCGTTTCCGTACGGGCTGTCAGAGATGAGCTTCATAGCTTCGTCATAGGTGTCGACTCGCGTCACACCCAGAACTGGACCGAAGATCTCCTCGTCGTAACACGCCATGCCCGGAGTGATGTTGTCGAGCAGCGATGGTGCGATGAAGAAGCCATCTCCGTCGAAAGTCTGCGTACGACCATCGACGACGATCGTCGCTCCCTCGGCCGGCGCGTTCTCGACGAACGAGGCTACCCGCTCGCGGTGTTCCTGGGTGATGAGTGGACCCATCTGGGAGATCTCATTTGCCCCTTCACCGACCACGAGCCCTGGGATTCTCTTCTTGATGGCCTCGACCAGTACATCGGCCGAACTGCCCACGGCAACGACCACAGATATCGCCATGCATCGCTCCCCAGCCGACCCATACGCTGCGCTGACTGCTGCGTCCGCGGCGAGACCGATATCTGCATCGGGAAGCACCACCATGTGGTTCTTCGCTCCACCGAGCGCTTGCACACGTTTGCCTGCGTTGGTACCGGTGGCATATACGTACCTGGCGATAGGGGTCGAACCGACGAAAGAAACCGCTGCGATGTCCGGATGCTCGAGGATCCTGTCAACGGCGACCTTGTCGCCCTGAACGATGTTGAACACACCTGGCGGCAGCCCTGCCTTGGCGAGGAGTTCTGCAGCAAGCATGTTGACACTTGGATCCTTCTCCGACGGTTTGAGGATGAATGCGTTTCCCGCGGCGATTGCGTTCGGGTACATCCACATCGGGACCATCGACGGAAAGTTGAACGGTGTGATCCCTGCCACAACACCAAGGGGTTGCCTCGTGGAGTAGACATCGATATCGGTCGACACTTCCTGGGAGAAGGACCCCATCAGATGCTCCGCCAAACCGCAGGCGTACTCGATGTTCTCGATTCCTCGTTTCACTTCGCCGAGCGAGTCGGAGAGCACCTTGCCATGCTCTGCCGTGAGCAGCGCAGCAATGTCGTGTTTGTGCCTGTCTACGAGGTCGCGGAACACATACATGACCCCCGTCCGCTTTGCGAGCGATGTTGCGCTCCACGCGGCTGCGGCGGCCTTGGCCGTCCCGACAGCCATATCCACTTCGTCGACGGTCGCTAGTCCGACGTTGGCCGTTACCTCACCGGTAGCTGGGTTGTACACCGGAGACGTACGCCCGGACGTCGTTGCGACCTCCTCGCCACCGATGATGTGATTGATCTGTTTCAAGTGAAGCTCCCGAAGTCCTGGTGGTCAGTGGTGAACTGAGACACGTTCTCGTGGCAGATATTGTCCGTCGCCCTTCTGGCCAAGATACTCGTCGCCGTCGATGATCACGGTGCCACGGAGCAGGACAGTTTCAACCTTGCCCTTCACGTCCTTGCCTTCATACGCCGAATAGTCGACATCCATGTGGTGTTGGTTCACCGACTTGGTCCAGTCGACTTCCGGGTCGAACACCACGATATCTGCATCGGAGCCAACCGCGATCGTCCCCTTCTTCGGGTACATCCCGAAGATCTTTGCAGCTGCGGTACTCGTGAGTTCGATCCATCTGTTGAGACTGATACGACCCTCGACGACGCCACCGTGGTAGACAAGCTGGAATCGATCCTCGACACCTGGAAGTCCGTTCGGAATCTTTGTGAAATCCCCGACACCGAGCTGCTTCTGGGTGCCGAGGATCGGGTGATCATCCATACAGAAAGGGCAATGGTCTGTGGACACGACCTGCAGGTCGTTCGTGGCCAGCCCAATCCACAGGGCATCCTGGTGACCTTCCTCGCGTTTACGAATCGGTGTCGAGCATACGTATTTCGCACCCTCGAAACCCTCAGACCCGACATGGTCCTCAACGGTGAGGAACAGGTATTGAGGGCACGTTTCGGCAAAAACAGGCAGCCCCTTGTCACGAGCCTCCGCGATCTCCCAGAGTGCCTCCTTGGCGGACATGTGGACAACGTACAGATGTGCACCGGCCAACTCAGCAAGGACGATCGCCCGATGAGTCGCTTCACTCTCGGTCACCGACGGCCGCGTCAGGCTGTGGTAAACCGGATCGGTTTCGCCTCTCTCGAGTGCCTGCTCCCTCAGCACATCGATCGCCATGCCGTTCTCCGCATGCATCATGATCATCGAATCTGTTTCTGCCGCCTTCTGCATGGCGCGCAGAATGTCACCGTCATCGGAGTAGAAGACCCCCGGATACGCCATGAACAGTTTGAAGCTCGTACACCCGCGATCGATCAGAACATCCATATCGGACAACGATTGTTCGTTGATGTCACCAGCGATCATGTGAAATCCGTAGTCGACGGCGCAGTTGTCATCGGCCTTTGCCATCCAGGTGTCGAACCCATCGATGAGGCTCTCGCCCTTCACCTGGACGGCGAAGTCGACGATCGTCGTCGTCCCACCGAATGCAGCTGCACGGGTTCCCGACTCGAAGGTGTCCGAGGCGTACGTTCCACCGAATGGCAGCTCCATATGGGTGTGGGGATCGATGCCACCGGGCACGACGTACTTTCCTGTGGCGTCGATGACCTTGTCAGCCTCGTCTGCCCAACTATGCGTGCCGGGCGTCCCAATCGCGACGATGACCTCGCCGTCGATGAGCACATCGGCGGCGACGGTATCGATGGCGGTGATGACGGTTCCACCTGAGATGAGTGTCTTCATTGCGGGATCCTCTCGTGTGAATCAGTCGATGTTCGATACGGCATCGGCGATGATCTCGGCCGCGGTATCGATCTCTTGTTCTGTAACGGTCATGGGCGGAGCGATCCGCAGGACGTTGCCATACAGTCCGCCCTTTCCGATCAACAAACCGCGCTTACGGCACTCCTCGAGCAGTCGACCGGCACGGGCACCATCCGGCTCGGTCGTACCCGGCTCCACGGTTTCGATGGCGAGCATGAGCCCTTTTCCTCTGAGCTCGAGAATCCACGGCGTCTCCTCTGCGACGGGCAACAGAGACTCGTAGAGCCTCGAACCCTGTTTGAGGGAGTTTCCCTGGAGGTCGTTGTCGACCAGATACTTCAGGTTCGCCAGAGCCCCCGCGGACACAAGCGGATTGCCGCCGAACGTCGAGATCGAGTTTGCACCGACGCAGTCCATGATCTCGGCTCGTGCCACGACACCACCGATCGAAAGACCGTTTCCGATTCCCTTGGCGAACGTCATGATGTCCGGTGTGATGCTGTGGGCCTGGTAGCCCCACATGTGCTCACCCGTACGACCCCAACCCGTCTGCACCTCATCTGAAACGAACAGGATTCCATACTGATCGAGTATGTCCTTGAATCTCTTGAAGAAACCGTCCGGCGGTGTCGCGAACCCACCAACGCCCTGAATCGGCTCCGCGATCATGCACGCGACGTCACCGGAGGTCATCATGTCGATCACCTGCTTCAGATCCTCGACTGCAGCGTCAACGAAAGCATCGTCGCCAAGGTCCTTGTAGGGACTTCGCACCTTGTATGGACCCTGGACGTACTGCACGTTGAGACCCGAGTAACCCGTCGGCGACCAGGCACGATGACTCGTAAGTGCGATGGCGGTGAAACTTCGCCCGTGGTAGCTGTTGCGCAGAGCGAGTACCTGGTTCGACTTGCGGTATGAGGTCGCAAGGAGCATCGCTGCATCATTTGCCTCGGTCCCCGACGGTGTGAAGAAGACCTTGGCATCGGGGATACCGGACATCTCGGCGACCATTTCAGCGAGCTCAACCATCGGCCGGTTGAGATAAAGCGTCGAGGTGTGCAGCACCTTTGCAGCCTGCTCGTTGATCGCTGCAGTCACCTCAGGCAACGAATAGGCGGTCATAGTGGTGAGGATGCCTCCGAAGAAATCGAGATACTCGTTCCCCTCGAGATCCCACACGGTGCGACCTTCGCCCCGATCGATGGCAATCGGCTCGTCGTAGTACAACGAGAGCCAGGATGGCAGCACCGCTCTGGTGCGCTTGGTGAGTTCTTGGTGGATGCCCATGTTCGTCACCCCTCGGTCAGCGGACCGTACGCCTCTGGCCGACGATCCCGGTAAAAGGCCCACTGGTTGCGAACCTCCTCGATCTTGTCGAGGTCGAGATCGCGGATCACAAGCTCAGGCTCGGTGTCCGATGCGACCTCGCCGACGTACTGGCCGCGGGGATCAACGAAGTACGATGAACCATAGAAGTCGTTGTCTCCGAGATCTTCGACACCAACCCTGTTGATCGCTCCGACGTAGTACATGTTCGCGACGGCTGAAGCCGGCTGCTCGATCTGCCACAGGTACTTGGACAAACCCCGGCTCGTTGCAGAAGGGTTGAACACGATCTCTGCTCCATTGAGGCCGAGAGCCCGCCAGCCCTCAGGGAAGTGCCTGTCGTAACAGATGTAGACGCCGACCTTGCCGACCGCCGTCTGGAAAACGGGAAAACCCTGGTTACCTGGGCGGAAGTAGAACTTCTCCCAGAAACCGCCGACGTGCGGGATATGGTGCTTTCGATATTTACCGAGATACGTCCCATCCGCATCGATCACTGCGGCCGTGTTGTAGAGGAATCCGGCCATCTCCTTCTCGTACATGGGAACCACCATGACCATGTTGAGCTCCTGCGCGAGCTCCTGGAATCGCTTCGTCGTGGGGCCGTCCGGGATCTCCTCTGCGAACTCGTAATACTCGATGTCCTGCACCTGGCAGAAATACGGGCCGTAGAAAAGTTCCTGGAAACAGATCACTTGTGCGCCCTGCGCGGCAGCCTTCCTGGCATACTCCTCGTGGAGCTCGATCATCGAACCCTTGTCCCCAGTCCACTCCGTCTGGAGGATGGCTGCCTTGACGATTCTGCTCATTGGAAGGCTCCTTCTGATTCGGCCCGCTGCATGGATCCGCTTGGCCGGACCACGCGTGGTCGGTCCACACACACTAGAGTACTTCCAATCGACTTGCACAAACTATGTTTCGTAACAGACAAACATGCCCGAATTGACACAGACCATCGCAGATGCCATCTCGGACCAAACGGCCGAGGGTATCGCTCGCGGCATTGGAGCACTGGCTACGAGCGATACACTTCCTGCCGGCAGCCGCCTTCCGACAGTACGCGAACTCGCAGATGCGCTGGAGGTTTCTCCGACCACCGTTGGTGATGCCTGGCAGATCCTGAGACGTCACCGCGTCATCGACACACAAGGCCGAAGAGGTTCCTTCGTGCGTGATATTGCAAGTGGACCGACCGTTCGGTACTGGAACGTTCCGACGACCGGAGATGCGATCAAGATCGATCTGTGCGGCGGAGTTCCGGACGCTCGACTGCTACCGAACCCGCTTGCGATGATGGACAGGTTGAAGGAATCCCCCATCGTGGCCTCCTACTTGGAGCAGCCCGTACTGGCAGAGCTCGAAACCGTACTTCTCGATCGTTGGCCATTCGAGCCGGAGCGAATCACCATGCTCAACGGCGCCATGGATGCGCTCGATCGGTTGATCCAAGCCACCGTCACCATCGGCGACAAGGTTGGCATTTCAGATCCTGGATTCCCGCCCCTATACGACATGCTCGATCTCGCCGGTGCAGAATCACTCGCCCTCCCTCTTGACGACTGTGGCCTGGACCCGGATGCGGTTCGAGAGGCAGTGAACAAGGGAATGTCCGTTCTGATTATCCAGCCTCGAGCGCACAACCCGACGGGCATATCCATGACCGCGGCGCGTAGGGATGAACTCGCGGAGGTCTTGGTTGAAAGCGATGTACTCGTCATCGAGGACGACCACTCCGGTGCAGTCTCGAATTCACCGCTCGTAAGCCTCGGTACGCTGATTCCGGAAAGCGTTGTCCACGTCCACAGCTTCTCGAAGTCCCACGGACCCGACTTTCGGCTTGCTGCCGTCGGTGGTGCAGCTGAACCGATCGGTGTGGTCGAACGGAGACGGATGCTTGGACCCTCCTGGACGAGCAGGCTACTCCAAGAAGTGCTTGTCGCAATGCTCACCTCTGCGGATGTCGAGGCATCGATCGCTTCCGCCGCTCTGACCTATGCCGACCGACGAGCCAGGATCGTGGATGGCCTCAAATCACACGACGTCACGGTTGGGGGTCATCACGGTTTGAACATATGGGTACCCGTCCAGGACGAAGCAACGGCCGTCCCCATGCTTGCTGCACATGGTATCGGGGTTGCTCGGGGCCGCCCGTTCCGTCTCGAACCCCACAGCGATCATTTCATCAGGGTAACGACAAGCGCACTTGACTCGGGCATCGAAGAAATCACGGCAAGGCTTGCAGAGGCATCCAGAGGACACTTCAACGAAATACAGAACCAGAACGGAGGACGAAGATGAATATCGGCATTGTGAAGGAGATCAAGCCGGATGAGCGACGAGTGGCACTCCTTCCAGGAGCAGCGGCCGACCTCGTGCGACGAGGACATCACGTCTTCATACAGGCAGGCGCAGGTAGCGGCGCGGGTGCCCCTGATGCCGCCTTCCGCGAGGCCGGCGCTGAGATCGTCGATACCGCCCAATCGGTCTTCGACGAAACGCAACTTCTCGTTCATGTGAAGGAACCTCAGGCCTCCGAGATCGCGATGCTGAGGCCCGACCACATCCTCTTCACCTATCTCCACCTCGCTGCCTACCCGGCTGTCGAGGAAGGGCTCCGCGCCTCGGGTGCAACCGCGATAGCGTACGAGACCGTTGACACGGGCAGCTCGCTTCCGCTTCTTGCCCCGATGAGCCATATCGCCGGACGACTCTCCACCCAGGTGGGTGCGTTCTACCTGATGGCTCCGTACGGCGGTATGGGAGTTCTGCTCGGCGGCCACGCAGGAGTCCCGCCTGGCCTCGTCGTAGTGATAGGCGCTGGGGCTTCGGGGCTCAGCGCGATCGACGTTGCGGTAGGCATGGGTGCGCGCGTGACCGTGCTCGACGTCAACCTTGCTGCCCTCGAACGGGTACAAACTCGTTGGGGCTCACGTGTCACGACCGACTACTCGACAAGGCACTCGGTGAGTGAGTGGACGTCCCAAGCCGATCTCGTGATCGGTGCGGTCCTCGTTGCAGGAGACAAAGCACCAACCGTGATGGATCGTGAGATGGTTGCAGCGATGCGTCCCGGATCAGTACTCGTCGACATCGCCATAGACCAGGGTGGCTGTTTCGAGACCAGCCGTGAGACAACGCATCAAGATCCGACATACGTGGTTGACGGTGTCGTGCACTACGCCGTTGGGAACATCCCCGGTTCGGTGCCACACACTTCCTCACGTGCCCTTTCGAACGCAACCCTGCCCTATGTGCGCGCACTTGCAACAGGACTGGGAGAGGCCTTTGAGGTGATGCCAGAACTCATCGGTGGCGTGAACATTGCCGCCGGCAAGCTGACAAATGAGGCAGTTGCTCACGCGCTCGGTGCGGAGTGGACGCACCCGCTGCAAGCGCTCGGGATCTCGTGAGCCCAATGGGGAATTGGGTCTCTCGCCCTATCTAGTCAATTCATCGATTCGCCGATAGCCACCGGACCAGGGATGGAACCTGCGCGGCCCTCATCCTCCGTTCCACGAGCGGATGCCAATGCGCTTTGGCGATGCTGATGCCGTGCTGAACTCCACAAAGCGGAGGGATACATGAACGCATCGAACTACCAAGGGACCGGCGCCTTACGGTCCGGTTCTCGCCTACTCATCATCTTCACGCTCGCGATCGCGATGTTCGCAACCACTGCGTTTGCACCGGTACGGGCAACTGAGGGCAGCGGCGACGACCTCGAGTCGGTCCGCGCGACCGTCCTGGAGGTCTACAACTACAAGATCGGGCTGCTGGCGGACAAGAGCAGCGGCACAGAGAATGCGGATGCCAAGGCCATCTACGCCGAGGGCATTGCGGAACTCACCGGGCTCCGCAACTCGCGGGTCGCCGTTGAGACCAGCATTGCAGAGCTTTGGGCTCTCAAGGAACGTGCGTATGCCATTTACGGCGAAACGGTCGCTGCTGCCGAGAGGGCTGGCATGACCGACGCGGAGCTGTTGGAGCTGGCAAGGAACAAGGCTCGTGGCGCCGTCGAATACAAGATGGGGCTTCTGAAAGAATGGCTCAAGGGCTGTGACGTTCAACGTGCCGAGGAGATCGTAGCCGACGGAACCGAAGCGCTGAGGTCTCTGTTCGCGAAGATCGACAGTGCCGCTACCTCCGACGATGCCTATGTGGTGAAGGACGAGGCAAGTTCGATCTACCACTCGACCATCGACAAGGCCGAGGAGACATGTAGAGACGACGATACTCGCACCGAGGAAGACGAGGCTGCCGCAGAGCTGAACGAAGCTCGCTGGTCAACGCTTTCACTCATCGAACGCAAAACCGCGATCCTTGTCGCTGCCGCTGAAGCCGCTGGCAACCGGGCAGTGGCTGAGATCTTCGCCGAAGCAGCCGAAGGAATCGCGGGGCGTGAAGGTGCCGCTCGCTCGGCCAGGAGCGTCAGGGCGCTCAAGGAGATCAGAAGCACCGTGATGGACATCTACATCCGTGCCCGCGACGCCGTGGCCGACCTTCGCGGCGATGGTGACGCCGATGACCGCGACAAGGATCCTGCCCGTCGTATCGAAGCTCACCTTGGGAAGATCGCGGACCACGTCGACCATCTGACCGAGATCGCTTTTGCTACTGCCGACGACAGCCCTGAGACCTACGCGGCGGTCCTTGCTGCCAACGAGAAGGTGCACGAGGCGATCGGCGCCGTTCTGGACGTCGCTGAGTCAGGCAAGAAACTCGACACCCGCTGGGAGGAGCTCTCCCATGCGCTCGAGAGCTTCAAACACGCATTCGTGACCCACTACATTTCGCTTGCCGATGGACCGTTCTCTTTCGGCAAGCTCCACATCCCAGGCTGAGGGGGGACCGACCAGGCGAGAGGGGCGCTCCACCCCGAGCGCCCCTTTTGCGTGCAGTGGCCGCGTCCGCCCGTTCTCTGGGCTCATAACCGGACTCACTCCGGTCTGGAACCCTGGGTATGAAAATCTCGTTCTGTGGGCTGTAGACCGCACTCACTCCGGTCCAGAACCCTGGGTATGAAAATCTCGTTCTGTGGGCTGTAGACCGCACTCACTCCGGTCCAGAACCCTGGGTTCGCGGATCAGGGGCCCGGGGGCCCCTGATCGGGTGGAGGTGGGGGGAATCGAACCCCCGTCCCACGAGGTGTCAGCGTCGGCATCTCCGAGCGCAGCCAACAGCGAGCTTTCGGAACATGAGGACTCTGTCGGCAAGCACCCTCATGCCCTATCCGGGATTGTCTTTCCCCACCGGTCCCGGAATCCCGGCGGGGGCGTCCCACATTGCGTTGCCCTGATCCGGCGAGGTGGGCACCCTCCGGGAGGACAGGAGCGTTTATCTACGCTGCCAGTGCGTAACTTTCGTTTGCACTTATATGTGTACCGGCTCTTTAACGAGGACTCCGGCGACCTCGGCTCGCTTCCGGCGCCTCAACTCTCACGGTCGAAACCATGTCACCCCCGCATACGGGGAACGCGAGGAACACGTCCACACCTGCAGAGTACCGCGCCTGGCAAGGATCACGGTCGAGAATCATGAAGTACCACGCTGTGTGGCCCTCGCCTCCGGAGCTACACTTGCTGGGAAGGACGAGGCCGTCAGGAGGTGTCCCGTGCAGATGGAGGAATTCGTAGAACAGGCTCGCACGATCGTCACCGACACGAACCTGACCTTCCACCAACGCAAGCACTACCTCGCCGCCCTCGCCGAGAACGCCCTGCCGTACCCCACGATCAGCTCCGCCGCTCAAGAAGCTATGGACAAGGGGATCGTATCGGACCTCTTCGAGGGCCACGCCCCGTATCGGCCACGGTATGTTCTCCCAGACTACGAACTGGCCCTCAACCAGGGTTCGGAGCACCTCGAACTCGAACCGCCCACAACTCTCGACGAGGCACTCACCTTCCTCCTCATCCTCTACACCCAGGTTCCCTCGATCACCGGATTCCCGGTGTTCCTCGGGGACATCGACTCCCTCCTCCTACCCTACGTCGAGGATGTAACCGACGAGAATCTCCGCTCAAAGCTGCGCCTCTTCTGGGTCTCGCTCGATCGAATTCTCCCCGACGGTTTTGTCCATGCGAACCTCGGTCCCCGGGACAACCGGGTACTGCGAGCCATCCTCGAAGTCGAGAGAGATGTCCGCCAGATCGTCCCGAACCTGACGCTGAAGGTCGACCCACAAGACACAAGCGACGATCTATTGAGCGATGCCGTCGAGACGGTGTTCGTGACAGCCAAACCGCATTTCGTGAACCATCCGATGATGATCGGCGACCTCGGCGCCGACTACGGCGTCGTGAGCTGCTACAACTCGCTGAAGAAGGGTGGCGGTTCTCACACGCTTGTACGACTCAACCTGAGAGAGGCCGCACTGAGCCACACCGGGTCCTCCGATGAGTTCCTCGACGACACTCTCCTTCACTGCGCGGTCCTCACCGCACAGGTGATGGCTGCCCGCATCCGGTTCCTCGTCGATGAGTCCAAGTTCTTCGAACATGACTTCCTCGCACGAGAAGGTCTCATCCGCCTCGACCGCTTCTCGGCGATGTTCGGTGTCTACGGTTTGGCCGAGTGTGTCAACATCTTGATGGAGCATGCAGGCTCCGACGATCGGTACGGCGACGGTCGTGATGCGGACGAGTTGAGCTACCGCATCATCGAAGACCTTCGAGCTTTCGTTGACCACTACGAGATACCGTACTGTGACGGTGGAGGTGGGCACGCGTTCCTCCACTCCCAGTCTGGTATCGACTCGGACATCGACGTGACCGCGGGCACCCGAATCCCCATCGGAACGGAACCCGAGACCTTCGATCACATCATGACGGTGGCGCCGCACCATCAGCATTTCGCCTCGGGGATATCGGACATCTTCCACATCGACGACACAGTCAGGAAGAACCCTGCGGCCATGGTCGACATGATCAGAGGCGCCTTCACCACAGGAATGCGCGATTTCACGTTCAACATCGACTCGAACGAATTTGTGCGAATCACCGGGTATCTCGTGCGTAAGTCCGAGCTGGAGCGTTACAGCGAAGGCAACGAACGACACGCAAGCACGGTCTTCGCGGCAGGTTCGGTGAGAAACTCACACGTCACAGACCGCGCCGTCAAGCGAGTCCTCATTCGTGAACGCAGTCCTCGGCCTCGTTAACAACACGATCAAGTTCTCGGTCGTCGACGGCCCCGGGAACCGATTTGTCATCTTCACACAGGGCTGCAACTTCAACTGTGTCACGTGTCACAATCCGTACACTATCTCCGAGTGCACAAGCTGTGGTGTCTGCGTCGGTCCATGCCCTGAGAATGCGCTGACCATCGAACGTGGCCCCCTCGTTGTCGTTGATAGAAACACGTGCACCTTGTGCGACATCTGCATCGATGTGTGCCCGATAGACAGCACGCCGCTCGCAACGTCCTTCCAGGTCGCCGAACTGATCGATCAGATCAGACAGGCAGCGCCGTTCATCTCTGGTGTGACGGTCTCGGGTGGTGAGGCGACGCTGCAACCCGACTTCGTGCGGTCGTTGTTCCTCCGCATCAAGGCGGACCCAACGCTCTCACACCTGACCACTCTCATTGACTCGAACGGATCTGCAAGCGTGGAGGTTTGGAACCAACTTTCCGATGTCATGGACGGAGCGATGATCGATCTCAAGGCTCTGGACAACAACGTTCATATCCAACTCACGGCTCGTACGAACAACCGGGTGCTCGCAGCAATCAAGCACCTTGCCGCCCTGGACAAACTCTATGAGGTACGACTGTTGATCGTCCCTGGATACAACGATGACGAAGCCACTATGGAACGGACGTCGGCCTGGCTCCACACGATCGACCCCGAGATGCGCATCAGACTCATCGGCTACCGTCCCCACGGCGTGAGACCTGAGTCAGACCACATCCCAGAGGCAACCTCGGAAACACTCGATCCTCTGGCAGCCATCCTCAAGGACAAGGGATTCTCCAACCTCACCGTCGTGTAACTGTCAACTGTGAACTGCGAACTCGTCTCACCTGCGATGAGATCGCGCACGATCCATCTCGCGTTTTTGCCGACGTTCCACGATGTCCCTGCGCTTGTCTCTGGTCCGCTTCCCCCTGCCGAGGCCCAGTTCGATCTTTGCCTTCCCGCTCACGAAGTACACCTGGAGGGGCACGAGAGTGAGCCCCTCCTCCCGGATGCGGCCGAACAACCGATCGATCTCACGACGGTGCAGCAACAGCTTTCGCGGTCGCTCAGGGTCGTGCCCACCCTCCTCGGCAAACGAGTACGGGGCAATGTGCGCTTTCTCGAGCCACACCTCGCCGCCACGAATCGAGGCATAAGAATCCTTGAGCTGCACTTGGGCTGCCCGCAGAGACTTCACCTCGGACCCGCGGAGAACCATGCCGGCTTCGAACGTGTCGAGAATCTCGTAGTTGAACCGCGCCTTTCGGTTCGTTGCGACAACCTTGCGACCTGACATGTCGGCGAGGCTACCTGCTCACCTACAGGTAGCTCCCTACAGATAGTTCCCTATAGATATTTCATCGGATCAACCGGTACACCGTTGATACGCACCTCGAAGTGGAGATGCGGGCCCGTCGAAAGGCCTGAGTTCCCAACGTAGCCGATCGTCTGGCCTGCCTTGACCTTCTGGCCGACCGACACAGCAAGCTTCGACTGGTGGGCATACAGCGTCACCATGCCTCCACCGTGGTCGATCATCACCGTATCGCCGAAACCGCCCTTGACGCCCGCGAAGATGACGGTTCCCCCGGCGCCCGCACGTATGGGCTCACCGATGGGACCATGCATGTCGAGACCGTTGTGCATCTTGACCGTTCCGTAGATCGGATGGATGCGCGGACCGAATCCTGACTCGATCCTCCCCGGAACCGGTCGTATGAGCCGGCCCGGTTTCCTCCCCTTTGGCTGAGATGCGGCACGGATCTTGGATCTGATCGAACCTTCCTCGCGTTCGAGATCGGTGAGCTCGCCTTCGAATTCACCGATCCGTGTTTTGACCTCTGCCAGAAGCGCAGCCTGGCGGTCGTACTCAGATGAAAGCTTGGCGCGTCTTCCCTCGAGCTCTGCCTTGACCACATCGATCCCTGCAGCCGACTCTTCGAGGCTGTCAACCTGCTCGGTGATCGACTGCTCGACCGACTTGACCTCTGCCTCCTCGGCTTCTTGCACCGAGACGATCTCTGCGTACCGGTTTGCTGCATCCGATCGAAGGCTTGTCAGGACGTCGAGGTAGGCGATACCCACAGAGACATCGGATACGGCGGTTGCCGAAAACGCGATCGAAGGCTGGGAAACCCTTCCACCCGTGTATGCCTCGAGCACGGAGGCCTCGGCGTCGTCGCGGGCAGCATCCCTGTCTGCTCGGATGACGGCGAGCATCGACAGGTGCTCGGCGAGTTCTGCTCGAACCGCTTGGAGCGCAGCAGATCGCTCATCGTGTTCCTTCGCCAACCTCGAGAGTCGAGCATTTGCGGCGGCAACCTCGGTCTCGACTGCGTCGAGGCGCTCCTGTGCGCCGAGAAGATCCTCGACGATCATCGATCGCTCAGCAGCCGCGTCATCGATCTGAGCTGAGATGGCGAGAACGGACTGGCGGATCTCAGCCAGATCATCTTCGAGGCTCCCGCCGGCGGCAGGACCGACGAAGGAACCGACCAGAACGATAACGAGCGCGGGGAGAAGGACGCGGCGAATCACGAGCGCAGGGTGCGATGGACTGCAAGGCTCAGTGAGCTGCCGACAAGACCTGCAGCAACACCGAACAGCAAGACCAGCGCGCCCTGCCGAAGGATGAAATCGTTCTGGATCGCAAGATTGATCCAGTCTGGGAGTTGAGAGAGTCGGTCCACAGCCAGCTGCTGTGCAACCACGATGAAGGTGACGGCAAGCGCGCCACCGATGAGCCCTTCCAATGCCCCTTCGATCAGGAAAGGCGTTCGCACAAACCAGTTGCTCGCACCAACGAGCCTCATTATCTCAATCTCCTCACGGCGAGCATAGATCGCCATGTGGATGGTATTGGCGATTAACGCAACGGCGGCAACACCGAGAGCGACGGCAAGGAGCCAGAACATGATTTGGAGGCCATCTCGCAACGCGATCATCGCATCGATCGCGTCGCCGGCGGATTCGACCTTGTCGACACCGGGAGTCGACTCCAGGCGGATCACGATCAGGTCGTAATCTTCTGGATCTTCCGGCTGAACACGGAGAGAAGCCGGAAGAAGATCGGGATTCTCATCGAGGACCCGAAGCATCGCATCATCGTTCGAGAATAGGATCTGAGCTTCTTCGAATGCCTCCGGTTTGGATACGTACGACACGTCGGCAACCTGCGGCCAGGTCGCAACTTCGTTCTGCAACGCTGCCGTAGCTTCGGGGGTCATGTCGTCCTGGAGGAAAGCGATGACTCTCACGTCTTCGGCCCATTGAAGCGTATTGACTCTGACGACCTCACCGAAAACAAGTGTTCCGAAGGTGAGCGTCAGCGAAATGAACACAGCCAGGATCGCGCCGAGCACGACGAGGGCGTTTCTCCCGAGATTGTTGAACGCCTCCTTGATCATGTAGGTGAGGCTGGTCATTCCTTCACCTCGTCGTCGGCCTCAGAATCGACCGCCTCCCCGAGCGCCTCCTGGCTCGCCTCATCGACCTCGGCCTCCAGAACATCGTCAGCAGCCACATCGGTCTCGATGTGATTTTGGCCTGCACCGGTCGATTCCGGATGCCTCGACTCGTAGATACCTCTTGATTCGTCTCGCGAGATCCTGCCTCGGTCAAGCTGGACGACTCTTCGTTGCATCGCGTCGACAATGGCATGATCGTGGGTTGCCATGACGACCGTGGTACCGGTTCTGTTGATGCGATCGAGGATGCGCATGATGCCGACAGACGTTGCTGGGTCGAGGTTTCCGGTTGGCTCGTCGGCAAGCAGGATCAGAGGACGGTTCACGAACGCCCTCGCAATAGCAACACGCTGTTGCTCACCACCAGAGAGCTGGCGAGGAAGCCGTTCGGCCTTGTCCGAAAGACCCACAAGTTTCAGGACCTGCGGAACCTGGTTCCGGATGACCGAAGGGTGCTTCGCCGTCACCTCCATGGCAAAAGCGACGTTCTCGTAGACGGTCTTGGTCGGAAGGAGCTTGAAATCCTGGAATACCGTACCGATCGAGCGACGGAGATAGGGAATCTTCCAGCTCGGAAGCTCTGATGCGTGTTTCCCTGCGATCCAGATGTCGCCGTTCGTAGGAAGTTCCTCGCGCATGATCAGTCGGATGAGAGTCGACTTGCCTGACCCCGACGCTCCGACGAGGAAGACGAACTCCCCTTTGGAGATCTCGAGATTGGCGTCCTTCACAGCAACGGTGCCGCCGGGGTATGCCTTGGTTACGTTTTCGAGTTTGATCATGAAAGAACTCAGTGACGGCTGGTTTGTGACCCGTGTATTCAGCCAGGGGCGAGGATACCCCGAGATTCGCTAAACCCGAGGAAATGCCTGGAGGCCGAGTTCACGGAGACTTCTTCAGGCCTCGTACAGCTCCGAGCGCCTCCACGATAAATACGAATCGACAAGGCCATCGATGTCACCGTCGAGAACCCCCTGGATGTTCCCAACCTCGTAGTCTGTCCGAAGATCCTTGACCATCTGGTAGGGATGCATCACGTAGCTTCGGATCTGTCTCCCCCACGCTGCCTCATGTTGATCACCGCGGATCGCCGCGACCTCGATCGCCTGATCCTGACGGGCCTTCTCCGCAAGCCGGGCAACCAGAAGCTGCATGGCTCTGGTTTTGTTCTGCATCTGAGAACGCTCGGCTTGACAGGACACCACGATGCCTGTCGGTTCATGAGTGATCCGAACCGCAGAGTCGGTCTTGTTGATGTGTTGGCCTCCTGCGCCCGACGCTCGGTACGTATCGATACGCAGATCTTCGGCATCGATCTCGATCTGTTCGACATCGACTTGTGGTATCACGTCGACTCCTGCGAAGGCAGTGTGGCGACGCGCGGCGGAGTCGAACGGGCTGATGCGGACGAGCCTGTGCGTGCCACGTTCGGATTCGAACGTACCGTATGCGTTAGTTCCTTTGATGGTGAGCGTCACAGACTTGATGCCGGCTTCCTCACCTTCCTGGTAATCGTCAACTTCGAATGTCATCGTCGACCGTTCGAGATACCTGGTGTACATACGCAGCAGCATCTCAGCCCAGTCCTGAGCATCGACGCCACCCGCACCGGCATTGATCGACAGAATCGCCGGACTGTCGTCGTAATCGCCGAAGAACAATGACTCTCGTTCGAGGATCGACAGTTCGCTGAGCAGCGAGTCGATCTCGGTTTGCACTTCGACAAGTGCAGCTTTGTCTCCTTCTTCAACGGCCAGTTGGAGCAGGACATCCACATCCTCAATTGAGCCCTCGAGGTCGGTGATGTGTTTGATCGTTGCCTCGTGACGGACAAGCCTCGACGTCACGGCCTTCGCGTTGTTCCGGTCGTCCCAAAGATCGGGTGCGGAAGCCCGTTCACGGAGTTCGACGAGCTCAGCTTGTTTGCCATCGATGTCCAAAAAATTCCTCGCCTCAGCGAGACGGGAGCGAAGGTCGACGACTGCATCGCGTAGTTCTGCGGGTTCCATGGCCCCTGAGGCTAGTGCCATGACCACCCGTCACCTGAAGTCTGCTACCCGTCCTACTGGATGTCGCCCTCCGGAAGGACGGACGCCCGCGTGATCGACCGCAACCACTGCGCCCCTGAGGTGCGGTCACCAACCAGCGGTATACCCCCCGCGACTCGCTGGCCTTTGACCACACGGCTTGGTGGTGGTGGCGCATGTTCGTCCTTGGCAGCTTTGATGCGTTCGGATCGGCCGATTTCGAGATCGATGAGCGCCTGCTCCACTGCGACGACCTGCTGCTCTGTCGCCGATGGGAGATCGAGCCCCCCAAGCACCATTCGAGCCATGTCCCCCCGGTAGTCATGGCCGAAGGACCCAAAATGGCCCGGCACGGTGACCATCGCGTTCGCAGCATCGATCATCACCTGGATCCCTGTGACGATCGGCGACCATGCCATGTCGGCCGGCACACCGCGACCGCGGTCGCCTTTGAGCCACTCCGGCTCGCGGATCAAGAGATCGGGGCCCATCACAGCGATCGGATCATTGTCATGGGACAGGATCACCACGCGAAGCGCCTTCCGCTCGTCGTGTGACAGTGCATCGAGCTCCTCTGGACGGTCAAACACACCAACCGTTCCCTCCGGCACGAGATTGCTTCGTCCCCGACCCATGCCGCTCTTCGACCATTTCGCCATCCGTGGCAGACCTGCCCATAGGGCACGGTCGATTCCATAGTGATCGAAGCCCGCCATGCCGTTGTGCATGACAACATCTGAGCTGGTCCACGCACCAAGGCTCTCACCGAAAACGAGTACCTTCGGGCGATCCTCCGGCGCTCTCCCATTGAGTCGCTGCTTGATACCCCACAACAGCAATCGGAACTGGGCGCGGCCGAGCGCGACCTTCTGGACGCTGAGGAACGACGGGTACTTTCCGTACTGGATCGCGCACGAAGCAATGTTGCCTCTGGTGAACAGCTCTGCCGACTCGATCATTGTCTGATCGATCCAGCCGGTCCCCGTTGGCGAAAGGAGCAGCAGATAGTCCCTTTCGAATGCACCTGTGCGCTCGAGTTCGTCAAGGGCCATCTCGGCGCGTCCGGACGGATACAACGGCTCCGAGTTGTATCCGATGAATACCCTGATCGGGTGCTCAGCACCCTTCTCGCCCATGATCTCGTCGATGTACTCCGGTGTGAGCACATCGGTGACGAAGCGCCTCCCCTGCTGGCCAAGGTCGGCGAACGGCGCGATGCTCTCAGGGCTTCCAGACAACAACGGATTGGTCGGAGCAACCGAGTATCCGCCTTCAACTTTCTCGTTCCCCCGGCCGATGTATCCAACACCGGTGTTGTAGAGACTCGTGAATGCGCCCGCCCACACGGCCGCGTTCACAGCTCTCGCTACCACCCGCTTGGTGGCCGCGTCACCGAAGTAGCCGATCCATGCGCTGCGGGAAGCTTGAAAGGCGCGAGTTCCTGCCATGCCGACTGACGTCACGACCATCCCGGTCCCAATAGCAGGCGCAAGCTCATTCGACTGTGGGATCGGCCAGCGCTCGATCTCGGCTTTACGATTGTCGAGCCTGTCCTTCGACCAAACAAGCATGCCGGCAAGCGCTGCGGCAGAAACGACCACAGGCCGAACCATGGACGAAGCGGGATAGCGTTCCCGCGAAGCGGTCCCGATGTCGTAGATAGCCCCCCCGATAGATCCAGACTTCAGCACCCTTCCGGCGGTGCGAGCTCCAGAACGAGCCAGCCGCTCATTCTCTCGCACCGGAAGCCTCTCGAACGAATAACCCACGCCGCCCAGAAATGCGCGCATGAACAGACGGTGCAAGAGAGGGTCCCCTTTGTTGACGATCGTCCCGGTGAGCGATTCGACTATCGCCATCGTTCCTCTTGCGGCGAGCACCGACATGCCGGCGATCATGCCTTGCTGCATCGAGGTGTGGGGCATGAGCGATGGACCGAACGAGTCGATGAACGCAGCTGTCTCGAGCGGCGCCGAGGCAGAACCCGTTACCGGATTCGCCCACTCTGTTGCTCGTTTGACCAGCATCGCGCCGGTCAACCCCTTCGCTACGTTGGATATGGCGTTGATGCGTCCCACAATCATCTCCCGCTCGACGCCAGTATGGCGCACTGAGGGACTGCCGAACACGTTCAGGCCGGAAGGGGCTCGCGAGAGTCGACCGGGCGCAATCGACGTCGAACAGGCAGACCGTCAACGAATCGGATCGCACCCGAAGATCTCGTTTCGGTACCGGTCACACAAAGTCGTATACACGACATTTTGGAACAGCCTGCACACCTGAATCGTTGGTCGGGATAACACATTCACAGACTCAACGTTGGTAGCGACGAGGCACATCATGTTCAACCACATCAAGCTCATAGGTCTCATAGGCACGATGGCCCTCGTGGCGGTCGCCTGTTCGTCCGCATCGGGCACAGACTTCAGCGGGGCCATCGCTCCAGCGTCCACGACAACTTCCGGCCCGTCGACGAATCAGAGCACAGACACATCTCCATCCATCGACGGTGTGCTGCCCGACGGCCCTTCCGCCCTCGACGATCGATTCGCCGACTCCTTCCCCGAGCCGCTCATCGATCCCGCCGACATCCGCTCCGGCGGACCGCCGCCCGATGGAATTCCTCCGGTGGACGAGCCATTCTTCATTTCAGTCGCCGATGCCGATGATTGGTTGAACGACGCCGAGCCGGTGCTCGTCGTCGATGTCGACGGCGATGTGCGGGCGTACCCGATCCAGATCATGATGTGGCACGAAATCGTCAACGACACCGTTGGGGGTGTGCCCCTTGCTGTGACGTACTGCCC
>BTQL01000023.1:0-30535 GCA_036985855.1 Acidimicrobiia bacterium | reverse complement strand
GCGACATCCACCACATCATCCACTGGGCACACGGAGGAGACACCAACCTCCCCAACCTGACACCCCTCTGCCGAAAACACCACACCGCCGTACACAACGAAGAGAAACCACCACCCGACACGTGACGTGTTGCCTAGTGCGTACTCGTCGTACGTCGCACGGGGTTTCACACACCGCAATTGTGCGCCGTCGTATCATCCACGGTGTGAATCTGCTCCACCAGCGCTATTGCGACTCCGAGAAGTGGCGCGAACTGATGGTCGACCAGATTCTCCCGTGGGTCCTCCAGGACGTGGACCTCAACGGACCGGTTCTCGAGATCGGGCCAGGTCCCGGTCTGGTCACGGAAGCACTCGTACGCTTCGGCGCCGCCGATCTCACGACCCTGGAGATCGATCCGAAGTCGGCCGAGCTTCTTCGCGGTCGTTATGGGAGTCGCGTGCGGGTGGAGACCGGAGACGCCGCCGCCATGCCCTTCTCTGACGCATCCTTCGGCACGGTGGTCTGCTGCACCATGCTGCACCACGTACCGACCTCTCAGGCTCAGGACTGGGTGTTGGCTGAGTCGCGCCGGGTTCTTCGCCCGGGAGGGGTGCTGGCAGGAAGCGACAGCCGCACCAGTCTCAGATTCCGGCTGTTCCATCTCTTCGATGTACACAACCCAGTGGACCCTCACGGTTTTCCCAGCCGTCTTGCCGCAGCGGGATTCCACGATGTGTTCGTCGATCCGATCGAGCGTCGCTTTCGATTTCGAGCCGTCGCACCCTGAGGCACGCAACCGTGAGTCTCCAGAAATCCCAAGGCGAACCAGGAGACCCATGCTCCTAGTTCGTCGGCAGACCCCAGCTGTCGGTCTCTCCAGGTTGGTCGTCCTCTGACGACGCTTCGTCTGGCGGCGCCTCCTGTGGCCGCTGCTGAGCAGTCGGCTTCAGCTCCAGTTCCAATTCGGACCCTGGTTCGACCTGCGGTGCTGGGCGCTTCGGCGCGAGGGGTGGTTCCCAGTCCTCAGGTACCTCGTCCTTGACGATCAGCGAAGCGGGGAGCAGGGCTGGTGGCGTCGGATCACCCCGGCGAGCCGCAACGAATCCCATCATCCAAGCACCGACACCCCAGATAAGACCGATGAGATACAAGAAACCGCCCACGACGGGGATCAGCCAAATCCCGAGACGCCACAGGACGGCGCCAACCACGAACGCCCCGAAGAGGCCGCCGCGGTTTACCAGAACCCGGTTGCCAAGTGCCGTCACAGCCGGGACCGGGCCGATTATGAACCCAACGCCCGCGATCAGAACGCCTATCGCGGCAAGGGGCAATCCGACGAGCGTCAACGCCAGCAGCACGATTGCCGCAGGAAACGCGATCACAGTGACGATGCCAACGAGGAACGAACGGAGAGGCTTCGTGAGTATCGAGCCGACCGCCCTGCTTCCCGATGTTCGGAATAGCCACAATGCAACGAACCCTGCGACCAGGAATCCGAGGAAGCTGACGATGGTCGCGAGGCTGAGGATGATCCCGTAGATGAAATTCCCCCTCGTAGGCAGCCGTGTAACGGTGCCAACGATCTGGGCAGATGGGTCAATATCTGCTTCTCTCGGTGACCGGTACAAGAGATCGCCTTCGACCACGGCGCTACGGTCGATGTCGAGGTTTTGAGTCGCGATGTCAACATCGCCACCGACAGTGCCAGAAATGTTCGTACGCATCGTTCGGCCGCGTACATCCCTGCCGACATCCCCGCTCACGGTCAACGCGCCGCCGAATACGATCACATCTCGGCCAACGACACCCGTCGGGTCGATCACGATGGAGGCCGCACCGATGAACACGTCTCTATCAATAGTGCCAACGACATGCACGCTTCCGGCGCTGCCAAGGAGCGAACCGCCGATCTTCGCCCCATCGGCCACGGTCACGTTGCCAACCGAGAGCACGGTGACCGAGCCGGTGACCTCACCCGTGATGGTGAGACTCCCCGAGAATATGGTCACGTCACCATCGACGATGCCTTCGATCTGTCCAGAGGTCGCAATGACGTACTGGTCCTCAGCGACCGTATCGTCCTCCCGAACGATGTACCGGTCGGTTGTGACCAGAGCAGCGAATGTGGTGAGCGACGGAAGCAGCACCGCAAGCACGGCGACGACTCCTAGGGCGAAGTACCGCGGCTTCGAGAGGGTCTGTCGACTAGAGAGGTAATGCTTCACGAACCACATCGAGTAGCGGCCATGGAACGATACCGAAGAAAACGGTGACTACCGCGGAGATAACGACCGCGAATCTCGCGGACAGGCTCGAATAGACCTTGTCATCGTCGTCGTCACCCGAGGAGAAGATCACCGAAACAACCCGAAGGTAGAACGCAAAGCCGATCACGGTCGTCAACGTGCCGATGACGACAAGCCACAGATACCCGGCATCGCCGGCAACAACAAAGGCGAAAACCTTGCCAACGAATCCGGCGAAGAACGGCATCCCCGACATACCGAACATGAAGATCGCGAGGAGCCAACCCATCTCGGGAGATCTCTTCGCGAGACCCTTGAACGAGTCGACAGGCGCCTCGACCGAATCAGGCCCACGCACCACCGACACGATCGTGAACGCACCAACGATCATGAAGGCATACGTAGAGACGTAGAACCACATTGGAGGGACGCCCTCGATCCCACCAACCATCGTCGCAAGCAGGTACCCCGCATGAGCAACTCCCGAGTATGCGAGCAAGCGCTTGAGATCCTTCTGCACAAGGGCCATCGTGGTGCCCACGACCATCGACAGTGCCGCGATCACCGCAACGATGGGTGCCCACGTATCGATCTGAGAGATGAAACCACCAACGAATATTCGGGCAAGTGCGGCAAACCCCGCGATCTTGACGCCTGCCGCCATGAGGCCGACCGCACCGCTCGGCGCTCCCTGATATACGTCCGGTGCCCACTGGTGGAACGGTGCCGCTGAGACCTTGAAGAAGAGGCCGACAAGCATCAGGGCGAGCCCGACAAGAAGGATGCCAGGCTCGGTGATGATCGTGAACGAGAAGAAATCCCTGACCGAGTTGGCGCCATAGATCGTGAGAGATCCGGTCGCCGCGAATGTGAGCGCTACGCCATAGAGGAACATCGCTGATGCAAGAGAGCCGAGAAGGAAGTACTTGAGCGCTGCTTCGTCCGATCTCCGCGAGCCCCTGAGAAACCCGGCGAGAACGTAGAAGCTGATCGAAGCGGTCTCGAGACCGACGAATATCACAACCAGGTTCGGAGTCACCGTCATCATGTGCAGTCCAGCGAACGCAAGTAGCGCCAGCGCAACGAACTCGGCAGAACGCTTTCCGAGACGTACGACCAGATCCCACGATCCGAGCAAGGCGACGAACCCGACGAGTCCGAGCACGATGGCTGCGAAGGCTGAAAGTCCGTCCATGACGACCATCGGCGAACGCATGATCACGATTTCCTGGGTCGAGAAGAACAATCCCCCTGCCCCCTCAGAGACGTCACGCCACTGGAGAACGCCCGCTCCTGCAGAGGCCAGGAAGGTCACGCCAGCGATAGGCGCCCAGATCTTGCGTTCTTTGCCTGCAACGACAGCAACCAGCAATATCAGGAGCGCTCCGACAAGCTGAATCACCTCGAAGGCAACGGGGAGCAACGCTGCGTTCTGCATCAGTTTCCCTCTCCGTTGACACGCTCGCGAAGTTCGGACACGGGGCCGTAGTCGACATCGACCACGTCCGCATTCCTGCCAAATTCAGGCACCTCGTAATCCGTCGTAGCCTCGATACGGTCGAGAATGATCTCGACACTTGGCTCAACACGATCGAACACAGGCTTCGGATATACGCCTATGCCGATGACGAGCAGGACCAAAGGAGCCAGGATGACGATCTCTCTGAATCCCAGATCCTTCAATGCTTCGAGCTTCGAATTCGTCACCGGACCGGTGAACACCCGCTCGTAGGCCCACAGCAGATAGATCGCAGCAAGGATCACACCGGAACCGGCGATGATGGTCAGGACGGGCAATGTCAGATACGAACCGATCAGGATCGTGAATTCTCCGACGAACCCGGAAAGCCCGGGCAACCCGGCCGAGGCAAAGGCTGAGAAGAGGAAGATGCCTGCGTACACGGGCATCACCTTTGCGAGACCGCCGTAGTCGGCGATCTTCCTGGTATGTGTGCGTTCATAGATCATGCCGATGAGCAGGAACAGCGCACCAGTTGTGAGACCGTGGCTGATCATCAGCACCACGGAACCGGAGAGTCCCTGGCTCGTGAGGGCGAAGGTTCCGAGAACGATGAAGCCCATGTGACTCACGGATGAGTAGGCGATCAATCGTTTGATATCGGGCTGCACGATCGCGACCGCCGCTCCGTATACGACCCCGATCACGCCGAGTATCGCAAGAGGAATCGCCAGATCGACAGCGGCCTGCGGGAACAGCGTGAGGTTGAACCTCAAGAAGCCGTACGTGCCCATCTTGAGCAGAACGCCTGCCAGGATGACCGAGCCGGCGGTCGGTGCTTCCGTGTGAGCATCCGGCAACCATGTGTGGAACGGGAAGAGCGGAACCTTGATCGCAAAAGCGATTCCGAATCCGAGGAAGAGCAGGAGCCCGGTGGTCGAGCTGAGGTCGACCTGGAGCATGTTCCTGAAGTCGAAGTCCGCGATCGTGCCGAGTTGGTCTCCGGTGAGGACGCCGAGAGAGACGATCGATGCGAGCAGGAAGGCGGAACCAACTGCTGTGAACAGCACGAACTTGAGCGATGCGTATGCCCGGTTCTCCGATCCCCACATCGAGATCAGCATGTACATGGGAATCAGCACGATCTCGAAGAACGCGAAGAACACGAAGAGGTCGAGTGCGAGGAATACGCCGAGTACGCCCGTTTCGAGGATGAGCATCAGAACCATGTATGTCTTCGCCCTGTCTGTGATCGAGTGAGATGCTGCAATGCTGATGGGGAAGAGCAAAGCCGTGAGCGCGATCATGAAGAGGGAGATCCCGTCGACGGCAAGCGTCCACGAAATCCCGAACGATTCCACGAGCACGATGTGCTCTCCGAACTGGAATCCAGCATCCCCGGCCGTGAAGTTCCAAAGGATGTAGAGAACGACAGCCAGGGGCGGGATCGACATCCCAATCGCTATCGGGTACACCAGTTCGGTCCGTCGTGTCGGCAGGAGGCCAACAACGAGGGCGCCGATCAGTGGAAGGAGAATGAGGATGCTGAGAACCGGCATCAGAATCCCCCACCGACGACGAGGAAGATCACGATGAGAACCACACCGGCAACGGCGAGACCCCCGGCGTATTCGCGAACCTGGCCCGTCTGCATCTTCGCCAGGGCTGACCCGAAGCCGCGGACACCGCGCCCGAGTCCATGGGCCGCCCCATCGATGACCTCCGGGTCCAAGGTTTCAGCGGCCCAGTCCGATGCTGTCTTGCCGGGTGCCACGATGGTTCGGCCGTAGAAATCGTCGATGCCAAAGGCTGCAAGGGATCGTCTCCAGAGCACGCCGTCTTCTGCCGGAAGTTCGTCACGGCTGTACTTCCGCCAAGCCCAGACGATCCCCACGGTGGCAACAACGAGGGTGAAGGCGGCGAGTACCCAGACCAACTCGATTGTGAGACCTTCGATTGCGGCAATACCTTCGAACGACGGCTCGAGGAAGTGTTCGAAGGCAAGCCGCAACGGAGTGTTGATAAACCCCGCCGTCACCGTGAAAAGGGCAATAACGACGAGAGGAATCGTCATTGACGCTGGAGACTCATGCGGATGGACGTTGTCGCCCCATCTCGGCCTACCGAGGAACGTCATCACGAACAATCTGGTCATGTAGAACGCCGTGAGCAGGGCTACGAAAACCCCGACGGCCCACAACACATAGAAGCCGCCACCTCTCGCGAATGTCGCTGCGAGGATCTCGTCCTTGGACCAGAAACCTGAGAACGGGAACATACCCGAGATCGCGAGCCACGCCGCTCCCATCGTGATGAAGGTGATCGGCATCTTCTTTCGAAGACCGCCCATCTTTCTCATGTCTTGTTCATCACCCATGGCATGGATCACGGAGCCCGCGCCGAGAAACAGCCCTGCTTTGAAGAACGCATGGGTCGTGAGGTGAAACATGCCGGCCGTGAACGCACCGACCCCGACGCCGAGAATCATGTAACCGAGCTGGCTGATGGTCGAGTAGGCGAGCACCTTCTTGATGTCGGTTTGAGAGATTGCGATCACCGCAGCGACGAGCGCGGTGGCGGTACCGACGACCGCCACCACCGCTCCGGACACAGGAGCCATCTCAAACAGAACCGCGGATCTCGCGATCATGAACACGCCTGCCGTCACCATGGTCGCGGCGTGGATGAGGGCCGATACAGGTGTTGGACCCTCCATGGCGTCCGGCAGCCAGATATGGAGCGGCAATTGTGCCGACTTTCCTGTTGCTCCGACGAAAAGCAGCAGCGTGATCGCAGTCGCAGTTCCGACGGTGATCACCGTCGGAGCTGAGGCGAAGATCACCTCGAAATCGAACGTGCCGAACGATGCGAATATGATCATCAGCGCAACGAGGAATCCCCAGTCGCCGATCCGGTTGACGATGAACGCCTTCTTGCCCGCCGCTGCGGCCGAAGGCTTCGTGAACCAGAACGAGATGAGCAGGTAAGAGGAGAGTCCCACCAGCTCCCAACCGACGAACATCACTGCGTAGTTGGCTGCGAGAACGAGGATCATCATCGACGCGATGAACAGGTTCAGGAAGGCGAAGAACCGTGGATATCGCTCATCACCGCGCATGTAGCCGATCGAGTAGAGATGTATCAGCGATCCAATGCCTGTCACGATCATCGTCATGAGCGCGGACAGCGGATCCCACAGGATCGCTGCGTCGACACCGATGGCCGGGATCCACGAAAAGAGGTAGATCGTCTCCGCCTGCGCCGACCCGGTGACGAAGGAGACCGCCCCAGGCACGGCGATCGCCCATGAGACAATGACGACTCCAAACGCAAGCCAGCCAGAGATGAGATCGCCGATTCGCTTTCCGAACAGCAGATTGATCACAGCTCCGAGAAGTGGCAGCGCGACGATCAGCCAGAGAAGATCTCTCATACCTAACCCTTCATCTCCGAAAGCTCGTCAACATTCGCGCTCGAGCGTGTACGGAACACAGCAACGATGATCGCAAGACCGATCGTGACTTCGGCCGCGGCGACAACCATCACGAACAGTGCGGCAACCTGCCCCTCGATGAGTCCAAGCTCCTTGCTCACTGCAACGAAGGTGAGGTTCACTGCGTTGAGCATCAGCTCGATGGACATGAACATCACAAGAGCGTTGCGGCGAATGAGGACTCCGGCGACACCGATCGAGAACAACGCAGCACCAAGCAAAAGGAACCAGGTTACGGTGAGGCTCATCAGGACGCCTCCTCTTCGGCAGACTCGATGTGGTAGTAGGCGAGAGCGATCGTTCCAAGAGCCGCGATGGTCAGCAACATCACCGTGGAGAGGAACACCACCGTCCAGGTACCGAACACCTCGTCTGCGACTTCCTCGGCTGAGCCGAAGAGGTTCGGATTGCCAAAAGCAGCAGAGCCGGTGACCCATGCCGCACGACCCGCGAGGGCAATTGCCGCGAAGAGCCCAATTCCGACCACTGCAGTCATCGCACGTTGCGCCGGCACCTGCGCGCCATAGGCGTCACTCTTGTCTACGCCGATGAGCATGATCACGAAGAGGAACAAGGTCATCACGGCCCCGGCGTAGATGATCACCTGGACCACGGCAACGAAGGGTGCATCGAGTAGGAGATACAGAACTGCGAGGCTGAACATCGTTGTAAGGAGACCCATGGCTGAATACACGGGGTTCGATGCGGTAACCATGGAGACAGCCCCAATGAGTGCCAGTGCAGCAAAGATGATGAAGACGATCGCCTCAGCCATCGGTCACTTCCTCATTCTCCGCTTCTGACTGACCCCTCTCGGCCGGAAGCTCGCCGGTCCGAGCCGACGGAGTCCACTGCACGATGCCCTCATAATCTGCCCGACCAGAAGGCGAAGTCGCACGCATCCATCCATCACCGATTCTGAGCTCATTGAGATCGATCAGTTTCGAATCTGGCTGAGGGTGGTTCGGAGTTCCGTCGGGTTCCACGAGAAGCTCGTTCTTCGTATAGATCGCCTCGTCGCGATCTGTTGTGGACATCTCAAAGAGGTGGGTCATCGTGATTGCCTGCGTGGGGCAGGCTTCGACACACATCGCGCAGAAGATGCAGCGCAGCATGTTGATCTCGTAGACGAACCCGTACCGTTCGCCCTTACTCACCGGGTCGTCTGGCGGGTTGTCTGCGCCGCGAACGTAGATGCAGTTCGCAGGGCACACACCTGCACACAGCTGACAGCCGATGCACTTCTCCGTCCCGTCTGGGTCTCGGTTCAACACGTGACGGCCGTGAAAGCGCTGCGGCTTCACACGCTTCTCGTCCGGATACTGGATTGTGACACGCGGCCTCGAAATCTGGCGCAGCGTCACGGCAAATCCTCGGAAGGGGCCCAGGAGGTCGGCGAACCAACTCATTGTGTATCCCTCATGTCCACGGCGCTCCGAAGTTGCGGAATCCCATTGCGATAGCCACGAGGATGATCCACGCAAGGGACACGGGTATCAGCCTCTTCCATCCAAACGCCATCAGCTGGTCGTAGCGCATCCGGGGCATGCTTGCCCTCACCCAGACGAAGAACAGGACGATCAGCCAGGTCTTTGCGAGGAACCAGAAAATGGGGAGGAACCACTGCAAGAGTGTTGGCCCAAAGACTGGACCAGACCAGCCACCGAGGAAGAAGGCGGCCGTGAGGGCAGAGATGTTGAAGACGTTGATGTACTCCGCAAGGAAGAACAGTGCGAACCGCATGCCTGAGTATTCAGTATGGAAGCCGCCGACGATCTCCTGTTCAGCCTCGACAAGATCGAAAGGCGCGCGGTTCGTCTCTGCGAAACCGGCGATGAGGAAGATCACGAAGGAGGGCAGCAGAACAAGATTCCATGCGGGGATGAACCCTCCGAATGTCCCCTGTTGAACCTCGACTATGGACGTGACCGAGAGAGAACCTGAGAACATCACAACCGGCACCAGGGCGAGGCCCATCGCGGCTTCGTACGAGATCATCTGGGCAGATGCCCTGACAGACCCAAGCAGGGGATACTTGGAACCGGATGCCCAACCGGCGAGGGTGACGGCGTACACGCCGATCGATGACATGGCCAAGATGTAGAGCAGCCCGACGTTGATGTCCATGGCCGCGAGGGAATACGAGGTGCCGTTGATCACGATCGGCGCGCCGATCGGAATCACGAGGAACGTCAGCAGAGCTGTAATCATCGCGATGACAGGCGCCGCAATGTACAGACCGAACTCAGCCCTGGCAGGCGTGATGCCTTCCTTGAAGACAGCCTTCATCCCATCGGCGAGGGTTTGAAGGATTCCGAAGGGCCCCGCTCGGCTCGGGCCGATCCGATTCTGGAGATCGGATACGAACTTGCGCTCCACCCAGACGAGCAGCAGCACGGTCACCAGCAGGAACACAAAGGCGAGCAGAACACGTATCGAGGCTTCGATGAAGATGCTCATGCATCACCCCGCTGAGTTTCCACACGGACGGCTTGAGTCGCAGCGATCGCCTTCGTTGCCTCATGGTTGTGAGGCAGCACGACCGATCGTTCTGGGACATCACCATCGAGGGTGACCGGAAGCTTGTGTCCACCGATGCTCACCGAAGTTCCATCCGTAACCGTCAATGCCGCTGCATCCTTCGGATGCAACCGAACAGATGCAGTCGCCACGAGTCCGCGAAGCACTGGGGAGTGGCTCATCAGAATGCCGGCATCGTAGAGCGATGGAGCGAAGTGGAGTGTGAAACGATCGGTGACAACGGGCACATGCATGTCCACAGGGATGTAGCCGAGTGGTTGACTTGCCCCCGGCAGCGGAACGATCGCTCCCTCCTCAGCGACTTCAAACGTGAGAAAATCTGCGGTCATTCCCGCGTAGGCCGGAGCAGTCTCTGAGATCTCCTTGTTGATGAGCTGCCAATCAGAAGCACCGAGATCTGAGCCCATGGTCAGTGCAATGCTGTCGAGCGCGGCAGAGAGGGCCATCGATCTGCCAAGAGGCTGTACGGATCGGTGAAGCCTCTGGACCCGGCCTTCGAGGTTCGTGGCCGTGCCATCAACCTCACCCCAGACCGCTACGGGGAGGATCACGTCGGCCTTGGAGGTCGAGTCCGTGACGTACGCATCGAGGGCGAGGATGAACTCAGCGGCATCGAGTGCACGTTCGGCGAGTTCCGGATCGGGGCAGTCCCTGATCGGATCGGTCCCGACAAGCATGACCGCTCGCAGATCGCTGTCAACGAGGGCTTCGAGCATGGCCATCGCGTCCTTGCCCGAATCGTCTGGAAGTGGTCCCCAAGCGTCCTCGAGCGCAGAAACAGATGTTTTGTCTCCGACGCTGGCACGCCCCGGCAGGAGAGTCGGCGCGAGCCCCATATCGAGGGCACCGAAGATGTTGGCCCTGGTGAGCAGTGGCATGAGTGTCGCGTCCGGAAGTGCACGAGCGAATGCGGCAACCGCCACGGCGAGATCCGGGTTCTCAGTGATGGAGCCGCGCCCGACGAGAGCTACAACAGGTCCATTGCTGAGAGACTGCGTGACTGCCTGGTAGGCGTCGTCGCGATGGGCAAGCTTTCGCAGTATCTCCGGCCCAGATCCGGCTCGATAGCGAACAACATGAGTTGCGATCGAGTCGAGGCCCGTGACAAACGGGCTGACGACAACGAGAGCGGCACCGTTGAGAACGGCTCTGCGAACCCTCAGATACAGGACGGGAAGCGTCTCCTTGAGATCGGGACCCCAAACCAGGATCGTTCCCGCAGCGTCCAGGTCGTTGATCGTTGCCCTCGGGTTGACGCAGGCTGCGAGGTGCGGGTCGATGCCGTCACCGACCTGCGCATCGACGTGAGGTGATCCCATCACAACTCGCATGAATTTGCTCAGCGCGAATGCTTCTTCGTTCGTGCCGTTGGCACCACCAATCGCACCGACCTCATTTCCGACATACGAACCAAGGCGGGATGCAACGAGATCGATCGCTTCTGACCAGGATGCCGATCTGAAGTCCTCGCCGTCACGAATGAGCGGTGTCGTAACACGATCGGAAGATTGGAACGCCGAGAAGATGAACCTGTCCTTGTCCGAAAGCCATCCATCGTTGACCGCAGCGTTGTCCGCACCGTAGACCCTCAGGATCTTGCCCCGTGAAGTATGCACATCCACCGTTGAGTGGACCGAATCAACCAGAGAGACTGAGCCGACAGACTCCAGATCCCACGGCCTCGCCTTGAAGCGATAATCAACCGATGTGAGCGCCCCGACGGGACACGCCTGGACCGTGTTCCCAGAGAAGTACGAGGAGAACGGCTCATTGGGAAACGTATTGATCTGCACATGGCTACCGCGATCGATGAACTCGATGAGCGGGTCACCCGCTATGTCGTCTGCAACCCTCACGCAGCGGTCGCACAGTACACATCGCTCCCTGTCGAGTAGCACCAGATCGGACACCGGCATCGGTTTGATGTACGTTCGTTTCTCTTCGATGAATCTGCTTTCGCCAGAACCGAACGCAAGCGCTTGATCCTGGAGCGGACACTCGCCTCCCTTGTCACACACAGGACAATCGAGCGGGTGATTCAGGAGTAGGAACTCGAGCACGCCAGCCTGGGCCTTCTTCACGACCTCTGACGTCGTATGAACGACCATGCCATCTGAGACCGGCAGTGTGCACGAAGTCATCAACGCCGTGCCCCGCGGTCCCTCCACCTCGACGAGGCAGACTCGGCACTTGCCAACAGGCTCGAGCTTGTCGTGATGACAGAAACGCGGGATGTACTCGCCGACCTTTTCGGCAGCAGTGATGAGACGCTGACCGGGTGTCACATCGTGGGTTACACCATTGATGGTGATCGAGACCGTGTTCTTGTCAGCCAACAGCGACCTCGCTTCCCGCGATGATCGCTTCGAGTTCTGGCATGAACCATCGGGTTATCGAAGTGATCGGGGACACCGCAGAGGGACCGAGAGGGCAGATCGTCGTCATGGCGGGCGGCCACTTCAGCCCCGGAGAGATGTTGTCGGAGATGTCCAGCAGCAGATCGATGTCTTCGGGCCGACCGTTGCCGTCGAGGATGCGCTTGAGCACGGCCTCCATCCATGACGTTCCTTCGCGGCATGGCGTGCACTGTCCGCAAGACTCGTGGGCAAAGAATCGGACAAGCCTGTGCGCAGCAGCCACGACATTGGTCGTCTCGTCCATGACGATCACGGCACCCGCGCCGACCATCGACCCGTTCGATGCCACATCGTCGATCGTCAGGAGCGTATCGAGATGTTCGTCCGGCACGAACCAGGGTGATGATGCGCCACCGGGGATCCAGGCCTTGAGCGCCTTGCCATCTGTGATGCCTCCACCGATCTCGTAGATCAGCTCCCGCCAGGTCATTCCCATGACGATCTCGTAGTTGCCAGGCTTTCTTATGTGTCCGGACATGCTGAGCATCTTGGTTCCGGCGGATCGTTCAGGCCCGATGGACGCGTACGCTGCCCCACCGTTCGCCGTGATCCAAGGGATGTTCGAGATGGACTCGACGTTGTTGACGATCGTTGGTTTCGCATACAGGCCTTCAACCGCGGGGAACGGAGGCTTGAGCCGCGGCTCTCCACGTTTGCCCTCGAGGCTGTTCAACAGCGCAGTTTCCTCGCCGCAGATGTAAGCACCGCCACCGAGGTGGAGCGTCACATCCAGGGAGAACTCCGAACCACGGATGTGTTCCCCGAGATATCCAGCCTCGTACGCCTCGTCGACCGCACGCTGCAATCGGCGTGCAGCCTTCGGGTATTCCCCCCTGATGTACACGAATGCGTGGCTCACACCAAGGGCGTAACTCGAGATGATGATGCCTTCGAGCAGCTGATGTGGGTCGCGCTCTGTCAACTGCCTGTCGTTGAATGTTCCTGGTTCCGACTCATCGCAGTTGACGACCAGATAGCGGGGTTGGGCGGGAGCGAGAAAGCCCCACTTCACACCGGTGGGGAAGCCGGCGCCACCCCGACCACGCATGTTCGAGGCCTTGACTTCTTCAACGATCTCCTCTTCGGACATGTTATCGAGAGCCTTGGTGAGGGCGGTGTAACCACCCGTGTCGAGGTAACGACTGAGCGTGTGGCTGTCTGAAGGGTGGGCCGTCATGCGCTGCGTGAGGATCATTTCTGTCATCGACCCACCTCTGCTGATCCGTACGGACCGAACGCAGGTAGAGGGCGTGTGGCGCCCTCCGGTTCAGAGGAACCCCAATCGAAAGACCGCTGGCCCCCGAAGAGTTGCTGCATCTCGTCGGTCAACACAACCGCCGGCCTGGCATCTGTGAGCCACTTGACAAGTCCCTTGGCCTTTTCCGGCGTCACTCCCTCGATGAGTTCATAGTTCACCTGCACCGCAGGGGCTCCGCCACAAGCACCGATGCACTCGACGCGCTCAACCGATATCGATCCATCTTCGGTTGTTTCACCGGCTGAGGCCCCTGAAGCCTTTTCGACTGCGGCAAGTACCTCATCCGCACCCAGGAGGTGGCACGAAATGGACGCACACACAGACACCAGATAGTCGCCAACCGCGTTGCTCTTGAACATCGTGTAGAACGAAGCAACGGACCGGACCTGCACGGCGGATATCTCGGTGAGTTCGGCGACCTCGCGCATCGCGTCCTCTGTCACGTATTCGTGTTCGAGACTCGCGATGTATAACAAGGGCATGACGGCGGACCGTTTCTCTGGATAGGAAGCAAGAATCAACCGCGCGCGCTCCCGGTTGTCCTGGCTCCAGCCCGCTATCACGGCACTCATCGATCGACATCTCCGAGAACAGGATCGGTTGACGAGAGGGCGGCGATGATGTCGGCGATCAACGAGTCAGTCATCATCGCCGGCAGCGCCTGTACCACGGCGAACGACGGTGCCCGCCAGCGCAAGCGCCACGGTTTCGCTCCACCCTTCGAAACGATGTATGCGCCGATCTCTCCTCGTGGTCCCTCGACAGCCTGATAGGCGGAGCCGCGCGGAACGTTCACACCCTCGGTGAAGAGCTTGAAATGGTGGATCAGAGCTTCCATCGACTCGTCTATGCGCGCCCTCGGTGGGGGTGTCACCTTGGGATCCGTGTTGCGGTAGTCACCATTCGGAATGCTCTCGAGCACCTGCTCCGCGATACGCAGCGACTGACGGATCTCGTCCATTCTCAGCTTGTATCTATCGAAACAATCTCCATGTTTGCCGAGAGGCACGTCGAAGTCATACCGGTCGATACCGCAGTACGGGGCGACCTTGCGAAGATCCCAATCCACTCCGGAGGCGCGCGCAACCGGACCGGTGATGCCATATTGCTTGATCTCTGCTGGCGTGAGAACGCCCACCCCGAGCGTCCGGTCCAAGAAAACGGGGTTCTCATTGAGCAGTTCCTCGTACTCGTCCACGCCGTCGTTGACCTTCTTGATGAGAGCGACGACTTGTTCTTCCCAACCATCGGGCAGGTCGGCGGCTACACCGCCGACTCTGATGTAGTTGTGGTTCATCCTCAACCCTGTGGTCTTCTCGAAGAAGTCGAGGCATACCTCACGCTCGCGCCATCCGTAGATCATCATCGATACGGCGCCGACGTCCATGCCCATGGTGGCCGCAAAGAGAAGATGGCTGGCGACGCGGTTGAGTTCGGTCATGAGTACACGGATAGCGCTTGCTCGATCGGGGACCTCGAGACCGAGGAGCTGTTCCGTCGCGAGCGAAAATGTGAGCTCGTTATGGAACGGTGAGAGGTAGTCCATCCGAGTGACGTTCGTTGAGCCCTGCGAGTAGCTGAGTGTCTCCGCCGTCTTCTCCATCCCCGTGTGGAGATAGCCGATGATCGGTTTCACCCGCCGAACCGTCTCGCCCTCGAGTTCCATGTGGAGTCGGAGCACGCCGTGGGTCGATGGGTGCTGAGGTCCCATGTTGATGATCTGACGTTCCTCATCCACGATGCGCTCGGGCACGACGAAGTCGTCTTCAACCACCACACCGCGCTGGATATCGAGAGCAGGATCCAGGTCACGAGGAAGGAGTTCCTGGCTGCCTTCATCTGTTGCCTTCGCGAACGGCATCCGCTCCTCGGTTCCAGACACCCAGATCTCGTGTTGCTTACGTCTGGTTTCGGAGCTCGAAAGGCCTGTCTGCTCGTCTTGAGTGTCATCGTCTACAGCGATGCCATCCCCGTTCTCAGTCACGTCGCTCATAGATCTGAGCTCCCAGCCTTGAACTGGACGGGAACGGCACCGATGTCGTAGTCCTTGCGCAGCGGGTGTCCGACCCAATCGTCCGGCATCAAGATGCGGGTCAGGTCGGGATGACCGGGGAAATCGATGCCGACAAGGTCATATGCCTCGCGCTCGTAGAAATTCGCTCCGGCGAACACGCCGGTGAGTGTCGGTACGGACGGATCGTCGTACGGCACGCGGGTCGAGATCAGAATGCGCTCCCTGGCGCTCATGGAGATGAGGTTCAGCGTCACCTCGAATCTCGGTGCGTCCCGAAAGTGATCGACAGCGAAAAGGTCGATGAAGGTATCGAATCCGGTGTCACGAGCGTTACGAGCGAACGCAACCCAATCGGCGACAGGAATCGTGATCGCGTGGTAGGTCGTAGCGCTCGACGCGTACGAGCGTTCCTCGACGTCAACGGCATCGAACGGCTGGACCAAGGCCGCGATGATTTCGTTCTCCACCCTAAGCCCTCCGGAGCCCTCCGGTGGTTCGGACCCAGCGGTATCCGGCATGTCGTCGGTTGTCCCCATCTCAAAACATCCCGGTTGAACGTTGGATCTCGCCAGCCATGATCTTGTCCTGCAGCGTCAGGATCCCGTGCATGAGAGATTGCGGACCGGGCGGGCAGCCCGGCACATAGATGTCCACCGGCACAACTTCGTCTACTCCCTGGACAAGTGCATAGTTGTTGAACATCCCACCCGTAGAAGCGCATGCGCCCATCGAGATGACCCATTTCGGTTCGGCCATCTGGTCATACACCTGCCGCAGCACGGGAGCCATCTTCTGACTGACGCGACCGGCCACAATCATCAAGTCGGCCTGGCGGGGAGACGCTCGAAAGACCTCCATGCCAAAACGAGCGAGGTCATTGTGGGCTGCACCGGTTCCCATCATCTCGATCGCACAACATGCAAGACCAAAGGTCGCCGGCCACATCGAGCGTGTGCGCGCCCAGTTGACACTCTTCTCGACGGTCGTCATGAGGAAACCAGGGCTGGCGGCAACACCAGCCATCAGGCAGCCTCTTCCATTGATGGGTCGGGGGCGACGACAGTGCGGTATCGGGCACGCCGCGCCACATTCCAGTCGAGAGCTCCCCGCTTCCAGACATACGCGAGGGTCTCGATGAGCATCAGCATGAATACGACGACCGCGGCGATGCCGGCCCAACCAAACTGATCCATGCGCACAGCCCACAGGAACAGGAAGATGATCTCGACGTCGAAGATCACGAACAACATCGCAACGAGATAGAACTTGACAGGGAACCGTCCGATCGGCTCCTGGAGAGGAACGATTCCACACTCGTATGGTGCGAGCTTCTCAGGTGTCGGATTGTTGGGAGCCATCCACCTGGACATGGAGAGAGACATGCCTGCGAATAGAAGACCGAGGATGGTCATCAGAGCGATCGGGAGGTAGTCGGCGAGCTCCATGGTCGCTCAGGATAACCTCTCAGGTGTCCACACCAGCTATCGCCGACAAGTCCACAGTTGACAGTTCTCAGTGAACAGAACTTTGGGTAGCTGAGAACTGATTCCGCATTGCGGGACCACCCTACCATCCGACCCATGAAGGCCAGCATCCCCGAAGCCACCGTGGCGCGATTGCCGCGTTATCTGCGATGTCTCACGGACATGTCCCACACCAGTGGGACATGTTCGTCTGAAGACCTGGCGGAGGCCGCTGGTGTGAACTCCGCTCAGGTTCGCAAGGACTTCTCATACCTCGGCACCCACGGGACGCGGGGTGTCGGATACGACCGCGAGGAGCTCCGCGGGCAGATCCGGAAGGCATTGGGCCTCACATCGGTACATCCTGTCGTCGTCATCGGTGCGGGAAACATGGGATCCGCGCTGGCCAACTACAAGGGATTCGAGACCTGGGGGTTCGAGATCGTTGCAGTTCTCGATGTAGACGAGGATCGGATCGGCACGAGAGTCAACGGTCTCACGGTCGAATCACTTCAACGTCTCGAATACGTCATCGCCGACAAGGGTGTTGAGATAGGAATCCTCGCGACCCCGCCTTCAGCTGCCCAGGCCATATCCGATCGGCTGACCGCAGCAGGCGTGAAGTCGATTCTCAACCTTGCGCCGACGATCCTCAAGACCGACGATGATGTGTCCGTTCGTCGAGTCGATCTCTCAACCGAACTCGGGATACTTGCGTTTCATCTACAGGAATCGTAGCGGGTACGCCTATTCGGTATCTGCCTCGTACCGATTGAGAGCGGTGAAGAACATCAAGAACAGGACCAAAGAGGCTGCTGTCATGGCGATCGCCGGCAACCTCATCTGGATCGCGTTGAGACCCTCGAGGTTCGCCGGCCGAATCCCACGAGGTGCGTAGACAACGAACAGAAACCCGTTGATGACGAGCCATCCGAATGTGGCCGCACCGGTGAGTAGGAACGACAAGCGTTTCCCCAGGTTGGTCCAAAGAAGCAACCAGCCGGACCCGATGAATACGATGACGGCACCGCCGACAACGACGAACCCGCGCATCGCGGTCGAAAACTCATTCGGAAGACCCGTGTCAGGATCCATCTGCCCGAACACGACGCCGATGAGATCGATGACGAACTCGCGGACGGGTCCGACCATCGACAAGAGAGATACGACGAATGCGAACAGACCCAGGGCTTCGAGTTTTGTCAACCCTGACTCATCGCGGCGCAGCGCATCGACAACGCGGCGCATCAGAGCGTCCTCTCATACATGACGATCAATTCGATCTGCCTCTCAGACAGCACCATACCGAAGGCTGGCATACGCCCGGTACCGAGTCCATTGATTCCGTAGTTCTTTGCGTTTTCGGAGCCGCCGATAACGAAGGAGATCTGGTCGCTCATGTCGGGGAACTGCAGCTCGGATCGCCCATTGACAAGAGATGGCGCCCACGCGCCCGTACCGGCACCCTGATCGAACGTTGCTCCCGCCGAATACCCTGCCGTGTGGCAGCGAGCGCAGTAACCGTTGAACAGTCCCACTGCAAGCTTGGCATCGGCCTCGGACACGCCCATCTCCGATGCGACCGAAGCGAAGTCGATATCCCATATGCGCAGCTCGAGCGAATTCTGGAGGAACACGAGGCCGGACTCCAAGTCCTCGAGGAACTGGTCCTGACGCTCAGCGACTACCGAGAGGAGTAGGACGTCGGTCTCTAGCTGTGAGATGAGCGCGTCTGCCTCATCAAGGTCCCCGTCGCCATTGGTGAACGCGTCGAAAGGATCGAAGCGAACGTCGTACACCGCCTGGGGTTCGAATACGTAGGTATTTTCCCCTGCAACTCCATTGATTACCGTCAGTTCTGCACGCGAGACAGCCGCAATCGCTGTGAGACCATTCTCCGCCTCGTCCGTCAGTCCGTCGCGGTCAGTATCGGTGCCCGGCTGCTCACAGGTTGTGCCAACGAGGTTTGCAGAAGCCTCTGTGCATGTGCCCGGTGCTTGCAGCAGATCCTTCAGGTCGTCCGGGAATGTGCCGACAACGCCGAGCGTGCCTGGCGCCGCGTTGACCGCTTCGATCTGGATCTCCTGGAAGTTGATGAGCGTTTGAGTCGCCTGCTCACCACCTTCGATCTGGGTAAGGGCACGGTCTGGGATGCCCTGTGACTTTTCGAATGCCTCTTGCTGGGTGACCTGTATGGACTTGAGGAACGCGACCACCTGGTCGATTTCCTGAACGCTCATGGCACCGCCACCTTCAAGACCATTGGGCGGCATGGGGGTGCCATCTCGACCGAAGACAATCCAATGGCGGATCTCCTCTTCTTCGTATCTGAAGAAGACGTCATCGAGGGACGGGACCGCCCAGATCGTCTCAACCCCGGAGCGCGATTCTTGGAAGCCCACAGCGCCACCGCCACCCGTCGGGCCATGACAGTTTGCACATGTGAATCCTTCAACGCTGAAGAAGTGCGCACCCTCCTCGACATCCAATTCCTGGATCTCTTCGGCGAACGCCTCCTGTCGACCAGGCTCGTTCAATGCATACCAGGGCATGATGATCGCCATGAGAGCTGAGCCGAGAAGCGCGGCGCGAAGCACGCGGGTCAGCTTCTTGTTCTCGAGTTCGTCATCGGAAGCTCCCGGAGAGAGATTCGAAGGTGCGGCTTCCTGGGCAGCTGCCTTCGAACGGCGAGAGTTCAAGTAGAGATACGCCATCCAGGTGAGGAGGAGCGCTACGACCAGAATCAATGCGAGGGCACCGATTCCGAGCCCGCTACCCGAATCGGCGGGCTCGCCGCCGGCGGCGAGCACGATGGCCAGATGGTTCACTGCGTGATCACCCAACACAGAACGGGCCCTGGGGGTAGGGTATCGTGAAGCTCTTCGACCTGGCCGTCTGGACGATCGTTCCCGTATCGATCACGAGTTCTCCTGCAGCGTCGATACTCACCCCAAACCTGTCGAGATTCCTCGGTGCCGGCCCGGCAGAGTACTCACCGTGCGCGTTGTACTTCGAACCGTGACACGGGCACTCGAACCCCTGAGATGGGATGCACTCAGGAACACGACAGCCCAGGTGAACGCATCGATGCCACAGCGCCATCAGGCCGACACCGTCGTCTTCGCCGCCTGCAACGACGAACGCTACCGACTCGTACTGTGAACCTGGGAGCTTACTCAGCTCGAATGGGACGATCCAGGCCTGAGCCGCAGGAATGGCCTTCGGGATGATCGTTCCAGCCTGGATCACCTCAGTCTTGAGAGCATCGAAATTGCCGGCCTTGACAGGCGCACCGAAGCCGCCCTTCAGCTTGGGCCAGATGAATGCGAGACTTGCAAGGGTGAATTGGAGCATGAAGAGACCGAAGACTGCGCCGATCGCTCTGTTGAAGAACTTTCGGCGTGTAACGCCGTAGTCGTCTTCAGTGATCTCGATGCGGGGCGCATCGTCGACAAACTCGGTTGGTGCGTCGACCATCGTGGCAGTGGCAACGCTGCCCCCCTCGACGGCTGCAACCTGCTCCATGGCCTTGTGTTTCGCCAGGTCCGCCTTGACGGCCTTTCGGCCAAGCTCAGCCTGCGTGACGGCGCCATCGGTGTCTTTACGCTGAAATGCAACAGCGATGATGCCGAAGGCTGCGATCGCTGCGGCAACGACGATGATCAGAACGAAGATGTTTGTAGTGCTCATGGAGAATCGCCGCTCAAGTATCTCATGCAGAACCACTCATTCAAGTATCGTCTTCAAGTCGTCAAAGAATATCCCGTCGCGCCACGGAAAGATGAAGTTGAATCCCGGACCCCTGAAAAACGACCCGAAGATCGTTACGACCGCCGCAGCCACAAGGAACACGGTGAAGATCGAAATCGCAAACTTACGGTCTGACGGCCGCACGGATGGGTTTCGATCGATGTACGGGATGAAGGCCAGCGCGGCCAATCCAAAACCTGGAATGATGATGCCAGCGACCTGGGGATCAAAGTAGGCAAGCAGCTCCTGCAGCCCGAGGAAATACCACGGGGCCTTGGACGGGTTCGGTTGTTCGTTGAAGTTCGCGAACTCCAGGAGCGGCGCATCAACGAACGCAGACAACAGGGTGAGGAAAGCCAACATGACGAGGAGCGCGACGAACTCGATGGCCAGAAGATGCGGCCACACGTTGACCTTGTCCTGAGGTTCTCTGTCGGCACCCTGGATCGCGCCGGCTTTGACAACCGTGAGCAATCTCTGCGTGCGCACCCCCGGGGGTGGTCCAGTCGGAGCACGCGATGCGGCTACCGGAGCACCCGCAGAAGGCGGCGCAGCGACCGTAGGCGCGGCGGTGCCCGCCATGGCGGGCACAGAGATTCCGTCGGCCCTTGCCCTCGCGAACATCGACCGTTCGAGAATGGGTCTCGGTACGCCGTACTCGTTTGCCTCTGCGTCGAGATCGCGCCCCCCACCAGCAGGGGCATCCGTGGACGGTGAACTGTCGACTGAAGACTGCGTCGCCTCGGGCGGCGCCTCGGGCTGTGCCTCTCCCTTCATTTCGGCAAGCACTTCTTCGACCGACCGACCTTCGGCCTTCGCTCGAGCCTCGGCCGACCGTCTGAGAAGATTTTCTGGTAGCTGTGCCACGATTTCTCCTTAGAGGGGTCCCGAAATGCCGCCGTCTTTACGAACCCGCCAAAAGTGGACGGCCATGAAGATGGTGATGATGAACGGTAGGAAGAGAACATGGAGAACATAGAAACGCAGCAGCGTGTTTGCAGTGATCAGGACACCACCGATCAACACAAAGCTCACTTGGTTTCCGAAAACGGGCGCATATGCACCCATGTTGGTACCGACGGTCACGGCCCACAACGCCAGCTGATCCCATGGGAGCAGGTATCCGGTGAATGAGAGAAGGAGTGTGAGCAGCAGCAGCACGATCCCGACGACCCAGTTGAACTCGCGCGGCGGCTTGTAGACACCGTGGTAGAACACCCGGCTCATGTGGAGAAACACCGTGAGCACCATGATGTGAGCGCCCCACCGATGCATGTTGCGCACCATCTGGCCAAACGCAACATCGGTCGCAAGTGCCTGGAGATCGAAGTAGGCCTGTGGTGAGGTCGGCCGGTAGTAGAACATCAGGAAGATACCTGTGATGGTCAACAGGATGAACAGGAAGAAGCTCAGACCACCGAGGCACAGGGTGTAAGACAGCTTTACTCCGTGCCGTTTCACCTTCACCGGGTGGAGGTGATACAGAACATTGTTCATCACGACATATGAACGATTCCTTGGCGAGTCGCTGCTATCTGCCCGCATCGGGGAACCGGGGCGGAAGATCGAGTTCCACACCTGCGAATTGCGCACGTGGTCTCCCATCCCATTTACGGCTTCCTTGAGGCCGCCCTTCCCTTTTCCGTCTGCCAATCTGGCTCTCCTCGTCGTACTTCTTGCCTACCAGCGTGTGCCGTAGGCATAACCATTCTTCGTATCACGGTTCCCCGTGTCGAACTCCCATGGGGCAGCTTCGATGTCATCTGATTGCGAGGCGATCGACCCACCGAATTTCCCGATCGTGATCACGTTCGTCGGACAGCGGTCGACACACAACTTGCATCTCGTGCACTCGGTGTCATCGATGAGGAACATCGCCTGGTTCTCGGGCTTGCTGTTCGGATCGTCGACACCAAACGTTTCTGTGATGATCTCGGGACTGAGGATATGGATACATTTCCACGGACAGATATCGACACATCCGGCGCACAGGATGCACTCGGACTGATCGATGTGGATGAACTGTTTCGGCTTGACGGCAGCGAGCAAGTATTCAGGATCGACAATCGCTAGTTGATAATCGTCGCGAATCGGAGGCGTTTCGAGCCAGGCTTCTTTTGCCATCAGCGATCAACTCGCATTGGCCTGCCGTAGTTCGATATGGGCGTCGGTTTGGGAATGTCAGCCCTCTTCGCGCGGCCCTGCCACTGGTACATGATGATCGGAATCAGGAACAGCATGGTGGTTGTGTACCCGGCCGAGATCATGTCCTTGAGTGCCGCGTACGAGATCGACACATCGTTGTTCATGACAACGGCGGCAGGAAACGTGATGAAGATCTTCTGCGGGGTCCATTCGAGTGTCGACTGAGTGATTGTGAGGAACTGGTTTGGGATGATCGCAAAGATGATGAACATCAAACCGGCGAACAGCACCGCTCCGAGCATCGCCCTTGCCCAGGTCAAGGTGCGTTTCCAGATCCATCCGAGCGTTACACCAACCATCGCAATGAGAACACCGCCGAGGGCAACGAGCTGAGCGAGTGTCGCAAGCATCCAACCACGAGGGACATTCGGATAGAGAGCTCGTCCGAATTCGTCGAACTCGGCAGACTCCACCATGTGCACAAGGAAAGACCCGCCGATGGCGATCACGACGCCAGCCACAACGAGCGCAACTCCTGAGATGAATTGTTTTCGTTCGCTCACGAGTCTCCTAGGGGCGACGACAGTGTACGCCGGTGATGATGCCTTCGGTAGTCAAGTCGCAAAGTTGGTCGCTTGCACGCAATACTGCTGAGAGAGTCACGGCTGGCATCTGCCATTCGAGCAATGAGGAATGCTTCGCCAGGCGCGGCTAGAGTTTCTGCCGCCGACAGAAGACAGCCCCAAGACATCCCATCAGGAGGACGCTGTAAGCGTGACCGCTGACATCTCATCGAACGACGTAGCTCAGGCGGAGGCTGCAGACAACGGAACGGCCATGGCAGGCAGGTACCTGCTGGTTGCAGCTGTGCTGTTCGCCACCGGACTTGTGGTATCCGCTCTCGCGTCGCTCCAGCTCGTCCTGCCCAACCTTCTCTCGGGATCCGCCTACACGACCTACGGTCGGCTTGCACCGGCAGGGAGAATCCTGGTGACCAACGGCTGGCTCCCGCTCGCAGGGCTCGGGCTCGCCTTCTACGTGGTTGCCCACATCACAGGCGAGCAGGTAAAACGCAAAACACTCGGCACGGTCGCGCTGATCCTCATCACGATCGGGGCAGTGGTCGCTGCCGGCACCGCGCTCACGGGGCTGTCCTCTGGTATCCAGGGGCAGGAAGGACCGATCTGGGCGAGAGGGGTCTCGGCAATCGGATACGTGCTCGCAACATTCGCGATCACCGCGACCGCGCGACTGAAGGCGGACAGACTCGGCGCCACAGGCTGGTATCTCATGGCAGCAGCGTGGTGGCTCTCCGCGGGGGCAGTGTTCGGCCTGATCCCGCTCACCGGCGGAACTCCTGGTTTGATCCAGGCTTCGTTCGCAAACGCCGGATTGAATCGGCTTTTCGTCATCACGATGGCGGTTGGTCTCCTCTACTTTGCGCTCTCGAAGATCAGCGGCGCGGACGTAACAGGGCCGAGACCGCTCGCAGCGCTCGGTTTCTGGTCGCTCACGCTCACCTGGGCGTTCATGAGCGGTGTCAACCTCGTCTACTCCTCGTCTCCAGACTGGTATGAGACCCTCACGATCGCGTTCGCCATCGGTACGCTCGTTCCGGTTGTAGCGATCGTTACCGACCTCGGGCTCATCCTCAAGGGTCGCGTGCAAGGCATCAGCGACAGGGCCACACTCCGGTACGCCATCGTTGGCGGACTCGCACTCGTGGTGGCAACGATCGTGAACCTGCTTCTCGCGTGGCGAGCAACGAGCGCCATCGTCCAATACTCGACGTGGAATGTCGGCGTCGATATGCTGGTCGCTCTCGGCGGTGGCTCATTTGCGGTATTCGCTGCCAACAGCGTTCGAAGGGGCGGCGGAGCGTCAGACGCGAGCTCCCACTTCTCATGGTCCGTGACAGGCGTGGTGGGCGCGACCACTGCTCTTCTTGCCGGTGGCATCGTCACCGGTTTCTCATGGATCTCAGGACCATCGAGCCAGCTCTTTTCGAATTACGGATCAGACTACGAGATCGCCGTCGTGTCCCTTGAACCGTTCCTATGGATCGCTGCCATCTCGCTGACGCTCTATGCCATCGCGCAGATCGCGTACCTCGTTCGTATCAATTCGACCTCAGACGTTGAGCTCGGCTCACCGGAATCCGCTTCCGAATACGACCTGGAATTCGAGGGGTCCACTCGGTACGTGACGTGGAAGATGCTTGTCTGGGGGGCTGCAACGGTTTGGGTCGGAGCAGCAGTCCTCACCGCCGCCTTACCGATGTTGGACAGCTCCGAGGCCGCCGCAACGATCACAGCAGACCGATTCCGCACGTATGAGCCCGGCACACCTGAACTTGCCGGCCGTGATCTGTATATCTCTCTAGGTTGCGCCGAGTGCCACACCCAGTCCGTGCGACCGATCATCACAGATGTCGGCCTTGGTGCCGTGAGCGTTGCTGGAGACTATGCCAACGAGAATCCTGCCTTGATCGCGGGCATCAGATTCGGCCCCGATCTCATGCATGTCGCAGACAGGGAGGCCTTCGACCCATCATCAGTCGCCCAACACCTGGTGAATCCGCGGGCCGCTCGGTCATGGTCGATCATGCCGTCATACTCCTATCTGCTGGAGGCGGACATCAATGCAATTGTCAGCTACATCGAGACGTTGAGGTAGGACGATGGACGAACTTCTCCAGCGAGTCGCCGAACTCAGAGGAATGCCAGCATCCCTCGTAGAGCGATCGGCTCAGGCCCGTGCGGAAAAGACCGGCACCTCTGTTGAGGCCGTGCTCCAGGAGTGGGCAGGGGAAGAACATGACACGGCGGAACGGACACAGGGGACGGGAGACGAGGCTGAGCCAGCTGGTGCTCAGGAGCCCGCACCGGAAGAGTCGGATGTCGAGCCGAAAGTCGAGGTGACGATCGACTACCTCGTGCAGCTCGCCGCTGAGGCCAAACGCATGCCACCGAAACTCATCCTCTCATCCGCTACAGCGCGGGCAGAGCATTCCAACTCTTCGCTCGAGATCGTGCTTGCCGATTGGGCCGGAGTCGACCTGGAAGAGCTCAAGAAGCAGGAAAAGGGAGGCAGCCGAAAAGAGGCAGCCACGCAAGAGCCTCCGACCGTCGCGGACGAAACGCCACCTGCAGACCAAGAGCCTGCACCGAACGCGGCGGTCGCAGTGGCTGCTGCTGCAGGAGCCATGTCGATGGACGAGCTGCTCGAGAAGGTCGCCGAGGTGAAGGGCATGCCCGCTGCGCTCGCCAAGCGGTCGGCTGAGGCCCGATCGAAGAAGAGCGGCGAGTCGGTTGAGGCTGTTCTCGCAGAGTGGGCGGGTGTGGATCCGACCACCGTCACTTCAGCTCCCGCGGAAGAGCCGGTGGTGGTAGACGATGGACAACAGGCCACAGACGACACACCCGAGCCATCTCCGACAGCCAAAGTCGAAGTAATCGAAGCTTCGCCTGCCGCAGTCGAAGAACCCGCGGAGGACGAGGACATTCCGGTGGTGCGAGGCGGGTATCCGAGATGGCTCGCTGCCGCTTTTGTGTTGATTCCGCTTCTCGCGGTCGCATACATTCTCGTCGTACCGAACGGGCCTGACTGCGGGACGGCGGGACAGCTACTCGTGGATCCCGCAACGGGCGAGGCAGTGAATTGTGACGGATCCGACTACGGCGTCGCGGCTATCGACTACTTCGCAGCCGGTGCAAGTATCTACAGCCAGTGCGCCGTCTGTCATTCATCCGATGGTTCTGGTGGCGCGGGTCCAGCATTCGCGAGTGGCGCCGTCTTGTCGACGTTCCCCGCCGGGTCATGTGATCAGCAGATCGAATGGGTACGCCTCGGGACGGCAGGCTGGCCTGATCCAACGTACGGCGCCACCGACAAACCAGTCGGAGGTTTCGGTCTCATGCCTTCGTTCGGCGGGAACATGACGGACGAACAGCTCGCCTCGGTCAGCCTCTACGAACGCGTCGAATTCGGTGGCCAACCACCCGAAGAAGCCCAGGTCGATTGCGGCCTCGTCGAATCCGAGGGTTGAGAATCGGTCGAGACAGCTCGTTCCCGACCGACCCTTCCTTGGCACCGACAGGTACGCTCCTATCCATGGCGAAGACAGTTCTCGTTATCGGTGGCGGCCCGGGTGGGGCCTCTGCAGCGTATTGGCTTGCACGCAACGGCGTCGAGGTTCACCTTGTCGAGAAGGAGCGCTTTCCGCGCGAGAAAGCCTGCGGCGACGGGCTGACGCCCAGAGCCATCAAGCAGCTGCTTGACATGAACTTCGACTTCGAGCGACTCGATCTCCATCGAGTCGACGGACTCAGAGCGTACGCAGGCGACCTCAAGATCGAGATTCCGTGGCCGGAGCACTCTGTATATCCGAACTGGGGCGCAACGATGCGCAGGGCAGACCTCGACGGCATCGTTGCCGGCATGGCCGAAGAACAGGGCGCCTTCATAGAACAGGAAACCACTGCAATGCCGATCGTTGAGCATGATCGCGTAACGGGTGTTGCCCTGACAAACGATGGAGGTGTTCACACGGTTCATCCCGATCTCGTGATCATCGCTGACGGCTCGAATTCGCGTTTTGGACGTGGGGTCGGTGCCGCCCGTCGCAAGGACTACCCATTCGGGTTGGCAGTGCGCGCCTACTACGAGAGTCCGAACTCTGACGACCGGTTCATCGAGAGTCAGCTCGATATCAGAGATGAGCAGGGCCGAGCGATGCCGGGGTATGGATGGGTGTTCCCTCTCGGGGACGGGGAGATCAACGTCGGTGCTGGTCTTGTTTCCACGTTCAAGGGCTGGAAGGACGTGAACACGAGCAGGATCCTCGCCGCCTACACGGCTTCCCTCCCGGAGCACTGGAAGGTCGTCGAAACTACGCCTCGCACAAGGCCGATCGGTGGCAAACTGCCGATGTCGCTGTCTGTGGGTCCCAAAGTCGGCCGAAACTGGGCGCTCATCGGAGATGCATCCGGCGCGGTCAACCCCTTCAACGGAGAAGGTATCGACTACGCATACGAAACCGGGCGCATGGCAGCGTTCTGGGTCGCAGAAGCCGCCACCGGGAATGACACAGCTCTCACCGGCTACGCAGAGGAGCTCGAGAACACCTACGGCGACTATCACCGCGTCGCACGAGTATTCGTCAAGGCGATAGGCAACCCGGCAATCATGAGATCACTCACCACGGTCGGCCTGAGATCGAAACCTCTCATGGAGTGGACGCTCAAAGTCATGGCGAATCTGCTCGACCCGGACGAAGCGAAGATGTCGGAACACATCTACAACGCAATCGAGCGAACAGTCAACATCGGTGCGCCGCGCTGAGCGGACCGTGTCGGAATCGGTCTACCGTCGTTTATCCGCGAACTCGCGGAGCACGCGTTCCGTGATGATCCCCTCACCGATCACGACACCATCTGGAGTCTCGATGACCGGGACCCGGTTCGTGTACTTCTCCATGAGTTCGAGATCCAAATCGACATCGACAAGCGTGATCTGGTCCTCGCCGAATACGAACCGAGCAACGGCGATTCCCTCCAGGCATAGCGGGCACGCCTGTCTCGTGTAGATAAGGATGCTCACGGGGTGAGGCCGCCGATTGCGAGCTTGAATACGAACGCGATCACGATGATCCCAAGTAACACGGCAACGGCGATGGAGGTGACGGGACGCACGCGAAGAAGATAGTGCTCAGCACTGAGAGACCGCTCAGCCGGCTCTCCCCGTTTCCGATTCGTTGCTCCCGCCCGCTATCTCGAGTTCGATTCGGTTTCCACCGTCTGGTCGACCGAGCACGACTGTGTCGCCTGCACCGAACGAGAAGTCCTCATCGGCTCTTCCGCCTCGTACTGCGATTGCAATCTGGCCATGCGAGTCGACGTGGAGAATCGCCTCGCCCTCCTCGACATCTCCGTAGGTCGAGCCCCACACGACCCGAACCTCTTCCATGTTGAAGGACACGAGCACGTCGTCACCCTCCTTCATCCCGAGGGCGCCAAGATCCTCGGGTGACACGTTGAACTGGATGTTCCCGTACGTATCGACCCACAGCACGCAGCCGCGGACAGCTCCGTTTCCCGCGGGCTCTGCAAGAGGTATGAGAAGCGGACTGATCGAACCGGGATCGAGTCTCGGCCCGAGATCTTCGATTTCTGCCTGATCTGATGCGAGCACCGCGGCAGCAGGACCGAATATGTCCCTTCCGGCGAACGTTGCGCCCTTCGCCGGGAGCCGGAATCGATCGTCTTCGAGAGACACGATGAGGTCGGCCCCACCCACCATGGCAACCGCCGGAGCAAGAAGCCCATTGTCGGGGCCTACGAAGTAACCGACGGGTGTGCGGGCCGCTATCGCCTTGCGTCCGGTCCCAACGCCAGGATCGACAACGGCAAGAAACACACCATCTGGCATGTACTGAACAGCCCGGGTGAGGGCCATGGCGCCTCCGTGGATGTCACCGTGGCTGATGCCGTGGGTGATGTCGAGGATTCTCGCGGAAGGTGCAATTCGGGCGATGACACCATGGACAACTCCCACGAATTCATCGGAATGGCCGAAGTCGCTGAGAAAGGAGATCGGAGTGTTCATGCGCCAGAGGGTACCGCTTGAGCACCGACTGGTGATTGTGAACCGTGTACTCTATCCGCCATGAGCGACACCCCACCCCGGGAATCGGTGTTCGACACCATTCACGAAATGGAAACCACGGCAAGGCCGAAGCTGAAGACGAAGTTCTACGAGGAAGAGCTCGAACGTCTCCAGACCGAGCTCGTGAAGCTCCAGAGTTACATCAAATCAGAGGGACTCAAAGTAGTCGTGATCTTCGAAGGTCGCGATGCGGCAGGCAAGGGCGGTGTCATCAAACGAATAACCGAGCGATTGAATCCAAGGATCTGTCGGGTCGAAGCCCTTGGTACGTCGACCGAACGAGAGAAATCGCAGTGGTGGTTTCAGCGATACGTGAACCGGCTCCCCGCAGCAGGTGAGATCGTTCTGTTCGATCGTTCATGGTACAACAGGGCACTCGTGGAACCCGTCATGGGATTCTGCACTGAGGAAGAGTACAAAGAGTTCCTCCGCACCTGTCCAGAGTTCGAACGCATCATCGTTCGAAGCGGGATCATCCTCATCAAGTACTGGTTCTCCGTCAGCGACGAAGAGCAGGAGCGCAGATTCCTGGCTCGTATCGACGACACGACCAAACGCTGGAAACTGAGCCCGATGGATCTCGAATCCCGAGCCAGATGGGTCGAGTTCTCCAGGGCGAAAGACATCATGTTCGACCACACGGACATCAAGCAGGCGCCATGGTATGTCGTCACCGCTGAGGACAAGAGGAGGGCACGTCTCAACTGCATCAGCCATCTGTTGACGATGATCCCCTACGAGGACCACACGCTCGGGCCCGTCGAGCTGCCGCCGCGCCAGGACGACGGCGGTTATATCAGACCACCGATTTCGGAACAGACGTTCGTACCCGAAAAGTACTGAATCAGGCCCGAAACCTCGCAACACACTGCTAGAGGTTTCCCCTTTTTGCCTGCTCGCGTTCGATGGACTCGAATAGCGCTTTGAAGTTCCCAAGACCGAATCCAGTCGCACCTCGCCGTTCGATGAACTCGAAGAAGACCGTTGGGCGGTCCTGAAGCATCTTGGTGAACGTTTGGAGCAGGTAACCATCATCGTCCTTGTCAACAAGGATCGAGAGTCGCTCGATCTCCTCCCAGTCGAGATCGACACCCGCAA